>DASVSC010000237.1:0-4144 GCA_036388295.1 Tepidisphaeraceae bacterium | reverse complement strand
CCTCCCCCCACCCCCTCCCGCAAGGGGAGGGGGAGCAAACGCCGTCGCTACGCCGGCTTGAAGATGTTCCGAGCCGAACAAGCGTCCCCGTTTTCCGCCTGGATTTACGCGTCCACCTCTTACAATGCCGCCTCATGCCTGTCCCGCGTCGCGTTTACTTTTTCGCCAACGGCCGCGCCGACGGCCGGACTTCGATGCGCGACCGGCTCGGCGGCAAGGGCGCGAACCTGGCCGACATGACCCGCGCCGGCCTGCCGGTGCCGCCGGGTTTCACCCTACCGGCCGACCAGTGCGCCGCCTATCACGCCGCCGGCCGCCTGCCGGACGGCTTGGCCGACGACGTGCGCAAAGCAGTCGCCCGCCTGCAGAAGATCACCGGCCGGCGCTTCGGCGATCCGGTGAATCCGCTGCTCGTCTCCGTCCGATCCGGCGCGGGCGTCTCCATGCCCGGCATGATGGAAACCGTCCTGAACGTCGGCCTGAACGCGTCCATCGTGGCGGCGCTGGCCGACGCCGGACGCGGGCGGTTCGCCTACGACAGTTACCGCCGCCTGATCGCCATGTACGCGACGGCTGTCGACGGCGTCGACGGGCTGGGCTTCGAAGACCTGATGCGCGCGGCCCGCGCGCATTTCGACGTCGATGACGACCGGCATCTGGACGAAAACGCCATGCGCCTGATCGCCGACGAAGCCGTCGCGCTGTACGAGCGCGAAACCGGCCACGCCTTCCCACAAGACCCGTTCGACCAACTGCTGCACGCCACGGAAGCCGTCTTCAAAAGCTGGACCGGCCGCCGGGCCGTGCGCTACCGCGACATCAACCACATCACCGGCCTGCCCGGCACGGCCGTCACGGTGCAGGCGATGGTCTTCGGCAACAGCGGCAACGACAGCGCCACAGGCGTAGCCTTTACCCGCGACCCGTCCACCGGCCGCCGCGGCTTCTTCGGGGAGTTCGTCATAAACGCCCTGGGCGAGGACCTGGTCGGCGGCGTGCGCACGCCGCTGAACTGCCGGAAGCATTTCCCGAAATGGGACCGCCGCCTCTGGGCCGAACTGCAAACGGTGCGCGACACGCTCGAGCAGCGTTACCGCGACGTGCAGGATTTTGAGTTCACCATCGAACACGGCGTGCTCTATCTGCTGCAAACGCGCACCGCCCAGCGCACCGCAGCGGCGGCCGTGAAAATAGCGGTCGACATGGTGGCCGAAGGACTGATCGACGAACGCACGGCCGTGTCGCGCGTCGACGCCGAAATGATCAGCCGTTTGCGTCCGGCGGTGTTCGACCCGAAACAACGGCCGGCGCCGCTCGCCGATGGCCTGGCCGCGTCGCCGGGCGCGGCCGTCGGACGAATCGCGTTCACGGCGGCCGAAGCCGAAGCGCGCGCCGCGGCCGGCGAGGCGATCATCCTCGTCCGCCCGGAAACCTACCCCGACGACATCGGCGGCTTCCACGCCGCCCGTGGCGTCCTGACCAGCACGGGCGGCATGACCAGCCACGCCGCCGTCGTCGCGCGCGGCATGAATCGCACCTGCGTCGTCGGTGTCAAAGCCATGAAGATCGACGAAGCCGCCCGCCGCCTGACGATTAAAATGGTCCGCCGCACGCACACCTTCGGCCCCGACGACACCCTCTCCATCGACGGCACCGTCGGCCACGTCTACGCCGGCGCGGTTCCCACTATTCCCGCCAAACCGAACGGCCCGCTCCGCACACTGCTGAAGTGGAAGGCGATGAACGACGCGACCGCGCGCACCGATTGAGCAAATGGTGAATCGGATTTTAGCAACCCACTCTCGAAATCGGCCTGCTTACAGTGGATCAGTCTTACCCAACAGGAGATACCGATGAGCAAGCCGAATCACAAAACCGCACGACTCGAAGGCGCTGTGCCGGTGAGCAGCAAGGTCCATGCGGAGATCGAGAACCCGACCGGGCGGCACTCGGAACACGAATTGCGTACGCAGGCCAACCGCGGCATCACGGCCGGTGGCGGCGTGAAGCGCGGGGACCGACGTGACACGCACCCGTCCTATTCGACGGGCAAGGTTAACCGCGACGGCGGCCGGGCGGGACCGCTCGGGGCGTCGGGGCGACGCAACGGACCGCAATCGAACGGGACAAAGCCGGCCGGCACGTAAGCAAGGCGGCTGGCGGACATGACTCCGACTTCAGAATCGGCGGACGACGCCGATGTGTTAATCTTGGGCGCCGGCGCGGCCGGCCTCGCCGCAGCGCGGCGTTTGGCCGGCTCGCGCCGCGTGCTCGTCTTAGAAGGACGCGACCGCATCGGCGGGCGCATCCTGACGCACCGAACGATCGACCATCCCCTGCCGATCGACCTCGGCCCCGAGTTCATTCACGGCCGCCCGCCGGAGACGTTCGACCTGCTGGCCGAGGCGGGGCTGGTCGCCTGTGACATTCCCGAACGTCATCACGACGGCACGGACCAGCCGCCGCAGGAAGCGGACGGACCTTGGACGTCGGCCGAAGACTTGCTGGCAAACCTGACCGTGGCCGACGGGAGGGACGAATCCTTTGACGATTATCTGAAGCGACACCCGGATACCGCGCCAGACATCGCGACGCGGGCGCGGGCGTACGTCGAAGGATTTAATGCGGCGGACGCCGGGCGGATCAGCGTGCGATCCATTCTGGACTCCAACGACGAGGAAGACGCACAGGACGGCGAACGACAGCATTTCCTGATCGGCGGATACGACCAACTGATCGCGGCCCTGGCGAGGCATATCAGTGGTGAATCCCGCATCGAATGCGGCGTCGTCGTTCGACGCGTGATCTGGCGACGCGGACGGGTTGAAGTGACAGCAGACACGGCCGCGGGATCGCGCACGTACCGGGCGAGGCAGGCGGTCGTCGCCCTGCCGCTTGGCGTGTTGCAGCAGCCGGCCGACACGGCGACAGGCGTCGCGTTCGAACCGGAACTGCCGACCCGATCCTTGATTCAGGACAAGCTGGTGATGGGCGGCGTGCGGAAGTTCACGCTGCGCTGCCGGAGCGCCTTTTGGGAACAATGGGCTGACCGGGACGCGTTGTTTTTGCACCAAATGGACGCACCGATTCCGGTCTGGTGGACGAAGCTGCCGATGCGGACCAACCTGCTGGTCGGCTGGGCCGGCGGAACCGTGGCGGACCGGCTGGCGGGTGACGCGCTGTCGCTGCGCCGGGCCGCGGTGCAATCCCTTGCGATGCTGTTCGATAAACCGGCCAAGACGATCGACGCGGAGATCTTGTCGGTTTACGTCCACGACTGGTCGGCCGACGCGTTCTCGCGCGGGGCGTACAGCTATGTCGCCGTCGGCGGTGCCGACGCGCCGGATGACCTGGCGGAACCTATCGAAGACACGTTATTTTTCGCCGGTGAACACACGCACCGCGGCCTGATCGGAACGGTCGCAGGGGCGATCAAAACCGGGTATCGCGCGGCAGAGCGGGTGCTGGGGACGGGCCAATAAGCAGGTTGCGGTGAGGCTTTGGCTACACGAACGGCGTGCCACGAATCAGACGCAGCTACGTGAAACGACGCGCTGTTCTAAACGGCCTTGCCGGACGGTTCGGGGGCGACGGTTTCCAGGCACGCTTCTTTCGTCGCAGGGGATTGGTCGGCCTTGGGTTTGCCGTTGCTTTGCGCGACGCAGACGGCGCCGATCAGCATCAGGGCGATGCCCGTCCAATTCAGCGCGCTCGGTCGCTCGCGTAGGAACACCACGGCCAGCAAGACCGCGAACAACAGGCTAAGACGGTCGACCGTCGTGGCCTTGGACACGTCGGTCATCTGCAGGGCTTGGTAGCCGAAGAACCAGGACATCCCCGCCGCGATGCCGGAGAGGACGAGCAGGCCCAGGGCCCATTTCGGCGTGTCACCGAGCTTGCTCCAGCCGCCGAATGCAGTGGTCAGGATCGCCAGGGTCGTCAGCATCAGCAGACTTTGCAGCGTGATGGCGAGCGTCGCGTCCGTTCGGGCCAGCGCCTTTTTGCTCAGGACATTCACGATAGCAGCGAAAACCGCCCCCAAGAGCGCGAAGATGAGCCAGCGGTACTGCGACATGCCCGATGGTAGGAGGGTTGATCGGTTGATGCGTGAATGAGTTGAACCGTGGCCGGCTGACGCGCAAGG
>DASVSC010000236.1:0-6736 GCA_036388295.1 Tepidisphaeraceae bacterium | reverse complement strand
CACGACACAGGCCTGGCAGCCGATGCAGGCGTTCATATCGATGGTCATGCCCCAGGCGTGCGGCTCGTTGAACGCGGTCGGCCCGCCGGGCCGCTTCTGTTCGGTCTTGTACGGCTCGGGGAACAGCTGCAGCGGCAGCAGCTTGTGGGCGTGCTGGTGGGGGGCCTGCGGGTTCTTGACGAACGCCGCCAGCGTGCTTTCGTGCACGATCAGGCCGCCTTCGCCTTTTTCGCCGACACGTGTGGTCCGCACCTCGTAGCCCAGCGGCTCAATGAAGTGGGCGCCCTGCAGGCTGGCGACGTCGACCGTCTCGTACGTGTTGGTGACCTTCGCGCCCGGCAGCGTCCACATGGAACGGCTGGTGCGCAGCTTGTACGTGTCGTAGCCAATGCCTTGGCCGATCGAGCCGTGGCGGTCGGACAGGACCACCGCGCCGGCGACCTTGCGGGCGTACCCGAGCGCCAGCGTGACCACGCCCTTGGGCTGTCCGGGCACCACACAGGCCGGGATGCTGAGCGTCTGGCCATTCACTTCGATCTGCAGCACGTCGTTGGTGTGATCGCGTGGCGTCACGCCGAGCGCTTTAGCGTCCGAATAGCTGATCTGGGCGACGTTGTCCCAGGTGATCTTGCTGACCGGGTGCGGGCACTCCTGCAGCCAGCCGTTGTTGGCGAAGCGGCCGTCGTAAAGCTTGTAGTCGGGCTCAAACCGAAGCTCGAACGTCCCCTGCGCGGGGGCGGCTTCGAAGCCGAAGCTGGCAGGCCGCACGGCGGATACGGTCACCGGCTCGGGCGTTCCGGGCACGAAGCCGTCGTGCAGGATCTTCTGGAACGACTGGCTGGTCGCGACGAACGCCTCGTTCAGGCGCTTGCCCCACGTGCGGTACAGCAGGTCCTGCGACGACAAATCTTCGCCGGCCAGCAGCGAGAGGATTTCCGCAACCGTCTTCCCGCCGAACAACGGCTCGATGGTGGGCTGTTGCACGCCGATGCTGCCGTCGTACATCGTGGCGTCGCCCCACGACTCCAGGTAATGGGCGCGGTTGACGTGCCAGTCGCAGGCGACGGTGGTTTCGTTCTCGTACAGCGACAGGGCGACTTTCATCGGCACCTTGCCGAGCGCGGTGGCGAAGCCGAGGTCGAAGGGGGCGTCGTACACCGGGTTGCCGCCGAGGACGACGATCGTTTCGACGCCACCGGTGTTGATCGACTCGACAAGGGCCCGCATCGCTTCGACGTGGGTGGGGCGGTCGGCCTGCGGGATCAGCGTGATCGTGCTGCCGAAGCTGCCGACTTTTTCGTTCAGGGCGGCGATGACGTGCAGCACTTCCGGCCGCAACGTGTACCCGCCGGCGATGACGCACGCGCCGGGGTTGGCCTGCAGGTCGGTCCAAATGGTGTCGACGTACGTCAGCTGCGCCGGGCTGAGGCCGGCTTGGCCGTTGCCGAAGCCGGCCTTGTAGCCCAGCTGCAGGACCATTTGCTCGATCTCGCGGACGCTGACGGGGAAGCGTTCGTCGGCATTGGAGCCGGTGACCGAGTAGGTGCTTTCCAGCACGTACATGCGGTTCATCGTCTTGGTCGTGTCCACCGACTTGCGGTTCTGCACCCAATCGTTGGTGTGCCGCAGCGCGTTGGGGTGGTGGCCGAAGAGGTCGGCGTCGAAGCTGACGATGATCTTGGCCTTTTTCAGGTCCAGCAGCTGCCGGACCGGCTGGCCGAACGCCAGCTTGCCGGCCGTCAGTTCGCTGTCGCGCGAGACGGCTTCGTACTCGTAAATCTTCGCCTGCGGGTACTTGGCCTTAAAGGCGCTCAGCGTCGCGTCGACCGTGGGCGAGCGTGTCTCCTCGATCAGGACGGCGAGTTTGTCGCCACGGCCGTTGTACTTGGCGAAGTGCTCGGCGACGAACTTCTTAAACTCTTCCTGTGCAACGGGTTGACGTACGGCTCCGCCCTTGGACCGGCGCACGACCGTGCGGGCGCGTTCGGGGTCGTACATTTCCAGCAGGCTCGCCTGGGCGACGGGGGTGCTGGAGCCGAGCTTGCCGCCGAACGTGGCGCAGGCGGGGTGCATGGGGTTACCGTCGACCTTGATCGGGCGGCCGTCGTAGGTGGTGATCAGCAGCGGGTACGCCACGCCGCCGAGTTCCCAGACCGTCGCGTATTTCTCGGGCACGCCTTCGATGCGGCCGATGGGGCGGCTGTTCTGCGGGACCAGGTTTTCCTTGGGCCAGCGCCGGCAGCCCGTGAGGGTCACGCCCGCCAAGGCCATTGACGCACCGGCCAGCTTCAGGAACTTGCGGCGGCTGGAATTGACGAGCTTTTCCGGGTCGTAGCCCGTGAACTCGCCGCCGTCGAAGGCATGGGCCGTCGAGGCCGCCATGCCCGGTGTCTCGGCCAGTTGGGTCAGGCTCTGCCAGTACTTGCGGCCGTTGCCTTGATCGTTCGCGGTCTTGTCGTTCATCGGTTTCACGAAATTAGCGGTGACAGGTCGAGCAAGACGTCAGGTACTGGTGATCGCGAATCTTGTACTTGCTCTGCAGATACGTTCCCAGATCGTGCTGCGTAATGGCCGCAGGATCGCTCTTGTCCTTCATCAGGTCTTCGAAGACCTGGCGGCTTTCAGTGCCGGGGGCCGCGTGCTGCAAGTCGGCGACCTTCCAGCCCAGGTTCGTGACCTGGTCGCGGGGACGCAGCACGTCTTCGGTCTTGCGGTGGCAGTCAATGCACCAGCCCATCGACAGGTTCTTGGCCTGGTACACGCCTTCTTCACCCATGTGGTCGATCCGGCCGTGGCACTCGACGCAGCTGACGCCCTTGTTCACGTGGGCCGAGTGCGGGAAGTAGCTGAAGTCGGGCAGGTCGTGGACGGTGACCCAGTTGATCGGCTTGCCGGTCTCCCATGCCGTGATCAGCGGCCGGAGCTTCGGCGACTCTTTCTTGACGTTCGTGTGGCAGTTCATGCACGTCTGCGCCGGCGGGATCGCGGCAAAGGCGGCCTGGTCAACGGTCGTGTGGCAGTAGCGACAGTCCAGCCCCAACTGACCGACGTGCAGCGCGTGGCTGTACGGGATCGGCTGTTCGGGTTGGTAGCCCACATCGGTGTTCTCGGGGCTCATGCCGATACCGACGACCACAGGAACGTAAGTTGCCCCGCCGACCACCAGCAGCACCAGGATCGGCAGCAGCAGGTTGATCGTTCGGGGGAAGACGAACTTTTTGGTGTATTTATCCGCCATAAATCTTCCCCGGCGATTGCCAAGCCGCCGGACGCGAGAGCGTAGCGAGCGCGGCACACGGTTACAAATCGCCGGACTGTGAATAATCGTGAAAAACGGCGGCTGATAATAGAGCGCGGGCCACTTGTGCGACATCGTGTCAACACTTTCTGCGTGTTGAGATTTAGTCTCGCGCGAAGCGATCCGAGAAGACGTGACAGCTGGCCGCGGCTGTGAACCCGCGCGAGCCCGCCGCGTGTCCGAAATGTCCTAGGTCGTCTCGACAATCCGCGCGGGTTTACACCCGCGGCCATCGCACTACGCTGCGTCACGAACGCATGAAAATCGTCCACGTCATCACTCGTCTGATCGTCGGCGGCGCACAGGAGAACACCCTGCTCAGCTGCGAGGGCCAGCACGACCGCGGGCACGACGTCACACTCATCACCGGCCCGAGCGTCGGCCCCGAAGGGTCGCTGATGGCACGCGCGACGTCGTACGGCTACCGCGTCGTTCCCGTCGATGCGCTGCACCGTTCGATCGGCCCCGCCGACGTCCGGGCGTACCGCGAACTGGTGCGCACGCTGCGCGAATTGAAGCCCGACGTCGTGCACACCCACAGCAGCAAAGCCGGCATTTTAGGCCGATATGCGGCGAAAACGGCCGGTTGCCGGAATGTCGTCCACACGATCCACGGCCTGGCGTTCACCGCCAGCACGCGACCGGCCGTGAACAACGTCTACAAATACCTGGAACGCCGGGCGGCCCCGCTGACGAACACGATCGTTTGCGTCGCCGACGCGATGCGCGACCAGTCGCTGGCGGCCGGCATCGGGCGGGCGGAGCAGTACGTCACGGTCTACAGCGGCATGGAGACTCGGCCGTTCCTCGACCCGCCCGTGCCGCGCGAGACGACGCGCGCGGCGCTGGGCCTGTCGCCGGACCACGTCGTCGTCGGCACCATCGCCCGGCTGTTCGATCTGAAAGGGCACGACGACCTGATCGACCTCGCCCCGGACTTGTGCAGACGTTTCCCGCGCCTGCGGTTTCTCTGGGTCGGCGACGGCAGCCTGCGACAAAAATTACAGGCGCGAATCGAGTCGATCGGGCTGACGGACCGTTTTTTATTCGCCGGCCTCGTTCCGCCCGCGCGGGTTCCGGAACTGACGGCGGCGATGGACGTCCTCGTCCACCCCAGCCGCCGCGAGGGCCTGGCCCGCGCCCTGCCGCAGGGCCAGCTCGCCGGCTGTCCGGTCGTCACGTACGACATCGACGGCAACCGCGAAGGCCTGATCAACGGCGAAACGGGCTACCTGGTCCGCCCGTTCGACGTCGCGGGGCTTGGCGACAAACTGGCGACGCTGCTGGCGGACCCGGACCAGGCGCGCGCCATGGGCCAGGCCGGCCGCGTTTTCGCGGCGGGGCGGTTCGACACGAAGGTGATGGTCGACGCGCTCGACGACGTCTATCGAAGTTCCCTCTCCCGGTATGGCCGGGAGGTGCCGCAGGCACGCGGGTAGGGTGAGGGCTTCGACCGAGCAATATCGAGCGTCAGCCGGCGCTCGCTTCGATGAAGTCTGCTGTCGGCGGCCCTCACCCTAGGTTGTGTCTGATGGGTCAGGTGAAGCCTGGAACTTCGAGTTCGGAGGCATTGTTGAAGCCCGTTGAAGACACTGAAAACACACTTCCGTCCCGCACGACCACCCAAACAATTACCGTCCAAACGACCCATCAGACACAACCTAACCCTCTCCCGGCCATACCGGGAGAGGGGACCAGAAACCGACACGACGACTTGCCCACTGGCCAATGCCCCGCTAGCTTCCCGCGTTTTCCGCGATGACCTTTAACAGCCTGCACTTCATCGCCTTTTTCGCGATAGTCGTCAGCGGCTTCGCGCTGCTGCGGCGGCACGTGCTGGCCCGCAACGTCTTTCTGCTGGTCGCCAGCTGGTACTTTTACGAACGCGTCACGAACGACGCGCGCTGGCTGCTGCTCCTGCTGGCCACGCAGGTGTTCGATTACACGTTCGCCCGCATTATTGAGGGTTATCCGCTTGGCAGCCGCGGGCGCAAGTGGTGCGTGGTCGGCTCGTGCGCCGTCAACCTGACGGTGCTGGGCTTCTTCAAATACTGCAACTTCTTTATCGACAACGTGGTGGCCGCGTCGAACGCGATGGGCTGGCAGATGGACCGGCCGGCGCTGCACATCCTGCTGCCGGCGGGTATCAGCTTCTACACGTTCCAGTCGATGAGCTACGTCATCGACGTCTACCGCGGCCACCTCAAGGCCGAGCGGCACCCGGTGCATTTCGCGCTGTTCGTGGCGTTTTTCCCGCAATTGGTCGCCGGCCCGATCGAGCGGGCCACGCACCTGCTGCCGCAGATCAAGAGCGAAACCCGCCCGCGCTGGGACGACGTCTGCCACGGCGTCTGGCTGATCGGGCTGGGGCTGTTCAAGAAAGTGGTGCTGGCCGACAACGTCGCGCTGGTGGCCAACGCCGTGTTCGACGCCAGTCCGGACACGCCGCCGCGGGCGTGGGAGGCGATGATCGGCGTGTACGCCTTCGCGATCCAGATCTACTGCGACTTTTCCGCCTACAGCGACATCGCCCGCGGCGCCGCCCGGTGCATGGGCTTTGACCTGATGCGCAACTTCGATCTGCCCTATTTCGCGGTCAATCCCAGCGATTTCTGGCGGCGCTGGCACATCAGCCTCAGCACCTGGCTGCGCGACTACCTCTACATCCCCCTCGGCGGCAACCGCGGCGGCGCGCTCAGAACTTACTTCAACCTGTTCCTGACCATGCTCATCGGCGGGCTCTGGCACGGGGCGACCTGGATGTTCATCCTCTGGGGCGCGTATCACGGCCTGATGCTCTGCGTCCACCGGGCGATGTCGCCGTGGTTGAAACGCACCTTCAACTATCAATCCCGCCCCGCGGCGGGCCTCTGGACCTTCGTCCGCGTGGTCGTCTTCTTCCAGTTCACCTGCTTCGGCTGGCTGCTGTTCCGCGGCCGAACCCTGGCGGACTTGGAGCGCTTCTGTCGGCCGTTCTATAATCCGGAGGATTTCGTCGCCCCGCTGCTGAACGCGAACCTGGTCCTGACGTTCGTCAGCTGCGGGCTCGTATTGTTGGTCCCGCAGCTGGTGAAATACCTGGCCGACGATCACAACGTGATTTTCCGCGTGCCCGTGCCGGTGCGGGCAGTCGTCTATGCGGGCATGATCTTGCTGTTCCTGATATTCGGTGTTTTCGATGGCGGCGACTTCATCTACTTCCAGTTCTGATTCGGCCGCCCAGCCGGTGCTGCCCGCCGACAACGCGCACGGCCCGCGGCCGCACGCGCCGCTGGGCAAGCCTTGGGCGTTGCTGCTGGCGCTGCTGATCGTGGCTGTTTTTGAGCTGTTTCTTCACACGCGCGACCCGATGCGTCTGATCGCCTACGCCAGCGACGAAGGCCAATACCACGCCGTGCGGGACACGATCGACGCCCAGGGTCCCGCCGAGGTGGCGCT
>DASVSC010000235.1:0-31759 GCA_036388295.1 Tepidisphaeraceae bacterium | reverse complement strand
GTCCTTGTCACCCTGCGGCACCACCTCGGTCGTCAGGTCGCCGCTGGCCAGCTTGTCCGCCGCCAGAGCGATGCCGCGGATGTACCCGATCAGGCCACGGAATCCGTCCGCCAAACGGCCGATCTCGTCACGGCTGCGGATCGTGATCTCTTGTTCCAAATCGCCCTTGGAAATGGCTTCCATGGCGACAACGATCTGAGTAAGCGGTCGACCAATGAGCCGGCTAATCATCCACGCCACGGCCGAACCCACAGACAGCAGGACCAAGGCCAGCAATGTCAGCATCCACGCGCGGCGGTCGATCGTCGCAGAGGTGGTTGCCTCTAATGAAGCGTTTTCCGCATTAACCAGCTTCACTACTTCGTCGATCGCCGCACGGTGACGTTCGTACGCGGGCGCGAGCTGCTGCAAAAGCACTTGTTGCGCAGCGATTTGATCGCCACCTAAGACTTTCGGGATGAATTGGGCATTCATTGCGTCAAAGAATTCGACCGCCGGCCGATACGATTTCTCGAGCAGCGTTTCCTTCACCGGCCCGTCGGTCAGCTCTTTGGCCCAATAATTGTGCCGTTCCTCGTAGCCGCCGGTGCCGGTGCGAAGCTGCTTGAGCCGTTCGATCAGCACTGACGCTGCCGCCGGGTCTTTTTCGAGCGCGAGCTGGTGCGTGAGCAGGTAGGGTTCGATCAAATATTCCGGCGGCGGGAGGATGTCCGCGACCAGATCCTTGCCGCGGATGATCTGCGAATAGTACGGGCCGGTCACTTTGACCTGTGCGAGGTTCAATTGCGAAAGCAAGCCGTAGCAGACCAGTGCGAGCGCGAAAACGCCGCTCAGTAAGAGCAGTTTTGACCTGATGCTGAGATTATTGACCAGAGACATGCTGTCCTCCCAATGCGACTTGATTCGTGGCCGCCGTGACCGGTGCCGATAAAATCGGCATAGGCCATGGCCGGCCAACGAGTAACGCCCCCGCTCCAAAGCTCACCTAACTTCGGCAGGTTTGCCCGCGGCATGAGAGACAAAACCGATTCTTGTGAACCGGCGTAAGGCGAAGTGGGACTCGATAAAACGGAAGGGCGCCCCGTCTTCGACGTGGCAGCAGGCTCAAGCATCTCAATGCGATGTCGCCCCGAAGGCGCGATATTCACACGTAAAACCACTGCCGATGATCGCCCAGAGCGATGGCACGCCTATCCTTGACCGGAGGCTATTTATGGACCGGCCATTCGTCCAAACAACACAGGGCATTATCAACCTGCTCCACGTGAAGTTGATCGACACCGACCAGACCGGCTGTCGGATCCTTCTTGCTGACAACGACGCGCCGATCAATTTAGTCGGAGAGGAAGCGACGCTGTTCCTGACGATCATTGATCGGGTCCAGCTCGCAGACATCGGAAAGCCGCCGTCACCCCCTGATACAACAGGCGCGACGATCGTCTAACAAACCCATTCCGGCCATGGCAATGGTGACAGGCTTGACTGCGTTCAGACGCAGGCGACTGAGCGGCGGCAACCGCCCTTCCTCGAATAGAAGTTTCCCCTACGGCCGCTTCGCCGGGCTCACGGTCTTCTTCGGATCTCGCTCGACGACGTCACCCAGCACCGCATCAATCCGCCCCATCACGGCTGCCTCCAGCTTCACGCCGGCGGCCTTGACGTTGTCGCGCACCTGCTCCGGCCGCGACGCGCCGACGATCGCCGAAGCGACGTTCTGGTTCTGCAACACCCACGCGACCGCCAGCTGGGCCATAGTCAGCCCGAGTTCGTCAGCGATCGGCTTGAGTTGCTGGACCCGGGTCAGCACGTCGTCGGACAGGAACTTGCCGATGAACTTCGCTCCCGTCTGGTCGGTCGCCCGGCTGCCCTGGGGCGGCGGCTGGCCGGGCAAATATTTGCCGGTGAGGACGCCTTGGGCGATCGGGGACCAGACGATCTGGCTCAGGCCCGCCTTTTCACAAGCGGGAATGACTTCGGTCTCGATTACGCGCCAGAGCATTGAATACTGCGGCTGGCTGCTCACCAGCGGCACCTTCAGCTCCCGGGCCAACGCCGCGCCGTGTTCGATCTGCTCGGCCGTCCACTCTGAGACGCCCAGGTACAGCACCTTGCCTTGCCGCACCAAGTCGGCGAACGCGGTCATCGTCTCTTCGAGCGGCGTCGCGTAGTCGTAGCGGTGCGCTTGATAGAGATCGACGTAGTCGGTCCGCAGGCGGCGCAGGCTGCCGTGGATCGACTCGAAAATGTGCTTGCGCGACAGGCCGCGGTCATTCGGACCCGGGCCGGTGGGCCAGTAAACCTTCGTGAAGATCTCCAACCCTTCGCGGCGTTGCCCCGCCAGCGCCTCGCCGAGCACTTCTTCGGCCTTCGTGGCGGCATAAACGTCGGCCGTGTCGAAAGTAGTGATGCCCTCCTCAAGGGCCGCCTTTACGCAGGCGAGCGCCGCGTCCTTTTCCACCTGTGACCCGTGGGTGAGCCAGTTGCCATAGGAAATCTCACTGACGAGCAGGCCACTTCGGCCGAGGGGGCGGTGATCCATAATGACTCATACTAAGTCAGTGTTCGCGCGCCCGTCCTGTCTTTTCCATTCGCCGGGCTCGGTTCATGCCGTGGTGGCGACCTTTGAGATCTTGCCCTCTCGCGACGCATCGAAAGCGGCCAGGATGACCCGCAACGCTTTTAAGCCTTCGCGGCCGTCGATGGTCGGCGGGCGCTTGCTGGTCACCGACTCAATGAACGCGTCGATCACGCCGCTGTTCGTTTGTTGGGTATTGGTCGCGACGGCACCGGTTTTGTAAAACGCTTTGCTCCCGTCGCGGCCGTGCACGATGACGCTGAACTCGGGATTGGTGGCGATTTCAAGGACGCCCTGTTCGCAGTAGATGGTCGTCGAGTTGTCTTCGAAGTGGCCGTACTGCGTCCAGCTGATGGTGATGCTGCCGATCACGCCTTTGTCCGTGCGTACGCTCAGGAACGCGGTGTCATCGATTTCGATCAGTCGGTCGCTGTTCGGCTGCGTCTTGTTGAGCGTGCCGATGAAGCCGGTGACGTCGGTGATCTCTTGGCCCAGCAGATAGCGCATCAGGTCGATCTTGTGCACGCCGAGGTCGGCGCAAACGCCCATGGCGGCAAGCTCTTTCTTGAAAAACCAGCTGGTCGCGCCGTCCACGCTCCAGCCGTCCGGGCCGGGGTGTTTGAATGTCGTCTGAAAGCTGATCGGCTGGCCGAGGATGCCGCTGTCCAGGATCTGCTTGGCCTTTACGTGAGGCGGCATCAGGCGTTGGTTCTGGCCGACCATCAGGAAACGGCCGGCCTTTTCGGCGGCGGCGATCATCGCGTTCGCTTCGTCGATTGACGTCGCCATCGGCTTCTCGACCAGCACATGACACCCGGCCTGCAGCGCGTCGATGGCTTGCGCGGCGTGCAAGGCGTTCGGGGTGCCGACGACGACGATGTCCGGCTTCTCGCGGGCGATCATCTCTCGGTGGTCGGTGTACGCGGTCGGCGTGCCGTACTTCGCCCCCACTTCCTGCGCGCGGCCGGGCTTCAGATCACACAGGGCCACCAATTGCACACGTGGGTTCGAGAAGGCCTCGGGAATGTGACGCCGTTGGCCGATCGCCCCGCAGCCGATGACGGCGACGCGAAGTTTGCCGGACGAAGCGGACGCAGTGGAACGAGCGGAGTTGGTATCGGTCATGTCGGTCTGGCACCCGAAAATGGTTAGCCGTCCGCCGACGATCGAACCGCATTCGATCCGCCGGCGGACGTGGTACCGACAGATTAACGGCCGGGAAGAATCAGTCCAGTTAAACACCGCATCGCGTGTTCGCTTGGGAATGGTTCGTTCAACGAACACGCGTCAGACGGCCGCCCGCAAACTCGAAGGTGAGCCACTGGTGCGAACGCCCGTAACGCACCTCCGCATCGCACACCGGTTCAGAGGCTCCGGCTTGCCACGACAACGTGACGTGGCCGAGCGGCGTCTCGACGGGGCCACTTCGGGTCGACTGCGTTCGCACTTGCTCGCGCGCGATTTCGGCGGCGGCGGCTAAAAGGCGCGACGACTGAATCGCGTCGCCCGCTAAAGCCGAACGCTGCTGTTCGACCACTGCCCGCCCGGCGACTGCCGCCAAAATCGTGGCCAGCAAACCAATGAGAACGATAGCCATCAAACTGGCAACGCCACGACAGTTTTTCATCGGCCGCCCCCTTCGACGATCGGAGCGAAGGCCCATTCCGCCTCGTCCACCCGCAGTGTGATGACTGGGCCGACCGAGCCCAACACGACGTGGCCCGGCAGAAGTGGATATCGAACTTCCGAACCACCGTCGGTCCGCACCAGTACGTTGTCGTCGACAGTCCAGACGATTGCGTCCATTCGAAGCCTGTCGCCATCAGTTACCACTCTGCCGGCGCGTTGGACGTCGGAGCGCAGCGTGCCGGCGGCGCGGTCGATGGCAAGACGGGCGCGTTCGCCATCGGACAGTTCTCTTGCGGTGGTCAGGAGACGGAAAACCAGTTGCGTGGCGAGCGTCGCCACCACGCCGATCATCGCCAGCGTGATGATCATCTCGACCAGCAGGTAGCCGCGACGACGCGGGTGAGGGCGTGTCATGATCCGCCCCCTTGTGGTGCGGCCCGAACCAGCCCGACCACCTCGCCGGTGCGGCCATTTACGCTGGCGCGCACGCCGACCCACTTCCAGCCGGCCGGAGCGGTTGTCGGCAGATCGACGACTTCGGCACTCGCCCGCTCCGTCGTGGGCCGTGTCGTGGGCGCGGCAGGATTTGCGGGGGCGAGATTGATCAGAACTCGCTCCGCGACGCGCACGGCCGCGCGATGATCGTCCGTCTGCCGCATCACCCGCGTCGATGCCGAGCGGGCTGTCACCAGCAACATCGCCACCGCCGTCAACAGGCCGAGGGCGACGATCGCGTCGAGAAAGAGGTAGCCGCGCCTTCGCATTTTTCTCCTAACGGATGGCGTCGCTCAGACGAATAAGAGGAACAAGCAACGCCATCGCGAGGAACGTCACGACCACGGCCATCACAGCAGTCACAAGCACCGGCGCGACGGCGGACAAAACCGCCGCCAGCCGCCCGGACGCCGCGGCGTAAGCACGGCCGGCAAAGATGATCGCACCTGCCGCGTCGGTTTGTGCACCGGCCAGCAAGTCACACAGCAGCGATGGCATCCGCGCGTCTTGCGCCGCCATCGCCAGCGGCCGCCCTGATTCCACGCCCACTCGCCACATGCGTAGCCGATTTCGCAGAACGGTATTAAGCGACGGCAGCGTCGCGGTCGCCAGTGCCGCTGGCAACGGCCGGCCTGCCAGCAACGCCTCCGCCAAAGCCTCGCAGACGAGCGACGTCTGGTGATTGCGCGTCAAGCTGCCCCAGACCGGCGTGTACCAGATCAGCCGGTCCTGCAGGCCGGCGAACAGGCGTTGCTGCGGACGCGACGTGAACAAGCCGCGCGTCGCACGGGCCGTCAGAAACAGCAGGAAAATCAGCAGAACAAGCAACAGCAACGGCCACGGCTGCGGCAGGACCGCATTGGAAAGAAAATGCGCGTTCATCATCACTGCCAGTGCCCGTGTGGCGGGTGGCAGTTCGACTTTGAAGTTCGCAAAAATCTGGCTGAACTTTGGCAAAACGAAGACGGATATCATCCACGCCACGACAACGACGCTCGACGCCATCACAACTAAGTAAGCACGGCCGTGAACGGGGCTGCCGGTCATCGAATGCCGTTGCCGCTGCCCTTCCAGGATCGCGTCCAGCGAAGCGGGCAACACCGACGATCGTTCAGCTGCCGTGATGCGGTCGATCAACAGTGGAGGCAGTTCGCCGACTGTGGCTTGCAGGGATTGGCCGACGCTGCGGCCCTGTTCCAGCGACGCGGCCAGGCGTACTAGTCGGCGGCGCGCCGGTTTCGCTTCGCCGCTGGCGGCCGCACGAAGGTAGACCGGCAGCGGCAACCCGAGCCGGACGGCGGCGGCCAGGTGCCCGAGCACCAGCATGCCGGCGCGACGACGGTGGTGCTTCAGTGACGCCGCGAGCGCCGACACACTCAGCACGGCCAGCGTCACCGGCGGCAAAGACGATAACGTCGTCGGCAGGAACTGGGTTCGGTACCCCATCAGGCCGACCCTTTCCCGGGACGTGTCCGGCGACAACCCGAGCATGCGCTCGACCCATCCCAAAGCGTCCCCGGAAGCGACCGGCATCAGCCAAACCAGAAGCAGCAAAAACACCATACCGCCGCCGGCGATCGCCCAGATCGCACGCGACGTCTCGCGACGCAACGCCGGGGTGGCGGCTTCCTGTGGCTCGTTCGAAGATTGAAGCGGGTCCGCCATCATTCAACCCGTAAGGCTCGCGAGGAGGTGCGACAACGGGGCCCAGAGGCTGTACATGATGCCTCCCGCGACCAGCCCGATCGCGACCAGCAGCACCGGCATGATTCGGCCGGGCAGGACGTTGATCTGTCGGCGGGCCTGCTGTTCGTACTGATTGGCGAGTGCCGCAAGCGCAGACGGAAGCTCGCCGGGACCGCTCGCCAAGTCGATCAACATCGGCACGGTGGCGGGCAGACGGGCGAGGGTCAGGTTGCCGACGCGTTGGCCACTTTCCAATCGCTCCACGATGGCGTTCGTGTCCTGTTGAAGGGACGGCAAAGCGACCGCGTTGCCCGCCAGGCGCAGCGCCCGTGGCAGGTCCAGGCCCGCCGCGGAGCCGAGCGAGGCGATGTCCAGCCAGGAGGCGACGTAGCTGTCCCGTAGCGCCCGCCCGATCAGCGGAAGTCGCAGCAGCGCGTCGACCAGCGGGCGCTCGCGGCCTCTGGCCCGCAGCACCGTGTAGGCCGCAGAAGCCGACAGCACCGCCACGACGATCAGCACCAGAATGAACGGCGCGAGCCGGCCGAGGTACAGCATAGCCCATGCCATCACGGGCAGGTTGACGCCCCGGACCGCCCTGCTGTTCTGGAACAGACCTTGGATGTTTGTACTTCGGAAGGGCATTTCGGCAACGAGCGCGAAGTAACGCGGCAGCACGCCGTAGCCCAAAAACGTCAACAGCGCCAGCAGCGCCAGGAACACCACGGCCGGGTAAGAGCACGCGCGCCATAACGCGGCCCGCAAGTCGGCGATGGTCATGGCGTGCTTGCCGAACCGGCCGAGGACGCCCGGCAAGTCGGCCGTCTGTACGCCGGCGTCGATCAGTTGGCCGTACAGTGGCGGAAAGCTGCCGCGCCGCCCGGCGACGGCTTTCTCCAACGGAACGCCCGCCCGCAGATCGTCGGCCAGCGCGTCGACCGCACGCTTGAGCTTCCCCGACCGAAGCTCACGCGACAACGCCGCCAGCCCGCTTTCGATCGGCAGCCCGGCTCGGCTGATTTGTAACAGGTATTCGTTGAACGTCTGCAGATCGGCCGCGCCCAGACGGACCGACCGCGCGGCGGTGGAGGCGGCGATCAATTCGATCGATTCGAGCCCCAGTGCCGCCAGTCGACGTTCCGCGTCTGCGTCGTCGGACGCTTCGATCGCGCCGCGGATCGGGGTGCCGTCGGGCTGAACTGCGGTGTAGTCGAAACGGGTCAAGTGTGGTCCCTCGCCCGGATATGTCCGGCCGAGGGGGCGATTCCACAAGAATCTTTCGTCCTGTGATCTGCGGTCGTCAGACTCGGGTGCCGAGGACACGCCAGACCTCAGCGGCATCGGTTTCACCGGCCGCCACACGACGGGCCGCAGAATCCGGCAGTGATACGAAGTCGCTCATCGACTGATAAGTCACTCGCAGATCGTCCGAGTCCACCCGCGCGCTGATCTGGCGTCGCAGTGCCGGGTCGATTCGAACGGCTTCGCCGACAGGCAACCGGCCGGCGTAGCCGTCAGGCGTTTTGCGACGCAGCAGGCGCTGCGCGATGACGCCGAACAGGCTGCCCGCCACCTGGTACGGCTCCAGCCCCATTTCCAACAGCCGGGCGACGGCCTGCGCCGCGTCGGCGGCGTGAAGCGTGCAGACCAGCCGGTGCCCGCTCAAGCCGCCCTGGATGGCAACCGACGCGGTTTCGGCGTCGCGGACTTCGCCGAGCATCAGCACCTGCGGGTCTTGGCGCAGCATGCTGCGCAGGGCGGTCGCGTACGTGAGTTGGCCGAACGGCTGCACTTGGATCTGCGTAACGCCCGGCAGGTCGCGCTCCACCGGGTCTTCTAACGAAACGATGCTGAGGCCCGGCTGTGCGGCGGCGATGGTTTCCAGCACGGCGTAAGCCGTGGTCGTCTTGCCCGACCCGGCCGGGCCGACGATTGCCAGCACGCCGCCGTCGGCTCGGACGAACGCATCGATGAGTTCGCGTGTGCCCGCGTCCAAGCCCAGTGCGTCCAGCGAGCGTGGCTGCGACAACTCCGCCGGCAGCCGCACGGCCGCTCGCAGGCCGTGTGTCGTCGGCATGATCGACACGCGTAAATCGATCGGCCGGGCGACGCCGGGCACGGGGGTCGTGGCCCGCCCTTCCTGCGGCACGTCGCGGCGATAGGTCAGCAGGTTCGCCATGACCATCAACCGGGCCACGAATGCGGCCGCGACGTCGGCCGACAGCGTTTCCTGCTTCTGCAGCAGGCCGTCGACACGGAAACGCACTTCGCCGCCGGCGGCCAAAGGCTCTACGTGAATGTCGCTCGCGCCGCGGCCGACGGCGCGGCACAACAGTTCGTCCACGCGGCGGGGAATGTCGGCGGCGTCCGTCATGGCGTCATCGTAGCAAGTGCGAACGGGACACAACGACCCGGCATTGTTCCAACGCGTGCCTGCTGCGTCGGCTTACGGCTCACGACTCAGCACCTTCACCACTTCCGGAGGACTAGCCGAGAAAGGCAGCACCGACACCCGCGGCCCGACCGGCGACCACTGCTCCGCATTGCTGTTCGGGCCGAACAAGGCGACGGTGCGCAGACCGAGGACGGCGGCCAGGTGCGTGGGGCCGCTGTCGTTTCCGATAAAGGCGGACGCATTCTGCAACACCGCGCGGAGCGCGGGTAAGTCCGCTGGTTCGGCCACCGGGGCGACCGCGCGCATCGCGGCGACGTCGGCCGGCGTCATCCGTTCGCGCTCCACTTCGCCGATCACGAACTGCACCGTTCGGCCGGCGGAACGAAGGGCGCTCGCCAGTTCGATGAACGAGGTGAGCGGCCAGTTCTTTCCGGCGCTGCCGCTGCCGGGGTGGATCACGATGTCCTTTCCCGCTGCCGCCGCGCGCCCGCCGAGGCCGCTCGTCCGCATCAGGGTTTGCATCTGCTCGACGTACCCGCCGAGGCGGCCGTGGCCTTGCAGTTGCGTCAGTTGGTGGGTCAACACATGAACCCCGGCCGGCGGGTTCGGGCTGACCGGCAGAATGGGGATATCGCCCGTCAGTTGCCGGACTCTTTCCACAACGGCAGAAGCGTCACCGGCGGCAAAAAGGACAACGCACTGCGTCGCGCGCAGCACACGGCCGACCGGTTCGTCCGGCACGTCGCCGGGGCCGAACAGCGTGTGCCAGCCGTTGTCGACGCCCAGCCATTCGACGCCCACGACCGCCTCCGCCAGCCGGCCCTTGTCGGGGCCGGTCACGTACATCACGCGGCTTTGCGCGAACACGCGGCCGAGCGCCATCGCCAGCGGCCAGGTCATGATGAAGTCGCCAAGGGCGGCCTGGTGGAAGATCAGGATGTGACGCCGCGGGTTCATTCGGCCGAATCGATCCAGCCGCCGCCGAGGACGACGTCGTTGTCGTAGCAGACGACCGCCTGCCCGGGCGCGACCGCGCTCTGCGGCTCGTCGAAGGTGACGGTGATCTGATCCTCGCCGCTGCGCCGCACGACTGCGGGCTGCGGCTGGGCGTTGTAGCGAATCTTCGCATAACACGGCACCGGCCGCTCGCCGACGCGCGGGCCGAGCAGGTTGATCTGCCCGGCGACGACGGTGCGTTTCAGCAGCCGTTCTTTCGGGCCGAGCACGACGCGGTCGGCGGCGGGATCGATGTCGATGACGTACAGCGGCACGCCGCGCGCGACGCCGAGGCCTTTGCGCTGGCCGATGGTGAAATGCTGGTGCCCTTCGTGGGTGCCGATCGTTTTGCCGTCGGGCAAGACCAACTCGCCCGGCCGGAACGGCTCGGCCGACCGGCGGCGGACGAGGCCGGCGTAATCCTGGTCCGGCACGAAGCAGATTTCCTGGCTGTCGGGCTTGTTGAACACCGGCAGGTTCAGTTCCTCGGCCATGCGTCGCACATCGGTTTTTTCGAACTCGCCGATCGGCAGCATCAGCTTCTCGACGTGCCCGTCGGGCAGGCCGAACAGCACGTAGCTTTGATCCTTTTTATGGTCTAGGCCGCGCAGGAGCGTCTTGCGCCCTGTGACCGGGTCGACGCCCGTTCGCGCGTAATGGCCGCTGGCGACATAGCGGGCCCCGATTGCCTCGGCGTACTGGGCCAGGCGGCCGAACTTCAGCCAGTCGTTGCAGCGCACGCACGGATTGGGCGTGCGGCCGCGGTTGTACTCGTCGACGAAATAGTCAATGACGCGGGCGAAGTCTTCCTGAAAATTCAGGACGTAAAACGGAATGTCGAGCAGCTGCGCCACGCGTCGCGCGTCGCCGGCGTCGAGTACGGAACAACAACCCTGTTTCGATTTACCCGGCGGAGCCAGCGGGTCGACCGTGCACTCTTCTTCCTCGGCCTCGACGCCCTTGGGCGAACCGAGCCGCATGAAGCAGCCGACGACGTCGTACCCCTGCCGCTTCAACAGCGCGGCGGCGACCGAACTGTCGACCCCGCCCGACATGGCAACCACGACCTTTTCGCCAGTTCCGGCCATCGCAGGATTATATCCTAAACCGGCCGCACGTTGAGAACAGTTCGAATTACGGCCAAGAACGGTCAAACGACCTTGTATTCACTGATGTCCGCGATCGGCGGCGGGTAGGCCGGGTTCATCGCCTCGAGCGTTCGGACCAGAATGTCACTGATGGCCCAGTTACGGAACCACTTCCGGTCCGATGGGATCGCGTACCACGGCGCGGCTTCCGTGCTGCACTTCTCCAAGGCGTCCTCGAACGCGCCCGCGTAATCTTTCCAATACTTGCGCTCTTCCAGATCGCCGGGGCTGAACTTCCAGTTTTTCTTCGGGTCATCCAGCCGGGCCTGCATGCGCTCGGCCTGCTCTTCGAAGCTGATGTGAAGGAAAAACTTTACGATCGTCGTCCCCTCGTCGGCCAGCATCTGCTCGAAGGCGTTGATATGGTCGTACCGCTTCTTCAGCACGTGCTTGGGCGCGAGGCTGTGCACGCGTTCGACCAGCACGCTTTCATAGTGCGAGCGATTGAAGATGCCGATCATCCCCTTGGCGGGCGCCGCCGCGTGGATGCGCCACAGAAAGTCGTGGGCTTTCTCGTTCGTGCTGGGTGCCTTGAACGACGTGACCGAACAGCCTTGAGGATTAACGCCGGAGAAGATGTATTCGATCGTGCCGTCTTTTCCGCCGGCATCCATGGCCTGAAGGATCACGAGCAGTGACTGCGTGCCCTGCGCGTACAGCACGTCCTGCATGTCGTGTAGCCGCCGGCGGTTCTTCTCGGCGATGGCTTCGGCCTCGGCGCGGTCTTTGAAGTCGCCCGAGTCTTTGGTTTTCAGGCGTTTGAAATGGACCGGCTTGCCCGGCCGGATGAGATAGGGCGAATCAATCATTCGTCGCCTTTCTGAAGGAACGGGAGCGGGGTGACGACCGCGCCGCGAACAGCGCCCTCGGCCGCCACGAGCAGGCGACGGCCGACGTCGAACATCGGCTTTCGTACCATCGCCAGCGCGATCGCGGCATCGGACAATATCGGCGACATCGTGCTGCTGGTGACGACGCCGACGACGTTCTGCTGGTCGTCGAACACCTGCGCGCCGGCGATCGGCAGCGCGTCGTCGTCGACGCGCAAGCCGACGAGCTGCCGGGCGACCTGTGACCGCGCGTGCATGCGCGCGACGACTTCCTGGCCGAGGTAGCACCCTTTGGTGAAGCTGACGGCACGGTCGAGCAGCGTCGTCTCGGCCGGCAGCACGCCGACTGGCCGCGGCTCGGCGTCGGCTTGTGCGGTTGCTTGCTTGCCCGGCATGGAAGGCGGGGCGAGTTCAAAGTCGACGCCGAACAGAAGTCGGCCCGCTTCGACGCGGGTCGCGTTAAAAGCGGCCCAGCCGATCGGTCGCAGCGATCTTTTTCCGAGCGAGATTTCATTGCCGTGGCGGGCCAGCAGGTGTTGCCAAAGGTCGGCCGCGCGGTCGTTCGGGACGATCAGGTGCAGGCCAGGCACGCCGCAGGGGTCGTCGCGCCAGACGATAATCGGCGCACCGCCCAGCGTGCCTTCGCCGCATTGGCCGGGAGACAACTTCAACGTCATGCCTTCCGCCGTTAGCAAGTCGGCCGCTCCGGGGCCGTGCAAGGCGATCTCGTACGCTTCACCTGCCAAGGACCGGATTTTGACGCGTTCGGCAAACACATACCGGTCCAGCAGCGAGACCAGCATGGGCACCAGTCGGCCGTCCAGTTCCAGCAGCGTTCGACCGCCGGTCTCGATGACGTTCAGATCCAGCACGACCCGGCCCTTGAGGTTCAGCAAAAATGCATAAACCCATTGCCCAGGCTGTAGCGGCGTCTTCGTTGCTTTATCGACTAATTGGTTGCTGATCAGGTTGTTCAGGAACGCGTGGCGGTCGTCGCCGGTCAGTTCGATCAGCCCGCGCTGCGGCAGATCCAACAGGCCGGCGGCCTTGCGAATGGCGGCGTATTCCGCCTGCGGTTCGCCGAAGGTGGAGACGATCTCGGTGGTGTCGTAGGCGAGCGTTTCCGCGCCCACATTGCGGTGCAGTTCGGCTAGCGGTGAGGAGACGGTGTCGGTCATTTTCAGTGCCAAAGCGGGTGCGAATTCAGTGCCGGGCGGGGTCAGTTGAGCTATACTCTAGGCGATGAGCCAAGCGTTGGACAATGAGCGGCCAGACCCTGACCCGCTGAAGGACCTCGGACCCATTTTGAACGGCTGGACCTATGAGCCCGGCACCATCAATGTGCGTCGCATCACCGGCATGGACGGCCTGCCGAAGGTGCAGATGCGCCTGGAACTTGGCGTGCTGCAAATGGAAGTGACCGGCAGGCCCGACGGGCAGCGGCCGCACGGCTTCGAATCGCTGCTGGAATACCACGACCACCGCCTGACCGAGCACAAGCAGAAGTCCGGCGATTCGGACGGTTTTGCCCTGTCACCGGAAGACTGCAGCGATTTGCGTGAAGAAGCCGCCATGTACTACCAGCGGTATTTGTCGCTGTTCGTCCTCGGCGACTTCCCGGCCGTCGTGCGCGACACCAGCCGCAATCTGCGCGTGATCGACCTTTGCGGCAAATACGCCGTGCAGGAACAGGACCGCATGCTGCTGGAGCAGTACCGGCCGTACATCATTATGATGCGCACCCGCGCGGCGGCATCGATCCTGTTCAAAGACCAGCAACTCGACAAAGCGCTGGACAAGGTCCGCGAGGGCCTGTCGCAGATCAAGGCCTTTTTTGCTAAGTTCGACCACGCCGAAGCCTACGGCCGCTGTGAAGAGGCCAAGGTGCTGAAGCGCTTCGCCCGCGAGATCAAGCGGAAGATGCCGGTCGGCGCACTGGAGCGCCTCGAACGGCGTCTGAAGCGTGCCGTGGCGGCAGAAGAATACGAACTGGCCGCTAAGCTGCGTGACGAAATCGCGACGCTGCAGACGACCGAGAATGCCGCCCCACCGTCCGTCGGCGGCGTCTGATTGACCCGACGGACCCGCTGGAATCGGAAGGACTACTGATGCGCGCGATCGTGACCGGACAAGTAGGCGTCGACAAGGGCCCCTATCTCGACGAAGTGCAGAGGCTCGCCCGCGAAGCCGGCCATGACCTGGCCGTCTTCAACGTCGGCAAGATGATGTACGAAGAGGCCCCCGACGTCCCCGCCGGCCGCATTCTGAACTTGCCAATCAGCCGCCTGAACACGCTGCGCCGCGCGGTGTTCAAAGAGATTCTGCGGGAGGCCGAAAAGCACGAGCACGTGATCGTCAACACGCACGCCACCTTCCGCTGGCGGCACGGCTTGTTCGCGGCCTTCGACTACGACCAGATCAAGTCGTTCAACGCCGACATCTACGTGACGTTGCTGGACAACGCCGAAAGCGTGCACCAGCGGCTGAACAAAGACCACGACATCGACCACACGCTCAAGGACATCATGGTCTGGCGCGAGGAAGAAAACCTCGCCACCGAAATCATGGCCAATATCCTGCGCGGCTACGGCAAGTTCTTCATCGTCAGCCGCGGCCGGACCGTGCCGACGACGAAAACGCTGTTCCGCATGATGTTCCAGCCGCAACTCAAAAAGGTCTATCCCAGCTTCCCGATGAGCCATGTGATGGACCTGCCGGACACGCTCGCGGAGATCAATAAGTTCCGCGCCATCCTGGCCGAGCATTTCATCGCCTTCGACCCCGGCGACGTGGATGAGTTCGTCCTGCACACGCAGGGCCTCAAGGCCCGCGAGGAAGGCAAAGAATTCGTCGACATCGAAGCCGCCGAGGGAACGGTCACGTTCAAGACCGAGGACGTCGTGCAGATCAGCGGCGACATCATGGGCCAGATTTACGCCCGCGATTTCAAGATGGTCGAGCAAAGCGACATGATCGTCAGCCTCGTCCCCGAACTGCCCAACGGCAAGCCCGGCCTGAGCAGCGGCGTGGAGCGCGAACTTCACCACGCCTGGGAAGGCGGCAAAGAAGTTTACGTCGTCTGGAATTGCCGCGGCACGCCAAGCCCGTTCATCAGCGAAACCGCCACCCGCGTGTTCCGCTCCGTGGACGAAGCCGTGGCGTACTTCAAGACCAAAGGCTACATCCAGTAAGCCATGACCAAGGTGCCCGAACCCGCCGTTCCTGCCCCGGCCAAGCCTGCGTTCGCGGTGACGGTGTTCCTGTCGTCGACGACGAAAGTCGACAAGATCTATTTCGATGCAGCTGCCGACCTTGGCCGGGCCATTGCGGCTGAAGGATGGACGCTCGTCTACGGCGGCAACCACATCGGCTGCATGGGCGCGCTCGCCGACGGGGCGCGGGCGGCCGGCGGGCGTGTCGTGGGCATCACGCCTCAGTTCTTCATCGACCGCGGCGTAGCGGACTTGGCGTGCGACGAACTGCTCGTCACCGACCACATGCGCGACCGCAAGCATCTGCTGGAACAGCGGGCCGACGCATTCGTTGCCCTGCCCGGCGGACTGGGCACGTTCGAAGAACTGTTCGAGATCATCGTCGGCCGCCAACTCGGCCTGCACGCCAAGCGGGTGGTCGTGCTCAACGTGAACGACTATTACACGCCGCTGCTGCAGTTGATCGAACGCGGCATCGAGCAGCGCTTCGTTCGCGGCGAAAGCCGTGAACTCTTCGACGTCGCCCGCAGCGTCGCCGAGGCAATCGCGTTGTTGAAGGCCCCTTCTGCCTGAGTACAGCGTCGAGGTACGGCGTTGAGCGTCGGCCGCCTTACAATGGGTCGTTGCCGATGCGGTCGTCCCGTTCCACCTTCGCCGTATGCCTAATCGCTTCGTTAGCGATCCACCTGGCAATTTTTCAGGCGCTGAAACGATTCGAAGGCAACGCCGAAGTCGCCGCACCCAAGCCGCCCACGCCTAACCAGCCGGTCGTGCCGGATTTAGTCCCACTGCCGCCAGCACCTAAATTGGCTTTTGGCGAAAAGGCGGGCATAGGCGACGCCAATAACAGTTCGCCTGGCGACGTTCTGCAAAGCAGTCCGCTGTCGCGTCCCGATCAGGCCGCACTCACGCGCGACCCGACCGGTCAAGCGTCTGAGGCCGCCCCGCCGAAGCCACTCAGTCAGCCGGTCACGACGCCGCCACCGGCCGAGGTGCCGACGCCGCCGGCGTCGAAGCTGCTCGCCTTTCGCCGCGCCGAAAAGCCGTCGCCGCGCGATGCGCAGCCGCCGCCCGACCCGAAGCCCGAACCGTCGCAGCAACCGGCGAAAGAAGCCGCGCCGTCCCGCCCCCCTCAGGACGCCGTCACGGCCGGCCGGCCGATGCCGCAGAGCGACCAGGACAGCGACCCATTCGCGAAGGAACAGACGCTGGAGTTCAAGGCCGGCCGGGTCGTCGCGCGGCAAGGCCGGCAGGTGAAGTTCGCCCGGCCGCGCACGAACCTGTCGGCGATGGTGGAGGCGGCCGAAATTTCTTTCCCTGCCCGGCTGCGGCTGCGGGTGTCGATCGACGCCACCGGCCGCGTTCGCGAGGCCGTCGTCGCCACGTCCAGCGGCAGCAGCAGCATCGACCGCGCGTTCGTCCTGGCCGCGTACGAGTCGTGGTTCGAACCGGCCAAGGATGCCGCGGGTAAGCCGGTGGCAGATCAGATGACTTACACGATCATCTTGGAATAGCTCTGGAGGGAACCGGAGGGCACTCGCTTTCGACGAATGTCTTTGTTAGCTCCAGGTCCTTCGACAGACGCACGGGGACGGGCTTCAGCGGCCGACGTAGAAATCGTATTCGTCGTACACAATGTCACGGTCCGCGCCGCCGGACCACTCGTCGTCACGATAGTCTACAAACAGCGTGTCGCGACCGGCCTCACCGAAGGCGCGGTCCTCGTCGTTGTCGACGCTGTCGAGGGTGTCGTCGCCGACGTAGCCGAACATCGTGTCGCGGCCGCGGTCGCCGAGCAGCGTGTCGTCGTCCTCGCCGCCGTCGAGGTAGTCTTCGCCCCGCCCGCCGCGCAGGCTGTCGTCGTTGTCTTCGCCGTACAGGGTGTCTTGGCCGTCGTCGCCGTAGAGCGTATCGCTGCCGTTGCCACCGCTGAGGCTGTCGTCACCGTCGTCGCCGTAGAGGGTGTCGCTGTTATCGCCGCCGACCAGAACGTCGCTGCCGCCGAAGCCGCTGAGAATATCGTTGCCCGCCTCGCCGGACAGTTCATCGTCGCCATTGCCAGCGATGAGGTCATCGTTACCGGAGGCGCCGAGTAGCGTGTTGTTGCCGTTCCCGCCGCGCAGGCGGTCGTCGCCGTTGCCGCCGTCGAGGTAATCGTCGCCGCCGCTGAGGGTGTCGTTCGCACGGCCGCCGTAAACTAAGTCCTCGCCCCGCCCGCCGAGCAGCGTATTCAGGCCGTTTCCACCGACGAGCGTGTCGTCGCCCAGACTGCCGTCGAGTTCGTCATTCGCGTCGGAGCCGTCGAGCGAATCATTGCCGGCGCCGCCGACGATGACGTCGCTGCCGCCGTTGCCGAACAGGCGGTCATCGCCGTCGTCACCGATCAGGTAATCGCCGCGGGAATTGCCGACAAGGGTATCGCGGCCGCCGCCGCCGTTGATCGAATCCGTGCCGTTGCCGCCGCGCACGGCATCGTCGCCGAGGCCGCCGAGGATTGTCGTGCGCAGCCGCAATCCGCGAGAGACGCTGATCTGGTCGTCACCGGCGTTGCCATTGATCAGGATGCTGCGGACGTCGGCGGGCCGGAAGGAACGCGTGCGGCGGTTGTCGGTCACCACGATCAGGCCGGTGTCGGCTTGCACGCCGACGTCGAGTACGTCGTTGTCGGCCGTCCCGCGCAGCGTCAACAGGCCGTCGTTTACGCTCACGGCCAACAGGCGGCGCGGGTCAAGTGTTTCGAAACAGGCAGACGTCAGGGCGCGGTGTTTCAAGCGGTTACTCCGTTGAAATGATAGACGCCGGCGGCGGCAAAAGGTGAGGCGTAGAAACCTAGATTTGCTAGTCGAGTTAGAACGAGTTGCGCCACGCCGTCGCGGAGCAATGCGACGCGCCGTCCGGGGTGGCCGCTTAAACCGCAATTCCAACGGAGCGAATACGCCTTCAGACGCAATACAACGTGCTGGTAAGCGCTCAATCGGCAGGAACGTTTGCTAAGCCGGCGCTTAGTCTTCAACAGCCTGCTCGGCCAGCGCCCACGCACCGCCGAGGGTGGCTTCGTGGATCGGCTCGAATGTCCACTGGCCGGGCCAGTCGCGGCGAAAAATCTTCGACATTGCGGCATCGCCGCCGCCGGTGGTGTACGCGTGCTGTCCGTAAGCCACCCCGGCGGCGCGGAAGCGGGCGAAGCGGTCGGCACTTTGACGGGCCAAGGAATCGAGCAGGGCCGAGAGAATATCGCGGCGGTCCGTGCCGAGCGTGAGGCCGGCGAGGACGCCGCGCACGGGTTCGACGTCCGTGCGTGACCCGGCAAGGCGGGCGTCGAACTGCACAAGGTCTGTCGGCCGCCGGACCAGCCGGGCGACCTCAGACCGATACGCCTCGACGGTCAGATCGCGGAACAATGTGCGGTGCGCCCAGTCGAGAGCAGACCCGGCCGCGGCGACGGTACCGACGCTGACCCATTGACGGCCGACGCCGACCGCGCGCGTCAGCAGGCCGTCGATCGGTTTCGCACGGTCCGTAACGACGGCTAAGACGTCCGTTGATCCGACGACGTTCAGAACGCAGCCCGCTTTCGCTTGTTTGGCGATCAGCCCGCCGCTGCCATCGACAAACCCGGCAAGCATCGGCGTGCCGGCGGTCAAACCCAAGCGTCGCGCGCCCTGTCGCGTGACGCGTCCGGCGACGGTGCGCGCGTCGGTCACACGCGGCAGCCAGCCACGCTTCACCTGGGCAGCGGCGATCAGGTCGTCGTCCCATCCGCCGAGATTCGTCGTGCGGTACAGGCCAGTGAAGCTGGCATTGCTGGTGTCGATCACACGGGCGTCGGTGGCGTAGCACACCAGCCAGGTGTTGAGATGGCCGATCAGGTCGGCCCGGCGCATCAGCGGCTTGGCGTGGCGCACGTACCAGCGGGCCGTGGTCGAGCTGATGCCACCGGGCGTCGGGCGGTTCCCGGTCAGGTGCAGATGCCGGGCCCGGCCGACGGCGGCTTCGATGGCTTCGGCTTCGGCTTGACTCCGGCGGTCCTGGTGTGTGACGACCGGCGTCAGCGCACGGCCGTTCGCGTCGATGGCGAGCCAACTCGGGGCCATGCCCGTTGGAACGACGACGTCGACCGTGCGCGCCGCGTCGCCGAGCGCGGCGATCGCCTTTTTGACGGCCGTCAGGACTGCGGCGGACGGAACCTCAGAGCGAACGCCGTCGTAGTGTGTGATGAACGACTCGCGCGCGACCTGGCTTGGCCGCGGGCCGGTGAGTACGGCGGCCTTGACGGAAGACGAGCCGATGTCAATGGCGAGGACACGCATGTCTGTTTCCCTCTCCCGGGTACCCACGGGAGGGGGAATCGGAGGCAGGTGCGGAGAACGGGAACGCGATCAGTCGCCCTTCGGGTGTTCCAGTGTGCCCACCTGCGTGGCCCCCGTGCCTTGGCCTTCGGGCACTTCCTTGCCGGGCTGGGTGGGACTCCACTCGGTGTGGATGAACTTGCCGGGGGCTTCGGTGCGTTCGTAAGTGTGAGCGCCGAAGAAATCGCGTTGGGCCTGGATCAGGTTGCCGGGCATGCGCTCGCGGCGGTAGCTGTCGTAGTAGGCGAGGCTGCTGCTGAAGGCGGGCAGGCCGATGCCGTTGTCGATGCCGAGCTTCACGACGCTGCGCCAGCTGGCCTCGCGGTCGGCGACCATCTGGCTGAACTTGTCGTCCATCAGCAGGTTCGGCAGCTTCGGGTTCTTCTTGAAGGCCTGCGTGATCTCTTCCAAGAAAACGGCGCGGATGATGCAGCCGGCGCGCCAGATCATCGGCAAGTCGGGCAGCGTCATGTTGTAGCCGTGCCCGCCCTCTTCCTTCGTGCGGTTAGCGGCGGCGAGCAGGGCCATGCCCTGGGCGTAGCTGCAGATTTTGGAGCAGTACAGCGCGGCTTTGATGTCGCTGACGAGTTTTTTGGTGTCGCCCAACATCGCCTTGGGCTTGGGACCGGCCAGTTTTTTGCTGGCGGCGGCGCGTTCGTCTTTCAGGCTGGACAATTCGCGCATGTCGACGGCGGCGGCCATGGTCGGCAGCGGCACGAGCATGTCGAGGCCGGCCTTGATCGTCCAGGTGCCGGTGCCCTTCATGCCGACGACGTCGCGGATCTGTTCGACCAGTGCGCCTTTACCTTGCGGGTCGGGGAACTTGATGACCTTTTGGCTGACTTCGATGAGGAAGCTTTGCAGTTCGCTGCTGTTCCATTCGCCGAAGACGTCGTAGAGCTGGTCGTTGTTCAGGCCGGCGATGTTTTTCAGCAGGTCGTAGGCTTCGGCGATTAATTGCATGTCGCCGTACTCGATGCCGTTGTGAACCATCTTTACGAAATGGCCGGCGGAGCGCTCGCCGCAGTAGGTGACGCACGGGACGCCATCACTGGGCGCCTTGGCGGCGATTTTTTCCAGGACGGGCTTGAGCTCCTCGTACGACTGACGGTCGCCGCCGGGCATGATGCTGGGGCCGTGGCGGGCGCCTTCTTCGCCGCCACTGACACCCATGCCGAAGAACTTGATGCCGGTGGGCCGCAGCTCGTTCTCGCGACGTTCGGTGTCGGTGTACAGGGCGTTGCCGCCGTCGATCAGGATGTCGCCGGTTTCCAGGAAGGGCTGGAGGGATTTGATGGTGGCGTCCGTCGGGCCGCCGGCTTTGACCATCAGCAGGATGCGGCGCGGCTTTTCCAGCAGCTTCACGAACGCTTCCGGCGAATGCCCGACCTTGATGTTCTTGCCCGGATTCTCGGCCAGGAACTCGTCGGCTTTTGACGTGGTGCGGTTGTAAACCGCGATCGGGAAGCCCTTTTCTTCGATGTTCAGGGCAATGTTCTTGCCCATAACTTCCATGCCGACGATGCCGAACGACTGCAGTGCCATCAGATGACCTCGGAGTAAGCGTTGTCGCGCATTGTGCGGATTTGCGACCCCGACACCAGCCCGTGCAGCCACCGACATGACACGAAGGTCCGAGAATGAGTCGGAAAAGCGGGTTTTCACGTGGTCACGATGGCAGTCTGGGCAAGAAGAACTGGACGCAAGCGGCCGTCGTATAACTGTTTAGGAGAAATGCGACGGACGACACGGTCTATTAAACGGAACGTCCATGACAACCGATACAACAGATAAGTTGATCGTCAGGTCGGGCCCGGGGCGTCGAACACGCCAGCACTTTGCGGGTCACGACTCACCGGCCACGACCTGGGAGCTAGTGATGGCCCGAGCCGTTTTCGTCTTCGCCTGTCTGCTGCTTGTCGGCATTTGGATCCACCCGTACGTGAGCGGCGCATTCGAAACGCGCCAGCCGCAGGCGGTTTCCGCGGCCGCGGAGGCCTCGTTGACACCCGCACACCGTCCGGAAAGCGAATCGCCATTCGTCACGATGCGTGGCCGCGAGGGGTTTTGGCGTCTGGGTAAGACCGAAGACGGCGTCTGGTGGTTCGTCTCGCCGGAGGGGAAGCGCGAGTTTCTCAACACCGTCACGACCGTCCAGCCGTTCCAGGTCGGGCGCGACGCGCAGGGCGTCAGCTTCATCAGCCGCGATTGGGACGGTTCGCTAGGCAAATACGACGGCGACCTCGAGGCCTGGGCACGCAAAACCGTCGCCCGGGTTCAGGACAGCGGCTTCAAAGGCTTGGGCGCCTGGTGCCATCCGGTGCTGCACGGGCAGAACATTCCGATCACCCGCGACCTGAATCTTTGGCGGCATTACAGCGCGTCGGACTTCCGGCTGTACCACCCGGACTTCGTCAAGACGATGGACAGCGTGGTCGAAAAAGCCGTCGCCGAGCTGAAGCACAACAAGAACCTCGTCGGCTATTTCACGGACAATGAGCTCGACTGGTCCGACGCCACCATCGGCCCCCGCCACTACTTCGACGGGCTGCCCGTGGGCGACCCGAACCGCGTTCAGGTCATCAACACGATCAAATCGCTTTGGCCGAAGCTGGACGACTACAACGCCGCATGGAACGTCTCGCTGAAGGACTGGCGCGAGTTGGACACACAGCCAGTGCTCAACCGCGAGCCGGAGACGGCGTACACCGCCCTCTTCAACGCCTGGCTCGAAAAAGCGGCCGGCGACTACTTCCGTATCACCAGCGCGTCGCTGCGTAAGCTTGACCCGCACCACCTGATCCTTGGCGTCCGCTTCGCCGGCAACGCGCCGCGCGAGGTCGTTCGCGCCAGCCGCGACCACACCGACGCGCAATCGTTGAACTACTACGTCCCTGATGCGCAGCTCGACCCCGAAATGTTCGCGATGATGTACCGCGAAAGCGGCCAGCCGATCATCCTCAGCGAGTACGGCTTCCACGCCCTCGACAATCGCAGCGGCGCGCGAAACACCTGCGGCTTCCAGGCCCAGGTGCCGGACCAGCAGGCCCGCGCCGAGGCTTACCAACTGTTCACCAGCCGACTGGCACGTGTGCCGTATGTGGTCGGCGCGGACTGGTTTCAATGGAGCGACGAGCCGCCGTCCGGCCGAGGTTCGGACGGGGAAGACGTCAACTTCGGCGTGGTAGACGTGGACGACAAGCTGTACGAACAGCTCGCCGACGCGATCCGACAGACCACGCCGCGCCTGAACCCGCTGCACGCCGTCAGCGGAACCGACACCGGCCGTGACGTATTCCGCAGCGATTTCAGCCGCAAGCCGACGGCGAAGGTCGTGAAGCTGGAGCGGCCGATCAATCTGAACGGCGAGCTGTCGGACTGGAACGAAGCCTTCCGCGTCGGCGGCATGCAGCGTACCGAGACGGTCGGCATCGCACGAAGTGAAGTGCGTATGCCGAACCTGTACATGGGTTGGCATGAAGAGGGACTTTACGTGGCCGCCGAGGTGTTCACGTCCCACCTTGAAACCACCGCCGCCACCGGTCGCTGGTGGACGCGCGACCATCTGGAAATGTGGTTCAGCACCCGGCCGGTCGGCGTCGATCAGCAGACCTACAACGCGTTCTGCCACCAGTTCTTCTTTGTCCCCGAAGTGAGCCCGACGGACGGCCGCCTCGGCACCGTCGGGCAATGGCACCGGCCGGGTGACGCGATCAAGGAGAACATCGTCCCGTCGCCGAAGGTCCAGCAGAGCACGCGCCTGCTTCCGGGCCGGTACGTGGTGGAGATGTTCTTCCCGGCATCCGTTCTGAACGGCTGGAACCCGATGGACCATCCTGAGCTGGCGTTCAACTTCTACGCCCGCGACTTCGGCGCGTCGAGCGACTACTTCTGGTCGGCCCCGAAAGAAGTGCAGACGAATGTCCGTCCGAACACGTGGGGCCGGCTCATTTTGTCCGGGCCGCAAATGGCCCTGGGCCAATAGCTGTCATATTCTTTATCTATGCCCTCGGCCGACGAACTTCTGGAACGACAGTACCTCGACATGCGTGCCCGCGTGTTGTCGCTGGCCGCTGATTTCGACCGCCTGCAACGCGCGCCCGGCGGCGAAACTCTGGTGACCGCGGACCGCCGCCTCGCGGCCCTTCGCGATTGCCTGGCGCACGTGGTGTCGCCCGAAGCCGGCCGGGCGGAGCGCGTGCAATCGCTTTTGTCGGACAAGTCGGATTAGCTGAGCGTCAATTCGATGACGCGCCGGGCCACCTTTGCCGCATCGAAATGCGTTTCCGCCAGTTCCCGCGCGAGCCGGCACTGTCGCGGGTAGTCGGCGACGATTGCCTCCATGCCTCGAACGGCGTCGTCCTCGGTCTTAAACCTGAACAGCCCTGCTTTGTCGGGCAGATAGTCGCTGTCGCCGGTGTGCTGCACCAGGCACGGCTTCCCGCTGGCTAAGTAGCAGATCGTTCGGTCGCTGATCCAGCCGCTGTCGAGGCGGACGTACATCGGCTTGGCGCAGCTGAACTCGCCGCGGGAGGAGCGGATGTAGTTTTGATAGCCGGCGACGTCGCCGGTCACGTCGTGCGACTCGCGCACGCGCCAGTTCAAGTTTTCGAGCACGCCTTTCTCGTAGGCGTCGTCACCCAAGCGGATCGCCAGTTCCAACGGCACCTTCGTCCGCGCCGCCAGCCCGAGGAACGGCTGGAAGCCGGACCTCTTGTCGTTGCAAAGCGTCTCGCCGTTGTCGAGCACGATCCATTCGTGCGCGTACCAGTGGGAGATGGTGGTGAACGGCGCGTCGGCGTCAGCCGCGATGACCGGCCACGCCTGCAGGGCGACGGCCGGCGGCGTGTGGGTCCACGTCTTCCCGACGGACGGAATCTTGCCGCCGGCGCGGACGACGCCCTCGCCGATCGTAAAAAACTTCGTGTACGGACTGAACGTCATCACGCCCTGCGCGACCCAGGTCTGCGTCAGGCCAGGATCGATGTCGATCATGGCCGAGGTGCGGAACTTGCGCAGAACGTCGTTGCGCGTGCAGTACTGCAGGGCTATGAGCAGGTCACCACTGATGTCGTCGCCGCTGAGAACGCCGCGGATGGCAGAGAAGTCGCTCGGCCCGTCTTCCCGTGGTGCGAGCGCGACGCTGTCGGCCAAGCCCCATGGAGCCAGAATCGCACGCAGCGTGTCGACCAACGCCTGCGTCTTCTCGGCAGGATCGGTGTTCACCGCGCTCTCGATCCAGAGCACCCGGTGGCCCAATTCCTTCAAGCCGAGCGCCCAGTTCAGGTAGGCCCACAGATGTCCCGCGCCCCGCAGGTAATAAAGCGTGTCGACGGAAAGGCCAATGGTCAGCGGCATGGCCGACGAGCATAGGAAAGGCCTGATGGATCAGCAATCACGCTGGGTCTGGCGAACGGGCATACCATCAGGCTTCCGGAAGTGTCGTCCGACCGATACAAGAGTGGCCGCTTATGAAGCTGATCGATCCGCACATTCACTGCGTGAGCCGCACCACCGACGACTATCTCTACATGGCCCGCGCCGGTGTCGTCGCCGTCAGCGAGCCCGCCTTCTGGGCCGGGTACGACCGCTCGTCCGCCTCGTCGTTCGGCGATTATTTCCGGCACCTGCTCGAGGTCGAGCCGAAGCGGGCCGCACGCTACGGCATCGACCATTTCGCCTGGCTGTGCATCAACGCCAAGGAAGCCGAAGACGTGGCCTTGTCGCGTGAGGTGATCGCGCTGATCCCGCCGCTGCTGTCGCACCCGCGTGTGCTTGGCGTCGGCGAGATCGGTCTGAACAAAAACACGCGCAACGAAATCACTGTCTTTGAAGAACAGGTGGACTTAGCGGCCCGGCACGACCAGCTTATCCTGATCCACACGCCCCACCTGGCCGACAAGCACAAAGGAACGGCGATCATCACGTCGATCCTGAAGAACGACGCCCGCATCAAGCCCGAACGGGTACTCATCGATCATTGCGAAGAGCACACGCTGCGCATGGCGCGCGACGCCGGCTTCTGGGCCGGCCTGACGGTTTATCCGGTGACGAAGGTGACGCCCGAACGGGCCGTCGACATGCTGGAGGTGTACGGCTCAGAAAAAATCTATGTGAACTCCGCCAGCGATTGGGGCGAATCCAGCCCTTCGATGCTCACTGACACGCTGCTGGCGTTCCGCCGGCGCGGACACAGCGAGGCCGAAGCGCTCGACGTCTTCTACAACAACCCCTGCCGGTTTTTCGGCCAGTGCCCGAAGTGGACGCGAAAACCGGAGTCGGCTTAGTCGCCAAGTTTAATTCTAAGGGGCCGTGTGACGCGGCAACTTCCTCCATGAGTTCAGAGCTAACGATCGCACTGGTCGGCGTCGGCGGGTACGGGACGACATACGTCCCGTTGCTGTTGGAGAACGCCAACGCGAAAGGCTTCCGCTTCGTCGGCGGCGTCGATCCGTACCCAGAACGCTCTTCGCGCTTAGCGGACCTTCAAGCGGCGTCGGTGCCGGTCTTCCCGTCGATGGAGACGCTCTACGCGAACGTCACGCCGGACCTCGTGATCCTGAGTTCGCCGATCGGCCTGCATGCCTCTCAGACGATCGACGCGCTGCGCCGGGGCAGTCATGTGCTGTGCGAAAAGCCGATCGCGGCCGTTCCCGCCGACGCCGCCGCGATGAAAGCCGCCCGCGACGCCGCGGGGCGGCACGTGGCGATCGGGTATCAGTGGTCTTATTGCCGTGCGGTGCAGGCCCTGAAGGCCGACGCCATGGCCGGCGTGTTCGGGCGGCTTAAGCGGATGCGGACGATCGTCCTCTGGCCGCGCGACGAAGCGTATTACGGGCGCAACGATTGGGCCGGCGCTGTCCAAACGCCGCGCGGCGAATGGGTGCTGGACAGTCCGGTGAATAACGCCTGCGCCCATCACTTGCATCACATGCTTTATGTGGCCGGCCCCGCCGTCGGCCGCAGTGCGACACCGACGCGGCTGACCGCGGAACTGTACCGGGCCAACCCGATCCAAAACTTCGACACCGCCGCCCTGCGGCTGGCGTTGCCGGGCGACGTGGAGGTTCTGTTCTACGTCACCCACGCCGGCCAGAAGGCTCACCACCCGACGTACCGTTTCGAGTTCGAAAACGCCGTCATCGAATCGGCCGACGCCGAAGATGCCCACATCATCGCGACGTTCCGGGACGGCCGGAAGAAGGACTACGGCACGCCGGCGGCCGACGCCCGGGACGCGAAGCTGTGGTCCACGCTCGACGCCATCCACGTCGGCACGCCCTCAGTCTGCGGCATCGAAGCGGCCACGCCGCACTGCCAGGTCGTCTGGGCCTGCCACCAATTATTCCAGAGAATCAAGACCTTCGCGGCTGAGGAGTTGAACGTCGTTGGCGAATCGCCGCGCCGCCTGACGCAGGTGCCGGATTTGGATCAAGCACTGACGGCGTGTTTTGAACACGGCGTGCTGCCGTCCGAGATGGGCGTGCCGTGGGCTACTCCGGCGACCTCCGTGGACATCGAGCCGGTGTAAGTCGATCCGTTTCGTTACAATGACGTCCAATGCCGCGCACGCTGGACTTGCTGACGGACCGCGTCGACCTCTCGCCCGCCGACCTTCCGTCGGCGGCGGTGGACGCGTTGTACGTGCACGTGCCGTTCTGCTTCCACAAGTGTCACTATTGCGACTTTTATTCCATCACCCGGCAGACGCCCGAGCGTATGGAACGCTTTGTCGATCTGCTGCTTGCAGAAGCAGAGCTGTGGACTGCACAACGGCCACGCCCCACGACCGTTTTTTTTGGCGGTGGCACGCCATCGTTGTTGCCGTTGGCGTCAATGCGGCGTTTGATCGAAGGGTTGCACGAACGGCTGGATTTGTCTGCCGTTGAGGAGTGGACGGTCGAAGTGAACCCGGCGACGGCGGACGCGGCTTACTTGGAAATGTTGCGCTGTGTCGGCGTCGACCGCCTCAGCTTCGGGGCGCAGTCGTTCGACGTGGCGGAGTTGAAGACGCTGGAACGCCATCACGAACCGCCGGACGTCGAACGCAGCGTATCGCTGGCGCGGGACGCGGGGTTTAATCGGATTAACCTCGACCTGATTTACGCCATCCCCGGCCAAACGATGGCTTCGTGGCATCGATCGCTGCAGTCGGCGCTCGATCTGGGCGTGACGCACCTGTCGTGCTACGGCCTGACTTACGAGCCGAACACCGTGATCGCCGTGCGAAAACGCCTCGGCCGTCTCACGGCAATCGAGGACGACCTTGAGCTGGCGATGCTTCACGCCGCCCGCGATACCCTCGGGGGTCATGGTTTCTTGGCCTACGAGATCAGCAATTACGCCACGCCGGGCCAGGAATGCCGGCACAACCTCGCGTACTGGACCGGCAAAAATTACATCGGCCTCGGTCCCAGCGCCGCGTCACACGTCAACGGCCACCGCTTCAAGAACCGCCAGCACCTTGGCGACTGGGAATCTGCCGTCCCGACCGGCCGTCTGCCGGTGGTGGAGCACGAAGTATTGACGGACAATGAGCGTGTCGAGGAACGCCTGATGCTGGAACTGCGGCTCGCTCGCGGCGTCCGGTGGCGAGACTATTCGTCAGAAGCCCTGCGGCCGCGATACGACGCCACGCTAGCACATTTGGAAAGCCTCGGGCTGATACGGATCGATGAAAGTGGTTTTCGACTCACCGAAGCCGGTTTGAACGTCGCCGACGGCGTCGCGGCGCAATTCGTCGAGTAAGCATCACTTCCCCGTCGCCCGCACCGGCCGTACGTCGATTCTGCTGAAAATCGGACTGTTTCTGATCATCCCGTCTATACTAAGGACTATGAAGTACACCTACGGCGAGTTCGACGGCGAGGAGTTTCCGTCGCAGGATAAGCTGTTCGGGTTTGACCAGCTCATGCAGTTCATCCTTGAGTACGGCGACGAAGCCCTCAAGGCCATGCAGCAGATGATGAAAAACCCGCAGGACGACCAGGTGTCGGACCTGCTGGAACAAATGATCAAAGACGGCATGCTCGACAAGGACGGCAAGGGCAAGCTCAAGCTCACGCCCAAAGCCGTCGGCAAGATGCAGAGCAAAGCCCTGATGGAGGTGTTCAAGAACCTCAAGCAGGGGCAACGCGACGGCCACGAAAAAATCACCAGCGGCGCGAACGGCGAACGCATGGAAGGCACAAAGGCGTACCAGTTCGGCGACCCGATCAGTGACTTGGATTTGCACCAGACACTCCGCAATGCCATGGCCCGGGTGGCGAAAGCGGCGACAGAGAACCCGCCGGCCGCGACTGGCCATGGCGAGAGCGGGCCGCGCGTGAAGATCCCGTTCGCGGAGCGTGACTTCGAGATTTATCAACGTGAAGGCACCACCAGCGCCTCGACCGTTGTTCTAATCGACATGAGCGGCTCGATGATGCGCTATGGCCGCTTCTTGGCTGCAAAAAAAGTAGCACTGGCCATGCTCGGCCTGGTTCGGCAACGCTTTCCGCAGGACTCCATCGACTTCGTCGGCTTCTATTCCGGCGCGAACAAGATTAGCGAAGTGCAATTGCCGCTGACGATGCCGAAGCCGGTCACGGTGTACGATTACCAGGTGCGGCTGAAGGTACCGCTGGGCCAATTGGACCAGGCGCCGCAGCACTTCACGAACCTGCACATGGGCCTGCAAATGGCGCGGCGCATCCTGCGCAAGCGAGCGGGCGAGAACAAGCAGATTTTTATCATCACCGACGGCCAGCCGACTGCGCACGTTGAGGGTGATTTCTGCTACCTGCTCTACCCGCCCGATCCGCGCTCGACGGCCGCCACACTCAAAGAAGCAGTAATGGCCGCTCGCGAAGACGTGCGGATCGCGACCTTCGCCCTGATCGAAGACTATTACGGCATGGACTGGGTCGGATTCGTCGACCAGCTCACCCGGCTGACCAAGGGCGTCGCCTTCTACACCAGCAGCGGCGAGCTGGCGAACTGCATTATGGAAAGCTACCTGAGCGGGCGCAAAAAGAAGGCGCACTTCGCATAGTCGAATACGGCTTACGACTGCGACGTGATGAACACCCAAGGGATCGCCAGCAGCGCCCAAGCGAGTCGCACCCACCAGCGCACCGGCAGCCAGTCACGCAGCGTCCAGTAGGCCGCCGGCGCAGCCCACATCAACGACCGCTGGGCGATATCGACGCCCCAGTGCGACCCGATGCAGGTGACGAAGGCCACATTCCCGCCCCACCATGCCACCGCCCAGGCGTCCAACGGCCGACGCGACCGCCACCATGCGACCGCCGCCAATCCCAGCACGATCAACGCGGCGACCATGTAAGCCGCCTTGTACACGTACGTCGGCCGCAGCACGCCGCGCGCGCGGCCGACTTCGACGAACGATCCGAACGGGTACGTGAAAACCTGGCCGTCATAAGCCAGCTTTTCGGTGTCGTAGGCCCGCATGTTGTCGAGCGGGTTCCAGTAGACGTGCTTGAACGCGAAAAACATGCCGGCCAACAGCGCCAGCGTCGCGAGCGACAGCGCCAACGCGCGACCCGGTCGACGGGCCTGCAGCAACAGCGCGAGCGCCCCCATAACCGCGAAGCACGCCATGGGCCGAACCATGCCTGCCGCGGCAAACAGCACGGCCGCGCCGAGTACGCCCCAGAACCGCTGCTGCCGTAGCGTAATCATTGCCAGCACGCACAAGCCGATCATCAGCGATTCGTTCATCACGCACGCCGTATCCAGCACCCAGTGCGGCGGCAGCACCGCCATCGCCCAGCCGATGCGCCGGTCGCGCAGCCACAAGGCAGTGCCCGCGCAAACCAAGCCGGGCAGCACCAGACCGAACGCCTGCGCCCCGGCCCCGTACGGCACGCCCAGGCGGTGCGTCATGGCGATGAGCCACGGAAGACCGACGAACACCCGCTGGTCATAGGCGCTGGGCATGGCGTCGCCGTTGATGCGCCGCGCGTTGTCTATATACGCGATCCCGTCCGACCGGTACGGCATGCCCGCCAGGTCATGCGCCTTCAGGCCCATGACGATCAGAACGACCACCCGCAGCGCGATTGCCGCGAGTGCAATGCAGGCCAGTTCGCGGCGGGAAGGCGTAAAGATTGCGCTGGCCATGAGCCGATGATTACCGATTCGCTGCGTTTTTGACAAAGCCCCCCTCCCCGATACACTCCTCCGCTCATGACCGGCCGCGGGTCGCGGACTGTCGCGGACGCCTGAGCTTTCAAATCGGAAACCGATCGACGTGCACCTTTCGCCCCGCCGCGCTTTAGTTCTCGCCACCAGCGTCGTCTGCCTCGCCGGGGCGATGCCCGCGCCCGTCGCACGGGCCCAGTCGGCCGAACGCGATTTATCGATCGCCGCCGACCTGCGCGGCCGCACGGTCGAAGGCGTCCGCATCACCGGCAATCAGCAGGTGTTAACCGCTACCATCCTGAACGTCGTCCGCACCCGCGAAGGCGACAAGTTCGACCCGGCCACCGTTCAGGAAGATTACCAGCGCATTTTCGGCCTGCGGCAGTTCTCCAACGTCGAAGCGAAGGTCGAACCGACGGCGACCGGCGTCATCGTCGTGTTCGAAGTCAGCGAGCAGCGCCAGATCCGCGACATCGCGATCAAGAAGCCGCCAAGCGACATCGACGACCAAACGATCCGCAACTCCATCGACATCCAGAAAGGCCAGGCGATCGACCCGTTCCGGCTCGCCCAGGCCCGTCGTGCGATCACCGATTTGTACCGCGCGAAGAACTACCCGTTTACCAACGTCAACGTCAGTCTTGATGAGTTGAACCGCACCGGCGTCCTGACGTTCGACATCGTCGAAGGCCCGCAGGTCCGCATCCGCAACATCGTCTTCCGCGGCAACCGCAGCTTCAGCGAAGGCAAACTCAAAGACAAAATCCGCACGTCGTCCTGGATCTGGCTGCTGCGCGAAGGCCAATACTCCTACGACATCATCGAAGACGACGTCGCCGCGATCCGTAAGTTCTACCAGGACAAGGGCTACTTCGACGCCCGCGTCGGCCGCCGGCTGGTGTTCTCGCCCGACCAGACCGAAATGCAGGTCGAGTTCCTGATCGACGAAGGCCCACGCTACACCGTCGACCAACTCACCTTCAAAGGCAACGCGAACGTCGACGAAGTGAAGCTGCGTCAGGAATTGAAGATCGTCGAAGGCATGCCGTTCGATGACGAATTGATCCAGCGTGACATCCGCAAAATTGTTCGCGACTACAGCCCGCTCGGCTACATCTACCAGCCAGGATCGGCCGACCCCGATTACCTCCGCATCGAGCCGCGCCCGGTGTTCCGCGTGCAGCCGGGCCGGGTGGAATTGGTGTACGAAATCACCGAAGGCAAGCCGTTCCGCATCGGCCAGATCCTGCCGCGCGGGAACACGCGCACGCAGGACAAAGTCATCCTGCGCGAGCTGCGGAT
>DASVSC010000234.1:0-9381 GCA_036388295.1 Tepidisphaeraceae bacterium | reverse complement strand
GCGGAAGTAAAGTCGAAGGATGAAGGATGAAGGCAGAAGGATGAATCAGAGGCGACCTCCCAGCCTATTGGTTTCATCCCTCATCCTTCCGCCTTCTGCCTTGGATTTACGCCGGTAGCTCAATTGGCAGAGCAGCCGTCTCCAAAGCGGCAGGTTCCAGGTTCGACTCCTGGCCGGCGTGTTCGACCGACAGCTTGACGACCCCGGGAGCGTGTGTGGCCGCAGTGACCCAAGTGATGGCAGATGACGACGGTCCCGAAGACCGGTCCCCGAAGCAGGCGCCTTTGTCAGAAAAGGCGAGCTTCTTCACCGTCTATAAAAAGGGCCAAGGCGTTTACACCCGCTACGGCACCGCCGCCGGGGCGGCTTTGCTGATTATCGTGCTCGGGCTGTTCATTTACGACCAGTCCAACGCCGTCATTCAGCAGTACAACCCCCAGGCCGGCCGGGCGATTCCCGCGGCCATTACGGCCGCCGTCGTCGCGATCGGCGCGATCGTCGCCTGGCGGATCATGAACGCCCCGAACAGCGCCAACTTCCTGATCTCCACTGATTCGGAGATGAAGAAAGTCAGCTGGCCCAGCCGCGAAGAGCTGATCGGCTCGACGCGCATTGTCATCCTGTTCCTGTTCGTGATCGCGCTGCTGCTGTTCCTGATCGACGTGGGCACCGGCCTGCTGTTCCAGATCATCGGCCTGCTGAAGTTCGGCCTGCTCTCTTAAACGCTTCGTCCGGCTGAAAGTCTCCCGCAATGAAACATTTCTACGTCCTGCGTGTCGCCAGCAATAAAGAAGATCGGGTCCGTGAGGGCCTGACGCGCAAGGTCAAGATCGAAGCCCTCGAAGAAACCGTCGGCCGCATCCTTGTGCCGACCGAGGCCGTCCGCTCCATGAAGGGCGGCGTCAAGCGTGAAAGCGACCGCAAGCTGTATCCCGGCTACGTGTTTATCGAAATCGAACCAGAATCCGACGGCCGTATTCCTGAAAAAGTCTGGTTCACGATCAAGGAAACCGACGGCGTCGGCGACTTCATCGGCAGCGACGGCAAGCCGATCCCGATGACGCCGATCGACCGCGACAAGATGCTTCAGGCCGTCGAAGCCGCCGCCGATACGGCCCCGCGCCTCGACACCCGCTACAACAAGGGCGACAAAGTGAAAGTCACCAACGGCCCGTACGAAAACTTTGAAGGCGAAGTCGACGAAATCCTCGGCGACCAAGGCAAGGTCCGCATCATCACCACCATCTTCGGCCGGCCGACGCCGCTGGAACTGGAATACTGGCAGATCGAACGGGTGTAAGCCCGGTTTCGTCAGATCGATCAAAAACGCACTGGCGTGGCCGAGGGTCGACTGACCCCGATCACGCCGGTGCGATGTTTTTATATCCGCCTCGTCCCGCCGGGCGTAAACTGTTAAGCCATGCGCCATTGCACCCACCGCGACTGCGGCAGCCTGCTTACGCCGGTCGCCCGCTACTGCCCCCGCTGCGGCCGGCGGGTGCGCCGGGGGCGATGGCTGGCCGTGACGCTTGCGATCGTCCTGCTCGTCGGCTTCGTGCTGATCGCGGGGACACGGTCGCGCCGTGGGCCCGTTCAGATACCGCCCTTGAGCTCTGATTCGGCCGACCGCAATGACTGGCCCGCAAACCAGCGTTCGCCGTTCAGCAAAGGCCCGACTCGCTAGAGGTCGCTTTATCGTTCCAGCCAAAATGCGTCACACCGCCGGCAAACTTGCTGCCGCATCAGGCCACGCTGCTGGGCTTCGCGAGTCTGCCAAACCCATCACTCCCCGGCAGCCACTTCTCCGTCTCAATCGAAGATGACTTTGTCGTCGATGTCGCCATTCCGCCGACTGTATCCGTCACCCAAGTGGCCTACAGTTTCGTCTATGGTCAATGTCGAACTGATTCGCTGTCCTGCCTGCGGGGCGAATAACCGTGTCTCCACCGCCCGCCTCTTCAGTGGCGAAGCAGCCGTGTGCGGGCGTTGCAAGACACCATTGCCGGCGGGCGGGACGCCCGTCGTCGTGTCGGACGCGACGTTTGCCGAATGGGTCGCCCGCGCGGACGTTCCGGTGTTGCTGGACTTGTGGGCACCGTGGTGCGGGCCGTGCCTGATGCTGGCCCCGACTTTGGACCGCTTGGCCGCCGAGTACGGCCCTCGGTTGCGTGTGGCGAAGCTGAATGTGGACGAGAATCCTGCCGCCGCAGCTCAGTTCGACGCCCGAAGTATCCCGCTGCTGGTGTTGCTGAAAAACGGCGTCGAAGTCGACCGACTGGTCGGTGTGCAGCCGGCGAACGTCATCAAGCAGCGCGTGGACCGCGTGCTGGCCACCGGCTGAGACTGTTTTCGTCTGCGTCGGCTGTGGGCGTTTCGCGCTAGCGGATAGTGGTCGCTCTGAATTGTAGACGCCAAAGCAAACCGGCGGCCCCTTAACAGGGCCGCCGGCTTCTCGTTCGTGTGTGACCGACTGGCGTTGCTCGTTTTACCGGGCGACGGAAACGCTGGTCATGTTCGGACGGCTCTTGCCGCCGACCACACCGCCGATGGCGCTGGCGACTAAACCGAGCAGCATCGAGGCGAGTAGGCCCCAACCGGCCTTGGCCCCGTAACCGGCGGCCTTTTCCAAATTGTCCGGGTTGACTGCTTCCTGCGCCTGTTGCTTCACGCCCTGCAGTTGATCGCCGGCGGCCCGGGCGGCGTCACCGGCCTGTTGGGTCGCGGCGGCACCCTGCTGACGGGCCGCGTCGACGGCTTCGCCGCCGCTGTTGGCATTGGCGACGCGATCCGCGCCTTCGGGACGGCTGACCATGTTCTGCGACGCCGTGGCGGCCGTCTGCAGGCCGGTGGCGGCCGCGCTGCCGGCGGTGCTGATGGCACTGCTGGCGAGGCTGGCGACCAGATACGTCACCAGCGGAATCGCGACGGCCCACACCATCACGCCTTGCAGCAGGCCGTTGTCGTTTTGCGTGTGGCCTTCGCGGTCCATGCCGCGCTGCGGTGCGGCGGCGGTGCGGGCGGCGATCAGGCCGCCGATGAAGAACGCGATCAGCGCGCTGATCGCCCCCCAGATGCCGGCCGCGATGCCGAAGTTAGAGGCCGAATCGGTGCGGTCGGCGGACGACAGACCGACCGCCGCCCCCAGCACATTCAGCACCACCAGAGTAGACATCGCCACGAACAGGCCGGCCACGATCGGGCCCCAGCGGACGCGGTCGACCGTGCTGCTGGCCCGGGTGCTGACGCCTACAACCCCGCCGGTGGGGACATCGCTACGTGTGTAATCGCTCATCTTTTCCTCGTTCCCAACAATTCCATCGTGGCCCGGCCCGGCTTCGGACCCGCTCGACCACACTGCACCTTTGGGGCGACAAAATGAACAAAGTACTAAATGCGGTTAAATCACAGTTTGTTCCGAATTAGGAGCAAACCCTTAAACCGAATCCTTATGCCGCGTGTGGAACGCGCGCCCGGAGGTCACGTAAGGGTGTGAACGTCTGCAAAGCAACAAAGGTGTGTGGGAAGGTGTGGGGGCGAGGACGCAGAAAACAAAATTTAAAAGCCACGGGACAACGATTTTCGGTTTGGTTTATCATGTCGGGATGCCCACGATTCTGAGTCCGGAACATCAAGAACACTTGGAAATCCTCCGCTCGATGGAGCCGGTGGTTGGCGAGAACCTGGGGTTTCTCGGACAGGTGGACCGCCTTTGGCAGCCGTCGGATTATCTGCCCGATTTATCGGGCGAAGACTGGCGCGAGCAGATGCAGGGCTTCCGGGACCAGGCCCAAGGCCTGACCGACGAAGTGCTGGTGGTGCTGGTCGGCGACATGGTCACCGAAGAGGCGCTGCCGAGTTACGCCATCCAGCTCAATTTGATCGCCGAGGACGACCAAGGCGACAGCGACCGTCCCTGGGCCAAGTGGCTGCGCGGGTGGACGGCCGAAGAGAACCGCCACGGCGATCTGCTCAACGCTTACCTGCGCCTTACCGGCCGGGTGAACATGCGTGAGATCGAAATCACGATCCACCACCTGATTAACAACGGCTTCAACCCCGAAGGCCACCCCGACCCGTACAACGGCCTGGTCTACACGTCGTTCCAGGAGCGGGCGACGAAGATTTCGCACGGCAACGTCGGCCGAATGGCGGTGGGGCAGGGGGACAAAAACCTGTCGAAGATCTGCCAGAAGATTGCCGGCGACGAGAGCCGCCACGAGGCGTTCTACACCAAGATGATGGGCAAGGTCATGGAGGTCGACCCGGCCGGCGGCATCCTGGCGTTCCGACACATGATTCGCAGCCTGATCGCCATGCCCGGCCGCCTGATGTACGACGGGCACGACCCGGATTTGTTCGACCATTTCGCCGTCGTGGCCCAGAAGTCGATGGTCTACACGATTTACGACTACGCCAGCATCATGAAGCACCTGGTCGAGACGTGGGACATCGCCAGCCGGCAGGTCAGCGGGAAGGCCGCCAAGGCTCAGGACTACCTGTGCAAGCAGGGCGAGCGGTACAGCTCTCTCGCCGAGGCCGTGACCGAGCATCTGGAAAGCCAGCCGAAGCGGAAGTTCAGCTGGATTCATGACCGCATGGCCTAGGCGTTGCGCGTCCTTATCAGCCGCCGGTCACCCACCGGGCGATGCTATAGATAAGCGGTATGCCGACGGTCAGGTTGAACGGGAACGTTAGTCCGATCGAGGCCGTCAGGTAGTACGCCGGGTTCGCATTCGGCAGCGCCACGCGGACCGCCGCGGGCGCCGCGATGTAGCTGGCGCTGGCGCACAGCACGCCGAACACCGTCGTGCCGCCGGTGCTAAGCCCGGCCCAATGGCCCAGCAGCACGCCGAACATGCCGTTGATCACCGGCATCAGCAGGGCGAACGCGATCAGGAATGCCCCCGCCTGCCCGACCTCCCGCAACCGCTTGGCCGCCACCATGCCCATGTCCAGCAGGAACAGCACGAGCGCGCCGTAGAACAAGTTGACGAACGCCGGGGCCACGCGTTCGAAGTTCTTCTCGGTCGAAACGAAGCCGATGGCCAGCCCGCCCAGGAGCAGCACGACGCTGCGACCGGCGAAGACCTCATGAAGCACCCGGCCCCAGGGCCGCGGCGGGGCGGCCGGGTCGGGCCGCTCGTTCCATTGTGCCAGCAGCAATGCCACGACGATGGCCGGCACTTCCAGCATGGCCACGAGGGCGGGCAGAAAGCCTTCGTAGGGGACGCCCTTGGTGTCGAGAAAGGTCAGCGTCGCGGCGAAAGTAACGGCCGACACGGACCCGTAGTGTGCCGCCAGCGCCGCGGCGTCGCTGACGCCGAATCCGCCCGGCCGACGCAGCAGGGCGTAGGCGACCAACGGAATCAGCACGCCCGCCACCTGGGTCGCCAGGGCCGGCCAAAAGACTGCCTTCAATGGCGCCTTGGCCAGTTCGTGGCCGCCTTTCAGGCCGATCGCCAGGAGCAGAAAGATGGACAGGCCGGTGTACAACTCGCTTGGAAACTTCAAGTCACTGCGCACCGCCACGGCCACCAAGCCCAGCACGAACGCCAGCACCATTGGCGAGAGCAGGTTCGAGCGCAATAAGTCCAGCGTGTCCATGACGGCCTTTCGGATCGGGACGCGCCCGTGCGCCGCCGGGTCTTTCCACAAGGCGACGCGGCCCCTGTGCCGGTTGACGAACGACCGGCCGAAGGCGACACTACAGGCGATGTATATTACGTGAAGCAAGATACGCGAAATATATTTCGTATGTCAAGCGGCCGCGCCGCCGGGTGTCACCATGCCGTCCCGCAACTCTGAACCTGAAGCTTCGTCCGCAAACCTCGGTCGCAAGAGCAGCATTGCTCCCGCCGGTGGGGCGACGCACGGCTGGACGTTTTTATCGAACCACTCGCACGTGTTGCTCTGCCTCGCCGCCGACCCGGCTGTCCGCTTACGTGACGTGGCCACGCGCGTCGGCATCACCGAGCGAGCGGTGCAGAACATCGTGGCCGATTTGGAAGCCGGCGGCGTGGTCACGCGGACCCGGGAAGGGCGTCGGAACCACTACACGATCGACCCCGACCGGCCACTGCGCCATCCCGTCGAAAGCCACTGCACCGTCCGCGCGCTCCTGGCCATGCTGAAGGCGTGAAAGTAAGTCTGGCGTTGGAATGCGTTGTTCCGCAGTCGCCGGCGCGTCCGGGGTTGAAGAAATCCGCTAGAATGCCGCCCCGATGCCGATCGACTTCCAAACCTTCGCCAACGTCAACCGCATCGGCGGCTTCCGCGCCGGCATTTTGACGTGGCCGAAATGGGCGCGGGTGCTGCTGATGGTGCCGATGATCCCCGGCATTCTTTTGCTGGCCTTGTCAATCCTGCTGATCTTTGTTAGTGTGCTAGCCCTTTTCGTGCTAACGGCACCGGTCTATATGTTGCTGGACCGGCTGTTCAACGAGCGAAATCAGGGCGAATCGTACCGGTCCCCCGGAAGTAAACGGGTGGACGCGACGATTCGCGACGCATAACTGCCGTTTTGAAGGTGCTGCCATGGCCAAGAAAGAAATTGTCGCCCAGTTCAAGATTTACGCCCCCGGCGGCACCGCCACCCCGGCCCCGCCCATCGGCCCGGCCCTGGGCCAGTACGGCGTGAACCCCGGCCAGTTCATCCAGCAGTTCAACGCCGCCACGGCCGCCCTCAAGGGCAAGGTCGTCGGCGTCGTCATCACCAGCTACAAGGACCGCACGTTCAGCTTCGAGCTGAAGTCGTCCCCGGCCTCGGCCCTGCTGAAGGAAATCGCCAAGGCCGAAAAGGGCAGCGGCGAGCCGAACAAGAACAAGGTCGGCAAGGTCACTTTCGAAGACTGCCGCACGATCGCCAAGGACAAGTTCAAAGACATGAACTCCTTCGAAGTCGACGCCGCCGCCCGCCAGATCGCCGGGTCCGCCCGGTCGATGGGGATCACGGTCGAAGGCTAAATTTATGGAACGAGACCAGATTGACAAGCTGCTAAAGGCCAAACCTTTTCAGCCTTTCACGGTGCACACCGATGATGGCGATCTGATCGGTGTGAAGTCGCCGGAATACATCTGGTTGCCCCCGACCGGCAGCACGGTGTTCATCGCGGCAGACATCGGTGATGGCGGAGCGACCAAGCTCGTCAGCCTAGAACATATTTCGCAGGTCACGGTGGGTCCGGGCACGAACGTGTCGTTCCCGTCCAGTGATCGGTAGCGAAAAGTAGAAACAAAAAGCCGTACCACGGGCTTTAACAGTGGGAGCTTACTGCGGAAGCTATTTCATCCGCGATGGAGCAACACATGGCGCAAGCCGTTGTCGTGATCAAGCGTTCAAAGCGGTACAAGAAGGCCGCTGAAAACGCGACCGAAGCACTGATGTCCCTCGAAGAGGGCATTGCCAAGCTTAAGACCTTTGCCCCGACGAAGTTCGACCAGACGGTCGAGCTGACGTTCAGCCTGGGCATTGACGCCAAGCAGGCCGACCAGGCCGTCCGCAGCAGCGTCAGCCTGCCGCACGGCATTGGCAAGACCAAGCGCGTCATCGCCTTCTGCCCCGAACACCTGAAGATTGCCGCCCTGAACGGCGGGGCGATCAAGGCCGGCGGGCAGGAACTCGTGACCGAAATCGAAGGCGGCTTCATGGATTTCGACGTGGCCATCGCCACGCCGGACATGATGCGCTTCGTCAGCCGCCTCGGCCGCGTGCTCGGGCCGAAGGGCCTGATGCCTTCGCCCAAGGACGGCACCGTGACCGTCGACGTCGGCACCGCCGTCCGCGAAAACACGGCCGGCAAGACCACCTTCCGCAATGACGCGGGCGGCAACGTCCACACGATCATCGGGAAGATGAGCTTCGCCAACGAAAAGCTGGTCGAAAACGCCCGCGCCATGATGGCCACGATCACCAAGCTCAAGCCGCAGACGTCCAAGGGGACGTACCTGCGTCGCCTGATCCTCAAGGGATCGATGACCCCGGCCGTGTACCTGAACGTGCAATAAGACAGTGGGCAGTGGCCAGTCGGCAGTGGGCAGTTAACAACTGCTTCGTCTGCCCACTGCCCACTGCAAACTGCCCACTGGAGATTTCCTATGAGCAAGAAAATCAAGAATCTGATCGAGAAACAGCTCGGCACCCAGTTCGTGGGCGTCGAGGGCGTGGCCGTCATCAATCCCCGCGGAATGGACGGCAATAAGAACAACGGCCTGCGGCGCAAGCTGCACGGGAAGGGCCTCAAGATGCTGGTCGTCAAGAACACGCTGGCCCGCCGGGCCGCGGAGACGACCAAGATCAAGGGCTTCGACAGCCTGCTCGACGGCCCCAGCGCCGTCATCTTCGGCACCGCCGGTTTGCCCGACGTGGCCCGCCTGCTGCTGGCGGAGAAGAAGCTCGACGCGACGCTTGAGCTGCGCGGCATCTTCTTCGACGGCGACGTGTACGCCGGCGAAGAAGGCGTCAAGACCGTCGGCAGCTTCCCGACCCGCGAAGAAGCCATCAGCGGCATCGTCGGCGCCCTCCTGGGCGCGGGCGGCGGCGTGATCAGCGCGGTCGGCGGACCGGGTGCGGCGATCGCCAGCATCCTGTCGGCGATCGAAGAGAAGAAACAAGGGACCGAGGAAAGCGAACCCGCTGCGGCTCCGGCCGCCGGCGAACCCGCTGCGGGCGGCGACGCCGCCCCGGCGTCGGCTTAAAGATTCACCGGGTAACTACGAGGCTTGCCCCGCGTTTCAGCGGCGGACAAGCCCGGCCAGTTGCCCAAGACAAACCAGTCCGACAGGCCGAACTGCTCCTTCGGGATTAAAACGCTCCAAAGTGGGGCGTGCTCTTCGGGCGGGACGATTTCGACACGACTGACCCGCGTTACGGGTCAAAGAGAAAAGGTGCCCCATGGCAGACGTTGCAGAAGATATCAAGACGCTGGGTGACCAGCTGAGCGGTTTGACCCTCAAGCAGGCCGTCGAACTCAAGAACTACCTCAAAGACGCGTACGGCATCGAGCCGGCCGCCGGCGGCGTGATGGCCGGCCCGGCTGCGGCTGCTGCTCCCGCCGAGAAGGCCGAAGAGAAGACGACTTTCGACGTCGTCCTCAAGGCCGCCGGCGAGAAGAAGATCCAGGTCATCAAGGTCGTCCGCGAGGCGACCGGCCTGGGCCTGAAGGAAGCCAAGGACCTGGTCGAAGGCGCTCCGAAGACTGTCAAGGAAGCCCTCACCAAGCCCGACGCCGAGAAGCTGCAAAAGGCTCTCACAGAGCAAGGCGCAACTGTCGAGCTCAAGTAAGCTTACAGCTTGTAGAGTTAGTGCAATCAGCGGAGAGTGTTGCTTAAAGGCAGCGCTCTCCGCTATTTTGCGCGTTCCGAACTCGAGTCATAGCTGGGACG
>DASVSC010000233.1:0-7385 GCA_036388295.1 Tepidisphaeraceae bacterium | reverse complement strand
CCGACGCCAGCTAGGCGTGCTCGCGAACGGCATGCAGCGGGGATGACCCGATTCGTCTCGGTTGACGCCACGGCGTTAGCCGCCGATTCTGGGGACGCTTTGGAAACGCCACCCGCAGCACCCGACCCGAATCACTTCGTTCAGTCCGACGCCGTCGAGGTGCGCCGGGTCGTCAACCGCGGCAAGGGCGGGCGGGCCGTGGTCGCGCGGCGGGACATTGCCGAAGGAGAACTGATCGAGCGTGTGCCGGTGCTGATGATCCCGCGCACGCAGGTCTTTGGCCCTGGCGACGTCGCCCAGCGGGCGGCCCGCATTTCGTGGTACGTCTTCGAGTGGCTGCCGACGAAGCGGCCGTACGTGGTGCTGTCGCTGGGGTACGGGTCGATCTACAACCACAGCGACGACCCGAACGCCGCCTACGACATGGAGCCGCCGGACATCATGCTGTTCACGGCCATCAAGCCGATCCGGGCGGGCGAGGAAGTGCTCATCAGCTACGCCGGGGCGGCGGGCGTGATGAAAGAGCTGGGATTCGAGATCGAAAAAGCCCCGCCGCTGGCAGCGGACGCGGGGTCCGTCGCCGGCGGCGGGGCGAATGGGGATGAGCACCGGTAAAGCGGTGCGTGGTTGCGTGGCTTAGGAGTCGTGCTTGTCGTGCGCGATCAGCTTACGCAGCACGGCCAGGCCGACGAAGGTCGGGGCCCATTGGCCGACGAACTCGGCATGGCGGTGCTGGCCCATCAGCTTGAACGTCAGGCTGATGCCGATCGACACCAAGGCCGCGCCGACGAGGGCGTTGGTCGGGATCTGGACGATCGTTTGTTCCAGGGTTTCTTCCGCCACGCCGTTGTGGGCCACTTCCGACAGGTATTCAGTTGCTCGCATAGTTGCCTCCGGGGTTAAAGGGTCTGCCTCACGGTAGCGACTTCGGACCTGAAGAAATGGTAAATTCCTTGTGAGTGCAATTTTTGGAATGCCGGAACTCATCTTTTGGCATGCGTCGGCGATCAAACCGCTCACTATTCGGTGAGGAGCAGTTGCGGTCGGGGCCGTGTCGGCAACTGACGTGGCGGGCAAACCCGCCCGCTGCCCGGTGGGGCCCTGGCGTTGGCCGGATGCTTCGCCCGACTCGCCGCCGCCGTCGCGGTTTCGTACACTCCGGGCCATGCGAGCCGAATCCTACGACTTCCTCAAATCGATCGAAGAAACCCCCAGCGTCAGCGGCTACGAGCAGCCCGTCGCCCGCATCATCCGCAAGCGGATGGCCCGCTTCGCCGACGACGTCCGCACCGACGTGCACGGCAACGTCACCGCCGTCATCAATCCGAAAGCCGCGACCCGCGTCATGCTGGCCGGCCATATGGACCAGATCGGCTTCCTGGTCAATTTCATCAACGACAACGGCTACGTCCACATGTGCGCCGTCGGCGGCATCGACAACAGCGTGCTACCCGGCTCGCGCGTCACCATCCACGCCAAGAACGGCCCCATCACCGGCGTCATCGGCCGCAAGGCCATTCACCTGATGAAGGTCGAGGAACGCAACGCCGGCAAAATCGAACTGGTCGACGTGGCCGTCGATATCGGCGCGAAAGACAAAAAGCAGGCCCAGGAACTGGTCGACGTCGGCGACCCGATCACCTACCAGCTCGGCCTGGAAAAAGTCCTCAACGACCGCGTCATCAGCCCCGGCCTGGATAACAAGGTCGGCGCGTTCGTCGTCATGGAAGCCCTGCGGCTGCTCAGCACGGAAAAGAAACTGAACGTCGGCGTTTACGCGGTGGCCACCGTGCAGGAAGAGATCGGTTTGCGCGGCGCCCGCACCGCGGCCTACGCGATCGACCCGTCCGTCGGCATCGCCGTCGACGTCTGCCACGCCAGCGACTACGCCGCCGTCGACAAGCGCGTCGCCGGCGACGTCGTGATCGGCGGCGGCCCGGTGATCGCCCGCGGGGCGAACATCAATCCCGTCCTCGGCCAGCTGTTCGTCGACACCGCCAAGAAGGCAAAGATCGCTTACCAGGTCGACGCCGCCCCCGGCGCGACCGGCACCGACGCCAACGCCATGCAAATCAGCCGCGCCGGCATCGCCGCGGGCTTGGTGAGCATCCCGAACCGTTACATGCACACGCAGGTGGAATTGTGCAGCCTCGACGACTTGGACAACGCGGCGAAGCTGATCGCCGAGACGATCAAACGCATTGACGCGAAGACGAGTTTCATTCCGATGTGATGCGACCGCTCGTGTCGGACGATTGGACGGACCGTCCCAGGAACGCCTACGCCGCAGCGGGGGGTGGGTAGGGAATCGGGCGGACGAACTTCTGCATCAGGGCGGTGACTTCTCGAATCTGGTAATTCCCTTTGACGAGCGTTGCGTAGCTGCCGAGTGCGCGGGCGGACTGATGGCTCGCCGGGTCATCCGATGCGGTGTGCAGGATGACCGGCAGGTCGCGGAGGCCGGGGTCGGCCTTGATGCGTCGCAGCACTTCCAGGCCGCTTAGATCCGGCATGTTCAGGTCAAGAAAGATCAGGTCCGGCCGATGGTGTTCGAGCCATTCCAGGGCGGCGTAGCCCCCGGAACAACAGTGCCCTTCGATCTGAACGAGTTTGGCCACCAGCAGCAGCAGTTGGCACGTATCCATCGTGTCATCGACGATTAATATCATTCGTACCGTTCCGTGGAACGCTGCACGATAACCCAATTAACCGATTCGGAGTCCCGTCGGCCTTTTTCCGCGCATTATTTGTAGCGTTTCCCATGCCTCAGACCGGCGTAGAAGCCTGCCCTGTCTGAACTTCGGTCATATTTACTGCGTTTGAAATATAAATCAGTATTGCGGTAGACCGCTCACCCATTGTTGCCTGACAGTGTTACGATGTTCCGGAATTCCTGAGTTCGGCCTACGCCTGCCTGCTTCGTGCCGTTCAACAACGCCGGTGTCCCCGAGCGAACACCGCAAACGGGTTGTGTTTTCTGTCATCGCGTCGATCCGACCTCGCAAACGGCCTCTCGGCCGGCATCGTCATCTTCCTTCGGCTCAGGGACAGGACCGAATCGGAGTGCACACATGATCGAATCCATGAAAGCCGCGGCCGCGCTCAGTGCGATGACCTTGCAAGAAGAGCGCATCAAGCGATTCGAGGCCGAACGCGTCGGGAAGGTCAAAGACGAGTTCCTGATGAATCTTTCGCACGAGATCCGCACGCCGCTGAACGCGATTCTCGGTTGGGCTGAGATTCTGAAGCCCGGTCATTCCACCGATGCCGACATGGCCGAGGGGCTGAGCGTTATTCGGCGTAACGCGCGGGCGCAGGCCAAACTGATCGAAGACTTGCTGGACATGAGCCGAATCGTGTCGGGCAAAATGCGGCTGGACGTGCAGCGTGTGGAACTGGCGAGCGTCATCGCGGCGGCCGTTGAAGTCGTGCATCTGGCCGCCGACGCCAAGGGCGTACGCATCGAAATCGTGATCGACCCGCTGGCCGGCCCGGTGTCGGGCGATCCCAGCCGGGTCCAGCAGATGATCTGGAATCTGTTGTCCAACGCCGTAAAGTTCACGCCGCGGGGCGGCAAGGTGCAAATCGCGGTGGAGCGCGTCAACTCGCACATCGAGATGTCCGTCAGCGACACCGGCCGCGGGCTGGAACCGGACCTGCTCCCTCATGTCTTCGAGCGACTGACCCAGGGCCCCGACGCTACGTCCGTCCACCAGCGGGGGCTGGGCCTGGGCCTGGCGATCGTCAAGAGTCTGGCCGAATTGCACGGCGGGTCCGTCCGGGCCAAAAGCGCGGGCCTGGGGCACGGGTCGACCTTTATTATCTCGCTCCCGATCTCCGTCGTCCGCACGATCACGGCCGACGAGTCCGGTCGGCATCCCCAGGCGGCGATCGAGGGGGATGACCTGCCGTGCCCTGACCTCGAAGGCGTTCGCGTCATGGTGGTGGATGACGACGCCGACGCGTCCTATTTGGTCCGACGCATCCTGGAAAACTGCAAAGCAACGGTAAGCGTGTTCCACAGCGGCCAAGCCTGCCTGGACGCCATGGCAGAGGGACGGCCGGACGTGCTGATCAGTGACATCGGGATGCCCGATATGGACGGGTACGCGTTCATCAAGGCCCTCCGGTCCCGGCCGCCGGAAAGTGGGGGGCGGGTCAAGGCCATCGCACTGACCGCTCACGCCCGCTCCGCCGACCGACGCCGGGCGATGCTCAGTGGATTCGACGTCCACATTTCCCGGCCGGTGGAACCGAGTGAGCTGGAAGCCGTCGTCGCACGCCTGGCCCAGCGGGCCTGACTGTCCGCCGTTCACAGGTGACCCATTGGGCGGGGGTCTTGCGTTGCTCTCGGACCGCCGGAGCCCGTCGCCGTTAAAAGGCGCGGCGTCGTGCCGTAGTTTTTCCTTGCCATTTTGCAGCACAAAGGTGAAAATTGACGATAACGGGTAGGGTTGCCCCCGTGTGAGCGGGGGCCTATCGTCGTTTGTGGCCGAACCGCGGGTGCGGATCGGCCTCGGTTTGAGGGCCGGCGGGGGCCGATTGGATTGCCCGCGGGCCACGGTTTTTTGGAGTCCCAGCCATCGCTACCGATTTTCGCTACAACGAACGCATTCGCATTTCGCCCGTCCGCCTGATCGATGACAAAGACGAAATGGTGGGCATCGTCCCGACCGCCGAAGCCCAGCGCATGGCGCGCGACGCGGGTCTGGACCTGGTCGAAGTCGCGCCCAACGCGCGGCCGCCGGTCTGCAAGATCCTCGACTTCGGCAAGTGGAAGTATCAGCAGCAGAAAAAAGAAGCCAAGAGCCACGGCCACAGCAAGGGCGGCCAGCTTAAGGAAATCAAGTTCCGCACGGTCCGCATCGGCGACCACGACCTTGAAATCAAAACCAACCACGCCCGCGAGTTCCTCTCCGAAGGCAACAAAGTCCAGTTCACGCTCCAGTTCCGCGGCCGCGAACTGGCCCACACGGAACTGGGCTACGCGATCTTCACGAAGGTCCGCGAGTGGCTGTACGCGGTGAGCAAAGTCGAACGCCCGGCGAAAATGGAAGGCAAACGCATGACCATGGTCCTGCAGCCCGACCACAAGCCGGCCGGCAAAGACGTGCCGCCGCCCGCTCCCGCCAAACCCGCCCCGGGCGCGTTCACGCGTCCTGCCACCAGCGGGCAGGGACTGAACATCAACCCGTACGCCCCTGTGGGCACGAACCATGGCACGCCGGCCGCCCCGCGCCCGGCACCCACCCCGGCCGCCGCCCCTGCTGCGGTCCCCCCGGCCCCGGCTACCCCTGCCGCGCCGCGTCCGCAGCCGGTCGGGTCGTCGACGTAAGTCGATCTGATCAACTTCACGCAATTTCAGCCGGGCCGCGACCAAGAGGGTATCGCGACCCGGCTTTCTGTTGCGCGGGGCACGAATCAGCCGAACCGCTCGATCGACAAAGACGACCTCTGGCTCCCTCTCCCGGTATGGCCGGGAGAGGGCTGGGGTGAGGGCCGGCGACGGAAGACTTCCTCGAAGCGAACGCCGGCCGACGTTCGTACCCGTCTCGTTATGGCCCCCACCCCAGCCCGCGAGCCCGCGGCACCTCCCGGCCATATCCGAAGAGGGAGCCAGAGGCGCCGCACTTTTGTGCGTAGCGTGTGCGATGGATCGTCGTATGCTTCGAATGCATGCCGAAGTCTCTTTCCACTCGCGTGCGTTCTGCGGCATTGGTGCTGGTCGTGTGGATTACCCCGGCGGTCGCCGGTTCGGGCGAACGGCCGAGTCTTGATCCAGAGTTTCCGGTCCGCGTCGAAGACGCTTATCCCGTTAGTTTCGGCGACGCATACCTCAAGTTCTCCGGCCGCTACGCCCACGACGCCGCCGGCACCGACACCACGCTGCTGCAGCCCGAAGTCGCCTACGGCCTGACCGAAAACGTCGATCTCCATCTCACCTTCCCGTACCTCATCAGCGACGCCGACCGCACCGGCAGCGGCGACCTGAACCTCAACGCGCAGTGGCTCGTTCTCCCCGAACAGCAGGGCCAATGGTGGCCCGCGGTGGCGTTGGAAACCAACGTGATCCTTCCCACCGGCGTCCGCAGCGACGGCCTTGATCTGGTGGGCCAGATCACGCTGACCAAAACCCTCGCCTGGGCCCCGACGTGGGACTCGGTTCATCTGAACCTGGTCTACCGCCGCAACTTCATCCCCAATGCCGACGAACGCGACGACGCGTACAACGTCGTCCTCGGCTACGGCCGGCGGGTGCTCGATGACACGACGCTGGTCACGGACGTCTTCTGGGAAAAGACGCTCGAAGCGCACACGAACCAGTACGTGGCGGAAATCGGCCTGATCCAGGAACTGGGCGACCACCTGCAGATCGCCGCCGGTGTGGGCGTCGGCCTCGGCGACGATTCGCCCGACTTCACGGCGACGCTGGGGTTGATCATTACGAAGTAAGCAGCGCTTCGCGTTTGCCAAACGCATTCCCGTTCGCGCCTCGTTCGCAAATCCGCTGACGGCGTCTAAGATGCCGCTCTCCATGCCCGCACAGATGATCGAAAACCTCGGCCGACGCACGAACAATTCGCTCGCGGTGTTCGGCGACTTTTGCGTCTTCTGCGCCCAGACGTTCGCCTGGCTGGCCGTGACGTTTTTCCGCGCCAAGACCTGGCGGCTGGTGCTGCCGCAGATGTTCGACGTCGGCGTGCGCAGCGTGCCGGTCGTCGCCCTGACCGGGGCGTTCATCGGCATGGTCATGGGCATCGAAAGCTACTCGCAGCTCAAAAGCATCGGGCAGGAAGAACGACTCGGCGCGCTCATTAACATCAGCGTGGTCAAACAGATCGGCCCGGTGCTGGCGGCCGTGATGCTGGCGGGCCGCATCGGCGGGGCGCTGACGGCTGAGCTGGGGACGATGAACGTCACCGAACAGCTCGACGCCCTGCGCGTGATGGGGGCCGACCCGATCGGCTACCTGGTCGTGCCGCGTTTGATCGCCTGCATCCTGCTGACGCCGATTCTGACGATCTATTCCGACATGCTCGGCGTGCTCGGCGGGTACTTCGTCAGCGTCAAAAGCCTCGGCATCCCGGCGGCCCCGTACTGGGACTATTCGGACCGGGCCGTCAACACCTGGCAGATCATGGAAGGCGTCTGGAAGGGCATGTTCTTCGGCGGCGCGATCGGCCTGATCAGCTGCTACAAAGGCTTCACCTGCGGCAGCGGCGCCAGCGGCGTCGGCCGGGCCTGCACGGAAAGCTTCGTCACCGCGTTCCTGACGATCATGTGCATGAACTTCTTCTTCGCGAAGATGTTCCAGGATTTGTACCGGGCGTTTTACGGGTTTCAGAGTCTATTTTGAAGAGAGTGGGAAGTTGAGAGTGGGAAGT
>DASVSC010000232.1:0-40798 GCA_036388295.1 Tepidisphaeraceae bacterium | reverse complement strand
CTGTCTCTGAACTGAAGTTTCACTGCCCGGCGACGACACGTGGCGGGCGAATCAGGATCATTGGCCGCCGGCCCTCACCCTGATCCTCTTCCTTGATTACACGGGAGAGGGAACAAGACGCAGCCGCGCCCCAATCAATCGTCTTCATAATCCGGCAGCGCATCTAGGTCCGTGTACGACGCCGGCGGCCGCACTTCTTCGCCGTCTGCCGGTTCGTCGTCGGCCAGGTGGCTGTCGGTGGAGCCGGTCGGGGCGACGTTGGGGACCTTGATCGGCGCGGGCATCGCGTGACCGACGTGGTCGGACGGCGGCGTCATTTCCGCCTCACGGGCCTTGGCGAGCGCGGCTTCCAGGGCCGCGGCTTCGCGGTCGAGATCCTCGTCGTTGGGCAGGCCTTCGATGGGCGGCGTGCGTTTGGGCGCGGGGCCGCGACGGCCACCACGCACGGGGCGTCGGCCGCCGCGTCCGCCCCGGCCGGCGGGTTCTTCGCGCGGCTTGGGGACGAAGTTGATGTCGTTGCCCGGCGTGGCGTGCTCGTCCTCGGCCGGGTCGTACCCGGGGCCGTCCTGGGCGTTGTCACGGGCGGACGCTTCGCGGGCCAGGTGCGAAAGATCGGCCCGGCTGCTGCCGCGCCGGCCGTCGCCCGACTGGCCCCGCCCGTCGCGTCCGCCCCGACCGCCGCGTCCGTCGCGGCCCTGCGGCTGCTGGCGTGGCTGGCGGTCGCGCTGCGGCTCTTCGCCGGGCGGGAGGTCGCGCGGCTGACGGTCCTGTTGGGGCCGGTCGCCTTGCGGACGGTTTTGCTGCGGACGGTCATTACGCGGCTGACCGGGCTCGGCCCGTGACTGGTCGACTTGCCCTGCTTCGCCCGTCGGGCGGTCGCCCTGGGGCTGGTCGCCGCCTTCTTCACCGGGATTGCGGCCGCGCCCGCGACGGCCGCGCCGACGCCTGCGCCGACGCCCGCCTTCGCGGTTCAGCGGCTGACCGTCAGGGCCGATCGGGCCGCGATCGGCGTTATCGCCTTGCCCTTCGCCCCCCTGGTTCGCGTCGAGTTGGGCGTCGGCAGCATTGCCTTCGGCCGACTCGTTGGATTCGTCTTGGTCCTGGTCTACCGACGATTCGTCGTCGACCGGCGGGCCGGCCGGCGTGCGTTGGTCGGGGCCTCGCGCCGCGGAATTGCGCGAATCAGGGCCTCGGTTGTCCCGACCGCGGTTATCGCGTCCGCGATTGTCCCGGCCCCGGTTGTCCCGGCCGCCACGGTCATTGCGGTTGCGGTTGCCTTCGCGATTTTCTTCGACGGGCTCGACGGCGAGATCGTCTGGGCCGCGGTCATCGGCCTCAAGATTGTCTGCATCGCGGTCGTTGCCACGATTGTCGCCGGCTCGGCCTTCGGTATTGCGAGGGTCGGGCCCGCGATTGTCCGGCCGGCCGCCCCGGCCGCGGTCCCTGCCGCGTCCTCGGCCTCGATCACGATCACGGTGGCGTTGTTCGGACGGGTCGAAGAAGCCCCCGGCCGCGGGGCCGGGCATGGCGTCGCCGCCGTCTTCGACGTCGACCACGCTGGCTTCGTCGTCATTGCCGACCATTTCGACGTCGTCGGCTTCGACCGCAGCCGCTTTGCCACGGCCGCGGCCTTTGGCGGGCGCTTTGACCGGTGCGACGGCGGGCAGGGCGGCCTTGGCGGTGTCGCCCTCTTCGCTGAACATTTCGTCGGCGTCGACCGAGTCGTCGTCACGCTTGTCGTGCTTGGCCTTGGCGGGCTCGCGGCGACGCTCGTCGCGTCGACGTGGGCCCCCGCCTTGCGGGGCGTCGCGGCGCGTCTGGCCGTGCGTGCTCGGCAGGGCCATGCCGAGTTCGGCGATGTAGATGTAGCCGTCGCGCGAGTCGTACAGCTCGAACTTCGTTTCGTCGGTCGACAAATCGGCATCACCAACAATCGCCACCGATTTTTCGGTGACTTGTTCCAGCTTCGCCAGTTCGTAGCGTTTTTTGTTCTGCAGGTAGGTGGCCACTTCGGGGTGGACCGTGAGCAGAGCGCGGACGACGGCCGAGTCGTTCAGGGCGATGCGCAGCTTGCGCATGACGTCGAGGGCCATGCTCTCGGGCGTCTTGACCATGCCTTGGCCGGCGCAGGCATGGCAGTCGTGGTAGATGGCCTTGCGCAGGCTGGGCCGCATGCGCTGGCGGGTCATTTCGATGATGCCGAACTGGCTCATACGCAGCATGCGCGTCTTGGCCCGGTCCTGCTTCAGGTTCTCGAACAAACGCTCTTCCAGCTCGCGGCGGTGGCGCTCGAAGCGAAGGTCGATGAAGTCACAGATGATCACGCCGCCCATGTCGCGCAGGCGCAGTTGCCGCGGGATTTCGTCGGCGGCTTCCATGTCGGTCTTGAAGGCGGTCGTCTCGGCGTCGCTGTGGTCGCGGAACTTGCCGCTGTTGACGTCGATGGCGACGACGGCTTCGGTCTGGTCGATGATCAGACTGCCGCCGCTGGGCAGCGGCACGCGGCGGCTGTACATGCCCTCGACGACGTTCTCCAGCTCGTACTTGTGGAACAGCGGCACGACGTCTTCGTACAGCTCCACCTTGTTCTTCGTGCGCGGCATCGCCAGCTTGATGAAGTCCTTGATCTTCTTCGCGGTCTCCTTGTCGTCGACGATGATGCTGTCGACGTCGCTGGTGAACACGTCGCGCACGCTGCGCGTAATGAGGTCGCCTTCGGTGTAAAGCTCGACGGGCGGCTTGTCTTTATCGATCTGCTTTTTGAGCTGGTCCCACAGGCGGGCGAGGTATTTCAGGTCGCGCTCGATCTCGACCTTGCTCTTGCCGATGCCGGCGGTGCGGATGATGAAGCCGCAGTCCTTCGGGGGCGTCAGGCCGTCGAGGATTTTGCGCAGGCGGCTGCGTTCTTCTTCGTCCTCGATCTTCTTGCTTACGCCCATTTTCGCCATGCCGGGCATCATTACCAGGACGCGGCCGGGGACGCTGAGATAGGTGCTGAGGGTCGGGCCCTTGGTGCCGATGCCTTCCTTGATGATCTGCACGACGATTTCGTCGCCCTTGCGCAGGCACTGCTGGATGGGCGGGCGGTCGCGTCGGCCGAGTTTTTGGCCGACTTTTTCGGCGGGGGCGTTTTCGCCGCGGCGGCCGAAGTAGGTGGGCATCAGGTCGCTGATGTGCAGGAAGCCGTTACGGCCGATGCCAAAGTCGACGAAGGCGGCCTGGATCGACGGCTCGACATTGGTGACCTTCCCTTTGTAGATGTTGCCGACGTGCGAGGTGTTGCTCGTGCGCTCCATGTAGAGCTCTTCGAGCCGACCGTCCTCGAGCAGCGCGATGCGGCATTCTTCGCCGGCGCTGACGTTGATGAGCATTTCTTTTGCCATTGTCTTTAGTGGGCAGTAGGCAGTGGGCAGTGGGCAGTGAAGAAAGAAGCGGTAAAATTGCCGGTCTTTGTCTTCACTGCCCACTGCCCACTGCCCACTGCCCACTGTCTCCTAAAAAGCCTCCGGAATTATCTTCCGGGTTTCCTCGCGCAGGTAGTGAACCACCTGGCGTTCGGAATCGAAACTCATGACCTTGCGCGCCACTTGGCGCGCGTGTTCGGTGGTCGTGCTGCGGATGTTCTTTTTGACCTCCGGCACGTCGGGGCCGTTCATCGAAAACGTGTTGAGCCCCAGCCCCAGGAGCAGCAACGTGTAAAGGGGTTCGCCCGCCATTTCACCGCACACGCTCACGCCAATGCCTTGGCGGTTGGCGGCGCGGATGACGTCGCGGATCAGGGATAAGACCGCCGGGTGCGCCGGCGTGAACAGACCGGCGACGCGCTCGTTCGTGCGGTCGACGGCCAGGGTGTACTGGATCAGGTCGTTCGTGCCGATCGAGAAGAAGTTCACTTCCCGCGCGAAGTTGCTGGCCAGCAGCGCGGCGGACGGCACTTCCACCATCATGCCGACGGGGATCTTGCCGTTGAACGGGATGCCTTCGTCTTCCAGTTCTTCGATCACGTCGTTCAGCACCATGCGCGCCTGGCGGAGTTCCATGATGGTGCTGATCATCGGGAACATGATGCGCACGTCGCCTTCCACGGCCGCCCGGAGGATGGCGCGCAGCTGGCTTTTGAACATCGGCAGGTTGTGCAGGCACATGCGGATGCTGCGGTCGCCGAGGAAGGGGTTGGCCTCTTTGCTGGGGCCTTTGCCGAAGACGTATTTGTCTGCGCCCAGGTCCAGCGTGCGGATGACCAGCGGCCGGCCGTCGAGGCGGCGGACCGCGTCGGCGTAGGCGAGGTAATGGTCTTCCTCGGTCGGCTCGACCACGCTGGCCATGTACAAAAACTCGGTGCGGTAGAGGCCGATGCCGAGTGCGCCGCGGCCGAGGGCGTCGTCGATTTCGGCGGGAAACTCGATGTTCGCCATCAGCGTGACCGCGTGGCCGTCGGTCGTCTCCGCGGGCAGGTCGATCAGCGTGGCGAGCTGCTTTTCGAACTCGATGTACTGGCGGACGTATTCTTCGTGTTCAGTAAGCTGCTCGGCGTCGGGATCGACGATGACCACGCCCCGTGTGCCGTCGATGATGACCAGGTCGCCGCCGCTGATGGCGCTGCTGACATTGCCCAGGCCGACGACGGCGGGAATGCCCATGGCGCGGGCGACGATGGCCGTGTGGCTGGTGCGGCCGCCGACGTCGCAGGCGAAGCCTTTGACCCAATTCTTGTCCAGCGCCGCCGTCTGCGACGGGAGCAGGTCATGGGCGATCAGGACGACGTTCTGCTGCAGGTTCAGCAGCCCCTCGTGGGCACGGCCGATCAGGGTGCGCAGGACGCGTTTTTCGATGTCGTAAATGTCCTTGACGCGGTCGGACAGGTACGAATCCTTCATCTGAAGGAACGTGCCGGCCAGCTTTTTCATGGCGACGCTGACGGCATACTCGGCGTTGGTGTGGCTGGTCTGGATTTCCTTGACCACGCTGTTGATCAGAGTCTTGTCTTTGAGCAAGCCGGCGTGGAAGTCGAAGATGCTGGCGATCTCGTTGCCGTGCTCGGCGTTGAGTTCGCCGCGGAAGACACTCAAGTCGGCGGCGGCCTTGGTGAAGGCCTCACGCAGGCGTGCCACTTCGGAATCGACGGATTGCACGTCGACCAGCCTGCGGGGGATGACCAGGTCTTCGGCGTCCAACACCACCGCGGGGCAAATTACCACCCCGGGGGAGACACCGATCCCTTTGATGATTTCCATTCAGCTAGCGGGCAGTAGGCAGTGGGCAGTGGGCAGTGAAGAAAGAAGCGACAGAGTCGTCGGTCTTGTCTTCACTGCCCACTGCCCACTGTCCACTGTCCACTCTCTCCTATTCGTCCTCGCCGAACTTGTCTTCGACGAGCTTGGCTAACTGTTCCACTGCGGCCTCGGCGTCTGCGCCGTCGGCCTTGACGTGCAAAAGGGTGCCTTCGATGGCTTCGAGGGTGATCATCTGCATCACGCTCTTGCCGTCGACGCGGACGGCTTCGTCGCCGCCCGTTGTAGCGGGCTTTTCGACCACAATCTCGCTGGCGAACTGGTTGGCCAGGTCGACGAACTGCATGGCCGGGCGGGCGTGCAGCCCGAGGGCATTGCGAATGACGATTTCACGACTCACGACACTCATGGTCCATGACACCCGGCCGCCCGGCCCGCTTTACACGCCCCGCCGCTACTTGCCCGCGTCCGCTTCGTCCAGCAGTTCGACGATCTTCTCGCGGCTGTCGCTTTGGCGCAGGAACCGGCGGAACATGTCCTTCTGCAGATTGCTGAAGACGATGTTCATCGCCTGCAGGTGCTGTTGCGGCTGGTTGTCCGGGCTGAGCAACAGGAACACGCTGTAGACCGGCTGCCCGTCGAGGGCGGCGAAGTCGAGGCCGTTCACGCTCCGGCCGATCGCGCCGGCCATGCGTTGCACGGACGGGTGCTTCACGTGCGGAACGGCCACGCCCTTGCCGAAGCCGGTCGAGCCGTTCGTTTCCCGTTTGATCAGAGCCGCGACGATCTCCGGCACTGACGAAAGCGGCACCGTGCCCGCGTTCGCCAGTGCCGTGACCAATTCCACCAGGGCTTCGTCGCGGCTGGACGCCTGTAAGTCCGCGACGATCGCGTCCTGAACGATAAACTCCTTCAATTTCATGACCTAGGGTCGTCCTTCCGGGCGGCGTTCGTTGCTGGCGAATCAGTCGTGTCGGATCGTCGCGCCGTGGTCGACGTGCTTGCGGTTCCGGACCGATTTCTTGTGTTCGCTGACTTGGCGTTCGAGCTTCTCGACGCACTCGTTGATGCAGGTATACCCGTCGGGGTGCTCGTGATGCGCGACGAATTCTTTTTTGTGCTCGGCATTGACAATAATTTCGACCTGAATGTTCGTCTTGCTGTGATCAAGAACCACTTCGATTTCCTGAATGCGGTCGAAATATTTGACCAATTTGCCGGCCTTTTGCTCGGCGTGGGTCCTGAGGGCTTCGGTCAAATCCATGTGTCGGCTCGAAACGACTACTTGCACAGCAACTCCTTTTTCCCGCGTTAGGGGCATTGTAGCGGGGGGTGAGACAAAATCACACCCGCCCCGCCCGACCGGACGACGCGCCGGCCGCTTCGGCGGGCGTTAACACGCCGCCGCTGATAAGGATACGCATTGCTTCCTCCACCTTCATGGGCAATTCGACTAATTGCGACCGCGGCACCACCAGCACGTACCCGCTGAACGCCGTCGGGCTGCTCGGGACGAACACCGTGACCAGCTCTTCGCCGCTGATTTGCTCCAGGGATTTCATCCCCGGGCCGGTGACCAGGCCGATGGACCACACCCCATTTGCGTGCGGCCGGCAGGCGACGACGCGCGAATTGCTCGTTGCCGCCGACTTCTCGTAGAGGACGAAATCGGTGATCTGCTTGGCGGCCGGATAAATTGCCCGCACGACCGGGATGCGCAGCACTAGACTTTCGCCCAGCCGCCAGAACGTCCGGCCGATCAGATTGCCGACCAGTAGACCCACTAAATAGACGATCAACACGGCCAGCGCCACGCCGACCAGCTGCGCCCACCACTGCCAGTCGCCCCGCTCATTCGTCCAGGTCCGGCGGATCGCCCCCCACTGCGCCTCGTCGCCGGCCAGCTGGTACTGCAGATTCTGCAACAGCCAGATGAGATGCCGGCCGACGTTTTCCCAAAGGAACTCCCAGACCCAGACAATCAGGTACAGCGTGATCAGCGTCGGCAGCAGGGTTTTCAAGCCGCGGACGAAGAACCTGCGGGAGCGCTGCCGCGGGCGGGCGATATCGGGCAAAGCGTCAGGCATGGCGGGATACGGCGGTCGCCGTTCACGATAGCGGCTCGGCCGCGCCTGTAAACCCGCCCTCTATTAATCGCCCGTGACCCAACCGCCAACGGTCTGCACCAGCAGGTAGATGTTCAGCCCACTGATCACGACCGCGCTGAACCAAGCCAGAACGCCGATCCAGATCGGGTTGGCGAACCGCCCCATCTTCGCCCGGCTGCACGTGAACATCACCAGCGGAATTACCGCGAAAGACAACTGCAACGACAGGATGACCTGGCTGAAGATCAGCAGTTTGGTGACGCCGCTGTCGCCGTAAATGCTGGCCACAATGGCGGCCGGCACGATGGCGATCGACCGCGTGACCAGCCGGCGCAGCCACGGGCGGATGCGCAGGTTCAGGAACCCTTCCATCACGATCTGCCCGGCCAGCGTGCCGGTGATGGTCGAACTCTGCCCGCTGGCCAGTAAGGCGACGGCGAACAGCGTGCTGGCGAACGTCGCGCCGAGGGTGGGCGTCAGCAGCTTGTGCGCCTCTTCGATGCTTTCGACCGGCGGGCCCGGCTGGCCATGGAACGCCTTGGCGGCCAGGATCAGGATCGCGGCGTTGATGAAGAACGCGAACGCCAGCGACACCGTCGAATCGAGCGTGGCGAACTTAATCGCCCGGCTCCGACCGGTGTCGTCGCGGTCATAGCCACGCGTCTTGATGATGCCGCTGTGCAGGTACAGATTGTGCGGCATCACCGTCGCGCCCAGGATGCCGACGGCGATGACCAGGGCTTCCGGGTTCACCACGATTTCCGGCCGCGGCAGCAGACCGCCGAGGATGCCGGTGATGCTCGGCTGCGACGCCGCGATCTGATAGACGAAGCAGGCCCCCACCGTCATCACCAGTGCAACGATAATGGCTTCCAAATACCGCCAGCCTTTGGCCTGCAAGGTCAGGATCAGCAGCACGTCCAGCGAGGTGATAATCACGCCGTACACTAGCGGCAGGCCGAACAGCAGGTTCAGCGCGATCGCCGAGCCGATGACTTCGGCCAAATCGCACGCGGCGATCGCGATTTCGCACAAAATCCACAGGCAGAACGAAACGGGCTTGGAATAATGGTCGCGGCAAGACTGGGCCAAGTCGCGGTCGGTGACGATCGCCAGTTTCAGTGCCAGGTGCTGCAGCAGCATAGCGATCAGGTTCGAGATCAGGATGACCGACAGCAGCATGTAGCCGAAGCGCGAACCGCCGGCCAAATCGGTGGCCCAGTTGCCCGGGTCCATGTACCCGACCGACACCATCAGCCCCGGCCCTGTGAAGGCCAGCCAAGTACGCCAAAATTGGCCTTTGGCGGGCACACGGACCATGCCGAACCCGCTGGCCGCCCCCGCCGCCAGTAGTTCGTCAGCCTGCCGATCAGGGCTTTGGGTGGGCATCACGTTGAGTAAATCAGACTTCTGCGTCGAAATCGAGGACACGCCACTGCTCCTTTGGGTCCGAACTGTCCACGTCGTCCGGCGGCCTTCGCCGGCCCGTCACAACGCAGACTATAGCCGTCGTCGGCTGTTTGAGCCGGCGAGAGTATTATTTTGAATACTCAAAGTCAAATGTTGGATTGGTTTTGTTCCTTCAGCAGGTAGGCGACTTTGGACGATGCAACGCGTGTGGTGAACGCCGCGCCGATCGATCTAACCCTCCTGGAGCGCCGCACGCTCGGGCACCAGGTGCTGCTGCGCGACCTGCTGCGCTTGTTCCACGATCACACGCCCCCGAGCCTTGAGAGGGTCCGCGACGCCTTGGCCCGGGGCGATTTAGCCGCCGGCCGTGCGGGCGTGCATCAGCTTAAAAGTTCCGCCGCGACGATCGCCGCCGGGCACTTGGCCGATTTGCTGGCCGAGGCTGAAGCGGCACTACTAGCCGGGGACGAAACGGTCCTGCAGCGGCTTCCCCTGATCGAAGCCGAGACGCAGCGGTGCCTTGAGCAGATCACGCGCCTGCGCCTCGACGCCTGACGCCGCTCGACGGCCCCCCTTCGAATCATCGCGATTGTAAGTTTTACAACGACCAATCGAAGACGAGGTTCACCTTCACGTCCGGGTGCAGGCACTTCGTCACCGGGCACGCGTGACCGGCGTGTTCCAGCCGTGCACGGTCGTCCGGTGTGACGGCCGCCGGCAGGGATAAAATGACGTCGAGCGTTTCAATTCGGCGCGGGCCGGTGGTCGTCATCACCTTCGTGACCTGCCCTTTCGCCGCTTCGAAAGGTACGCCATGACGCCCTGCGACGATGGCCATTGTGGTCAGCACGCAGGTGCCGAGGGCGGTGGCCAACAGGTCCGTCGGCGAGAACGACAGTCCGCGGCCGGCATTGTCGACGGGCGCGTCCGTGCGGAGGGTCGTGCCGCTGGGGCCGTGCGTCGCCGTGGTGCCGAGCTGGCCTTCGTACTGGATGCCGATGGTGACCATCCTGTCGATTATGGGGCCTGTAAGGCCTGCGACAAGTTGAGACGCCTGCCGACTAGGGATATTACCCAAGTCCGGCCGTAAAGATCGTCGTTACAACGACTTTCCGCACGCCGATGGTCGTTGCACGGTCCGGCCGCATGAAGATTTTTTTACTTTCTCGTGAAACATCCCTTGCCGCCGCAACGTCCTAACGACTAAACAGATTGTCCTGCCGACTGCGCGACCTGCGCCAGGTTGACTCTCGGGCCCTATTGGGCCGGCCTTAAAAAAGGGACGTTCGATGAACATTCGGAAGCGCAACGCCACTCAAATCTCACCGATCGCCTCGACGTTCCACGTTCAGTCGCTGGAAGCACGCCGCCTGCTGGCCGCCATTGCTGTGACCAACACCGAACTCGTTTTGACCGGCAATGCCTCGGCCTCCAATACGATCTCGCTCGAGCTCTCGTCCAATGGCCAGACCTACACCGCGGCCGTTGGCGCGACCAGGCAATCCGTCGCCGCCAGCAGCATCCGCAGCGTGCGTGTGACCGGCGGTTCGCTCGGCGACCGTATCACGTTCGGCAGCACGGTTCCCCTCGACAGCGTGATCATCCCCGGCAGCGGCAATGACACCGTGACCGGCGGCGCGGGCAGCGACAATGTCTTCGACACGAGCGGCTTCAACACCATCGCCCTCGGCGGCGGCAACGACTTTGTCAGCGGCGGCAGCGGCGGCGACACGGTCAGCGGCGGCGACGGCAACGACATCGCCCTCCTCAACGACGGCGGCGACCGCTTCGTCGGCGGGAACGGCAACGATTACGTCGACGGCGGGAACGGCAATGATTCGGCGGACGGCGGCACAGGCAACGACACCACCCTGAACACCGAAACCCGCACGAACGTCGATTATCACCCCGGCCTGAGCAGCGTGCCGGCCGCCGGCACCGCTTCGCTTACCGGCGGCACCCTGACGTTCAACGCACTGCCTTCGTCCACAAATGTAATACGCGTGTTCAAGAGCGGCTCCGGCGTCATGATCGTGGCCGGCGCGCGTCGGCTGACTTATGCGAGCGGCGTCAGCCGGATCGTCATCAGCGGCGGCAGCCAGGCGGATTACATCGCGATCGACTCCGCCATTTCCCAACCTGTCAGCCTGAGCGGCGGCGCGGGCAACGACACACTCGTCGGCTCGGCCGGCTGGGATACCGTCGTCGGCGGCGACGGAGACGACCGCATCACCACCAACGGCGGCAACGACACCGTTTACGCCGGCACGGGCAACGACACGATCGACAGCGGCAGCGGCAACGACGCGCTGTCCGGCGACGGCGGCATCGATCGCGCCGACGCTGGCGCAGGCACGGACAGTGCGACGGGCGTCGAATACGCCGTGGGCACAGAGGGATCGTCCGTCCCCGTTCCGACGCCCGATCCGGTCAAGCCCGAACCGACGCCGACGCCCACGCCCACGCCCACGCCGAACAATCCGTCGGCCGCCGCACCGTCGCCGGCTATCAGCGTGATGACGGCGTCGATTAAGGCGGGCCAAGCCGTTTTCGTGCACGGCCTGAACAGCAAGTACGGCACCGGCGGACAAGACACGGCCCACTTCGAATGGAACTTCGGCGACTCCGGCGGCGACTACAACACCCTCGTCGGCTTCAACGCCGCCCACGTCTACGAAAATCCCGGCACGTACACAATCACCCTGAAGCTCTGGAACGAAAAGATGGGCTTCCGGCAGACCAGCGTCACCGTGAACGTCGCGTCGGCCGGGCGGCAGGCGATCTACGTGTCGTCGACCGGCAGCGACGGCAACAACGGCAGCTCCAGCGGGTCGGCGGTCAGGACGCTGGCAAAAGCGGCCGCGATGGCCAAGGGCCGTTCAAACGTCGACATCCTGCTGCGCGGCAGCGACACCTTCAACATCGACGACACCGTCCACATCAGTGGCGACAACGTGCGGCTGGCCAGCTACGGCGGTTCCAAGGCCACCATCAAATGGAACGGCGCCCGTGACACGTCGGAAATGATCTACATCAACGGCGCGGCCGTGGGCACGGTCATCGAGAACGTGCGGTTCGACAGCCGGTTCACCGGCCCCGACAGCAGTCGCAGCGGCATGCCTCATGCCATCGACATCGCGGGCGTCCAGACTGTTGTCCGCGACGTCACGTTCCTGAACGTCGGTTACGCCATCCAAACCAACAGCGGCCCCACCGGCGTGCTGGTGCAGCGGTGCGATTCACCCACCACGTACGGCCTGCGCAGCTACCTCGTCTGGGGCCAGGGCAGCGACTTCGTCCTGCTCGGCAACAAGGTGCTCAACAGCACCCACGAACACCCCATCCGCATCTACGGCGTCGACCGCCTGCTGATCGCCTACAACGATTTAGCCAACCCGCAAACCTACGGCTTCGAAACCAGCAAGATGGCGCTGAACCTGCAGAAGGGGAACGACGTTTACGTTTACGGCAACACGTTCCGCGGCCCGCGCGTGCAGGTCGGCCCGCTCGGCGGGGCCGACTCCCTGAACGACAAGGGCGGACGCCTGAACGACGTGGTCTTCGAAAACAACAAGGCCTACGGCACCTCGTTCGAAATCGTGCACGGCGTGTCGAACCTGTACTTCCGCAACAACGTGATCGAGTTCAGCGCCGTCGACGCCCTGCGCGTCGACGGGTACGACAGCACCTACAACCGCGGCGTGACCAACCTGAACGTGGCCAACAACACGTTCGTCAACAACAGTTCCCGCGGCCGCATGATGGCGGTGCAGGGCCGGGTGAGCGGGATCACGCTCGTGAACAACCTGTACCGCGCCGACAGCATGCTGATGGGCTCGTACGGGACGGCCGCCATCTGGGTGAACGGCGCGTCGAACATGAGCAGCTTTACGAAGATCAGCAACAACCTGTGGCCGGTGCCCGCCGTCAGCCGTTACGTCGCCAGCCGCACGCCCGGTGGGACGGGGTTCGTGATCATCAGTTCCGACTTGAACGATCTGCAGAACTATTACAACATCAGCCGCTGGAACGCCGTATCGCAGGTGGGCACCGATTACCAGGAAGACGTTGTTCTGAACGGCTCGTACAAGCCGACCAGCGACCTGGCCCTGCTCGACAGCGGCGAACGCAACTATGCAGGCGTCTTCGGCGACCTCTACGGCAACAGCCGCCCGCGCGACGACGCTTGGACGATCGGGGCAGTGCAGGTGTGAGCAAAACCAGTGGAGAGTGATGAGTGGGAAGTGGAGAGTTGAAGGCAAGAAGCAAATCGCCTCCGCTCTGTAACTCTCCACTTCCCACTCATAAGTCTCCACTGATTCAATTCGGCTTCAACACCACTTTCACGCACTCGTCCTTTTTCGCACGGAAGATTTCGTACCCATGCGGGGCCTGTTCCAGCGGCAGCGTGTGGGTGATGACGAAGCTGGGGTCGATCTCACCGTTCTGCACGCGGTCGAGCAGCGGCTTGAGGTAAGTGTGCGTGTGCGTCTGGCCCATCTTAAAGGTCACGCCCTTGGCGAACGCCGCGCCGAACGGGAACTTGTCCAGGAAGCCGCCGTACACGCCGGGGATGCTGACGGTGCCGCCCTTGCGCACGCAGTTGATTGTCTGGCGCAGCGCGTGCGTGCGGTCGGTGCCGATGCCGAGTTTCACCTTGGCCATGTCGTACCAGTGATCGAGCGTCGCGCCGTGCGCTTCCAGGCCGACGCAGTCGACGCAGCCGTCGGGGCCACGGCCGGCAGTCAGGTCCATCAGGCGGTCGTAGACGGGCTCTTTCGAGATATCGATCGTCGTCGCGCCGCTCTGGCGGGCCATCTTCAGGCGCTCGGGAACGTCGTCCATGGCGATCACCTGTTCGGCCCCGAGCAGGAACGCGGACTTGATCGCGAACTGCCCCACCGGCCCGCAGCCCCAGATGGCGATCGTGTCGCCCTGCTGCACGTTGCAATTTTCGACCGCCATGTAGCCGGTGGGAAAAATGTCGGTCAGAAAAATGACCTTCTCGTCCGGCACGCCGTCGGGCACCTTCATCGGCCCGACGTCGGCGAACGGCACGCGAACGTACTGCGCCTGCCCGCCGGCATAGCCGCCGAACATGTGGCTGTAGCCGAACAGTGCCGACGGCGGCGCGCCGTACAACCCTTCGGCCACGTCGGGCGACGGGTTGCTGTTGTCGCAGCAGCTCCAGAGCTTTTTCTTGCAGTACCAGCAGTTGCCGCAGGCGATGTTGAACGGCACGACCACGCGGTCGCCCTTCTGCAGGTTTCGCACTTCGCTGCCGAGTTCGACCACTTCGCCCATGAACTCATGGCCGAGGATGTCGCCGGGCTTCATTGTGGGGATGTAGCCGTCGAGCAGGTGTAGATCGCTGCCGCAGATGGCGGTCGTGGTGATCTTGATGATCGCGTCGCGTGGGTTCAGGATCTTCGGGTCCGGCACCGTCTCGACCCGCACGTCGTTTTTGGCGTTCCAGCAGAGGGCTTTCATGTCTTTCCTTCAGTGCGTGAGTCGAAACGGGATTTTTGAGAGCCACCGGACTCCGTCCGGCCTTTTGCTGAAGCCGAACGGAGTCCGGCGGCTCTCGAACGACTGCTTGCCGCGCGTTATCGAAGCACGGTTACGACAGCTTTGACCCATGCGGTTGTCCCGCCGTCGTCGTCACTTCACCGGTTTCCATCAGTTGTTTGAACTTGCGCAGGTCCTGGTGAATCTGCTGCGTCGGCTCTTCGCCGAACAGCTTCGCCACCCATTTGCCGACCTGCCGGCCCGGCGGGATGTAGTCGAGATTCACGCGCACTTCCGTTCCGCGGTCGGCCGGGCCGGGGATGAAGCGCACCGAGCCGGCGTTATCGACCTGCGCACCGGCCAGCGACCGCCACGCGATTAATTCGCCCGGCACGTCGTTGATGATCTCGGCCTCCCACTTCACTTCCGTGCCCATCGGCCCTTTGGCCACCCACTTGCTCTTTTTGTCGTCGTGTACGGTGACGCTGATCAGGTGGTCCATGAACTTGGGCAGGTTGTCGAACTTGCGCCAGAAGTCGTACAGCTCCTGCGGCGACTTGTTCACGGTGATGGCCGCCTTCACGTGGATGCCGTGATCGAAGTAGGCGTGCGGCGACGCGGGCTGGAACGCACTGACGCCGAGGTATTTGTATAAGCCGCAGTGGCCGGTGTAGCCGCGGTGCACCAGGCTCGCGCCCGCGCCGAGGCCGATCAGACCGAGCAGGCCGCGGTGGCGCAGGCCGCCCTTGACCAGCAGCAGGCCGGCGGCGGCGCTGACAAGGCGTTCGGTTTCGCTCACGTTCTTTGGCTTGTCGCCGGTTTGGTTGCTTTCACTCGCCGGACGCAGGTAGCCCTTGATGGTGTCTTGGATCGTGCTCATGCGCGATGCTACGCGGCCCGGCGCGCGGCGGGCCGGTTAAAATCGTTTAAGCCGCGACGGGCGTTGCGTCGACGCAGGGAATTCCCGATGCTGGCCCGACCGTCCCATGCCACCTGCCGACCCCGACCCGAATCCGTCTGATCCTCAAAGCCGGCCGCCGCGTCCCGAGTTCGAACTGGCCGACCCACTGGCCGACCAGGACCGCCCCGCCGCGGCGGCGACGGACCAGGACATGCTTGAGTACGAGTCGCCCGCCGGCCGCGCCGCGCACGACCCGTACGCCGCCCTGCGCATCCCCGCCTTCCGCCGGTTCATCAGCGCTTTCTTTCTCTCCGCCGCCGGCTCGCAGATTCAGGCCGCCGCCGTCGGCTGGCAGATTTACGACCGGCCCGGGGCGACGGCGTGGGACCTTGGCCTGCTCGGCCTGATCCTGGCGATCCCGATGCTGCTGCTGTCGCTGCCGGCCGGGCAGATGGCCGACACGTTCTCGCGCCGAAAACTGTTCCTGTTCATGCAGGTGTCGACGACGTTCTGTGCGACCGGCCTGATGATCATGGCGTGGCTGTTCGACGTGCCGGGCGATCAGCCGTGGCCGCCCTACCTGCTCTGGTCGATGTACGGCCTGCTCGGCCTGGGCGCCGTCGGCGGCACCATCGGCCGGCCCAGCCGCGAGGCCTTGATGGCTGCTACGGTGCCGGCGTCGGTTTATCCCAACGCCGTGACGTGGAACAGCACCGGCTTCGAAATCAGCAGCATGGGCGGCCCGGCGATCGGCGGCCTGATCGTCTGGCTCGGCGGCCCGGGCGTGGCGTACGCCGTAGCGAGCGTCTTTTTCGTCGTCGCCTTCGTGCTGATCCTGATGCTGCCCGAGGCCACACCGGTCCCACCCTCGACCGCAGTGCCTACCTCGACCGATGGGCCCGGCCGCCCGAAGCCCGCCGGCCTGGCGGACCTGATGGCCGGCATTCGATTCGTCTTCCGCAGCAAATTGATCCTGGCGGCGCTGACGCTCGATCTGTTCGCCGTGCTGTTCGGCGGGGCGACGTTTCTGCTGCCGATCTTCGCCAAGGACATTCTGAACGTCGGCGCGTTCGGCTTCGGCTGTTTGCGCGCCGCGCCCGCCGTCGGCGCGGTGACGATGGCCCTCGTCCAGGCGCACCTGCCCCCGTTCAAAAACGCCGGCCGCATGTTGCTCTGGACCGTCGCCGGCTTCGGCGCGGCCACCATCGTGTTCGGCCTCAGTCGCAACTACGCGCTGTCGTTCTGCATGCTGGTGCTGACCGGGGCGTTCGACAACATCAGCGTCGTAATCCGCCATTCGCTCGTGCCCTTGGCCACGCCCGACGCCATGCGCGGCCGCGTGCTGGCGGTGAACCAGATTTTCGTCGGCAGCAGCAACGAACTGGGCGGTCTGGAGAGCGGCTGGACGGCGTACCACTTCGGCCCGGTCGCCAGCGTGGTCGGCGGCGGGATCGCGTCGATTTTGGTCGTTATCGGCGTCGCCGCGAAGTTCCCGGAAGTACGCCGACTCAAATCGCTGCACGACGTCAAACCGATCGAAGACGAAACCTCACGTGCCTGATTTCCCGTGTAGCCAGCAGGAATGTCCGCGGGCCACACAATTGTCTTTTGAAAGTGCTTCTTCGCCCGGCCGGCGGTTCTACAGTCGGTCAGAAGGAGTCGCGCTCATGCCCACGACCAACGCCGACACGTTCAAGGCCACACTGCAGCAGATCGAACAGTCCAAAGACCCGGCCGCTATGGTCGCGCTGTTCCACGACGACGCCACCGTCGACACGCCCGCACACGAGCGAAAGCTTAGCGGCCGAGACGCCATTACGCAGTTCTGGAAAGAATACCTGCACGCGTTCGGCACGATCCATTCGACATTCACGACCGACCACACCATCGGCGACACCAGCGTCATGCAGTGGGTCTCCACCGGCACCCTGCCCAACGACCAGCCGATCCGCTATCGCGGCGTCAGCATCGTCACGTTCAAGGGTTACAAAGTGATGACCTTCACGGCCTACTACGACTCGGCCGCGTTCCTCGCCCCGCCACCGGAAAAGGTGGCGAAATTGGTCGCGGCAACGTCGCCGGCGGCGTCGGGCCTGACGAACAACGAAGGCGGAGACTGATCGCGACTCTTGTAGGTTGTAGGGCGGGCACTGCCTTCCGTCGGGCGCAAGAAGCGGGCAATGCCAGCCCTACAAGAGCAGACGGGTCTCACGCGTTCGACGAAGGCGTGGCCGTGTCGTCGATCTCGCCGGCCGCGACGCTGTCGTCGAAGTCCATCAGGAAGTGCGTCTTTTCGAACTGCTCGATCGGCACCATTTTGCGCAGCAGATGCTTGGCCCGGCGGATGCCGGTGCGGCGACTGACGTGCAGCACCACGACGTGCTCATTGCGGCTCTTGGCTAAGACTTTCACGAAGTCTTCGACGTGCAGATGCTTGCCGGCCTTGGCTTTCGTGCGGTGCGTGGGGTCGAAGAACGTGCATTCGCACAGCAACACCTGGGCCGACATGACGTGTTCGTTGTCGAACACTTCGCCGTACGTGGTGTCGCCGAGGTAGGCGACCAGCGGCACCTCCAGCTTGTACTGAATCTCCGTGCCCTGCCGGCGCAATTCGGCGATCTGCTCGCCGGTCAGGTGTGCGTATTCGGGCTTCAATTTCTCGCGCACGTTGATCAGGACAAACCCCAGCGATGGCGAGCCGTGGTGCGTCGCGACGGCGCGGATCAGGAAGTCGCGCCGCACCGGATAGTCCTGGCCCGGCGACATCGGCAGGATGGTATACGGCACCTGTTGGCGCTCCACGTCCTGCCAGGCGCGCAGCAGGTTTTCGATCGGCCGTTCGAGGCTGCGCGGCACGACCAGCGTGCCCGGCTTCATTCCCTGAAAATGCCGCTGCGACAGGTAATAGGCGACGCCGGCAATGTGGTCCATGTGGCCGTGGCTGATGAGCATCAGGTCGCTGGTGAGGGCGAACTGCGGACAGCGGCCGGTGTCGAAGCAGACATTCAGCTCGGGAATCTGCACGGCCGTCTCTTCGCCGCCGACGCTGTAGCCGATCAGGCCGAACTGGCTGAACTTCAGCTTCGCGAACTTCTGAACAAGGTACGATTTCTCCACCATCGTCCACAGTGTAGTCGGGCCACGCGTATTTAGCCGCCGGGCATGCCCAGCGGCTACACGGGTTTATTGCGTTAACGCGTCGCATTCTTGCGTCGTTGGTCCTGTAACGGGCATAACCTTTGGCATGAGCATTCCTGTTCGCCGTTCGTCATCGTCCAATTCGTTCCTGTTCGGCGCCCTCGCCGCCGCCGTCGGCATCACCACGGCGGGCTATTTCGGCGTCCGCGCGATCGTGCGCAACCGGCGTCACTTCGACCTGACGGGCAAGACCGCCATCGTCACCGGCGGCAGCCGCGGCATCGGGCTGGCCATCGCGCAGGAGCTGATCGCCCGCGGCGCACGCGTCACGATCTGCGCCCGCGACGCCCAGGAGTTGGCCGCGGCCGAGCAAGAACTGACGCGCGACGGCGGCGAAGTCCTCAGCGTGGTCTGCGACGTCACGCAGGCGGACGAAATCGCCAACGTCGTCCAACAGACGCGTGCGCGGTTCGGGCCGATCGACGTACTGGTCAACAACGCCGGCATCATCACGGTCGGGCCGATGGCGCACATGAAGCTGGCGGATTTCCGGGACGCGATGGACGTGCACTTCGAAGCGCCGCTGCTGTTCATCCTGGACTGTCTGCCGGAGATGCGGCAGCGCGGCAGCGGGCGGATCGTCAACATCGCCAGCTTCGGCGGCAAGATCCCGACGCCCCACCTCGCCGCGTACGCCGCCAGCAAGCACGCGCTCGTGGGCCTGAGCGAATCGTTGCGTACGGAACTGGTGCACGACGGCATTTACGTCACGACTGTCTGCCCGGGCCTGGTGCGCAGCGGGTCGGCCGGGCCGAACCCGATGTTCAAGGGCGACCGCGAAGCCGAGCGCGCCTGGTTCGTCACCGGCGACGTCACGCCGGGCATGAGCATTCACCCGCAGCGACTGGCCCGTCAGGTCGTCGACGCCTGCCAGGCCGGCGACGCGGATCTGATCACGCCCGCCGTCGCGTCACTGCAGTCGAAGCTGCACGGCCTGGTGCCCGGCGTCAGCACGGAAGTCGCGACGCTAATCAATCGCCTGCTGCCCAAAAGCGTCGGCCCTGAAGGCGACGCCCCACGGCCCGGCCACACGCTCAGCGACGAAAAACTGCCGGCCGCGGTGCGTGCCGCCGAGGCGAAGGCGGAACGGGAATCGCAGGCGACGAACCCGAACGCGAACACCGGCACTAACGGAACGGTGTAGTGGCCCGGACACCAGAGCAACGCGCATCTCGTTTGGGTCTGGGTGGCACGGCTTGTACTCAAGCCGTGTCTTCGTCGTCGGAAGACACGGCTTGAGTACAAACCGTGCCACCCGGAGTAGCCGCTACATGGAAGGTTGCTTTGCTCAAAAAGCCGCCGCCCGGACGCGTTAACGTCCGGGCGGCGGGTGTCTTAACGATCGAAGCCGTTAACGGCTCTAGCCGGTGGTTCAGACGCGCTGGCGGAGGCGCAGGGTCTGCTCCACGGCCGGACGGCCGATCGGGTAGTACTGGAAGCCGTTCTCGCGCATCACTTCGCGGTTCAGGCAGTTGCGGCCGTCGAAGATGATCGGCTGGTTCATGGTCGCCGCGATCTTGCGGAACGGCAGCGTCGTGTACTGCGGCCAGTCCGTGCAGAGGGCGACGGCATCGGCGCCGACGGCGGCGGTCACCGGGTCGGTGGCCCACTCGACGCGGTCCTTGAACAGGGCCTTCATGTTTTCCTGGCCCTTGTAGTCGTGGGCCCGAACCGTGGCGCCCATTTCGAGCAGGTGCTCGATGACGTCGATGCTGGCCGACTCGCGGATGTCGTCGGTGTCGGCCTTGAAGGCCAAGCCCCACACGGCGATCGTCGCGCCCTGGATCGGCCGACCCAGCTTGGCGACGATCTTCTCGGCGAAGCGCTTCTTCTGATTGCTGTTGATGGTCTGGATCGCGTGAACGAACAGCGATTCATAGCCGGCCGTCTTGGAGATGTGCTCCATGGCGGCGACGTCTTTCGGGAAGCAGCTGCCGCCGTAGCCGCAGCCGGCGCGAAGGAACGCCGGACCGATACGGCTGTCAGAGCCGATGCCCTTGCGGATGTCTTCGATGTCGGCGTTGTAGTGTTCGCAGAGGATCGTCAGCTCGTTCATGAAGCTGATACGTGCCGCGAGCATGCTGTTGGCCGCGTACTTGGACAGCTCGCTGCTTTCCCAGTTCATGGTCATGAAGTTTTCTTCGCGCTTCACGAGCGGGTCGTACATGCGGCGCATCATGCGGAAGGCCTCGGGGCTTTCGCCGCCGATGACGATGCGGTCGGGGTTCAGGCAGTCCTGAACGGCCGTGCCTTCTTTCAGGAACTCAGGGTTCGACACCACGGCGAAGTGGGCCTTGGTCTGGCTCTTGAGGAAGCTGTGCAGCTTGCGGTTCGTGCCGGCGGGCACCGTGGATTTCACGATGATCGTCACGAGGTAATCGTTGTTCATTTCCGCCAGGGCGTCGCAGACTTCCTTGCCGGCGGTTTCCAAGTAGGTCATGTCGACGGTGCCGTCCGGCTTGGGCGGCGTGCCGACGCAGAGGAAGACCACTTCGGTGTCCTTGGCGGCCTTTTTGACGTCGTCGGTGAAGCTGATCGACCCGTTGCCGATCGACTCGTTCATCAGTTCCTGCAGGCCCGGCTCGAAGATCGGGCAGTGGCCGGCTTGAAGGGCCTTGAGCTTGCGAGGGTCTTTCTCGACGCCGCGAACGGTGTGACCGATGTTGGCCAGGCAGACGCCGGTGACCAGACCCACATACCCGCAACCAATGATGGTAACTTCCATAAAGTCGACCTCTTCAGACAAATTGATTCAAAGGGGATACGGCCTGTCAGACACGCCGAATCGGCGGACGTCAGTCCGCTTACCCTACATCGGCCGATCCAGCGGCCGACTTCGCCGAAACGGGGTTCCGGACCCCAAAACTATCGGCAACGCGGCCGGCGTGTCACGCGAAAAATCGGGGCCGGCCGATCGCAAAACCATAAAACCCGCTTGGCGCTATCGCCAAGCGGGTTTTATCGGACGTATAGATCGTCGCACACCCGTGTGGGTGCGACATTTGGTTCCCTCTTTCGGTATTCCGGGAGAGGGAGTCAGTATTAATCCTGTTCGAACAGTGCCGTCGATAGGTAGCGTTCGCCGATCGAGCACATGATCGTGACGATGACTTTGCCCTTGTTCTCCGGCCGGGCGGCAACTTTGGCGGCCGCGGCGATGTTCCCGCCGCTGCTGATGCCGCCGAAAATGCCCTCTTCCTTGTGCAACCGGCGGGCCCATTCGAAGGCTTCTTCGTCGGTGACTTGGATTGTTTCATCGACGATGTCCAGGTGCAGGTTCTTCGGGACGAACCCGGCGCCGATGCCCTGGATCTTGTGCTTGCCCGGCACGACCTTCTCGCCGGCCCGCGTTTGCGTGATGACGGGCGACGCCACCGGCTCGACGGCGATGGCCTTGAAGTTCGGGTTGCGCTTCTTGATGACTTCGCTCACGCCGGTGATGGTGCCGCCCGTGCCGACGCCGGCGACGATGATGTCGACCTTGCCGTTCGTGTCGGCCCAGATCTCCTCGGCCGTCGTGGCGTGGTGAATGGCCGGGTTGGCCGGGTTTTCGAACTGCTGCAGCACCAGGCCGTTCTTGTGTTCGGCGGCGATTTCGGACGCCTTGGCGATCGCGCCCTTCATCCCCTCGGCGGCGGGCGTCAGCACCAGCTGCGCGCCCAGCGCCTTGAGCAGTTTGCGGCGTTCCAAGCTCATGCTCTCGGGCATGGTCAGGATCAGCTTGTACCCCTTGGCCGCGGCGACGAACGCCAGGGCAATGCCCGTGTTGCCGCTGGTCGGCTCGACAAGGACGGTGTCCGGGGTGATTTTCCCCTCGCGCTCGGCGGCCTCGATCATCGCCAGGCCGATGCGGTCTTTGACGCTGCTAAGCGGGTTGAAGAACTCGCACTTGGCCAGCACCGTCGCCCCGCCGGCGGGAATGATGCGGTTGATGCGTACCAGCGGCGTGCCGCCGATGGTGTCGGTGATGCTGTCAAAAATGCGGCCTTGCGGTTTCATGGGCATGGGGGCTCCTTAAGGGTGGTCCAGGGTTTGAATGGGATGCTCTACGAAGGTTCCGGCCGCGTCCAGTGCCCAGGCCCGCGGGACGGGGCGCGACAAGGCGGCCGGGTCGGCGTAGCCGACGATCAGGTAGACGTACGACGGCCACGCCCGGTCGAGATCGAAGCCGCTCGGCACGGCGGGGCCTTGCGGATGGCTGTGGTAGAAGCCGACGAGGTCCAGCCCGTCGGCGACAGCCTGCCGCTCGGCCCGCATCTGCACGAGTGGGTCAATGGCGTACCGCGTCGTCCGCTCGGCGGCGTCCGGCCAGACGTTGTCGGCGGCGACCGAACGGGCCCACTGCTCCGGTGGCCCGCCGGCGGCACCGAACAGCAGCCCGCACGCCTCCTCCGGCCGACGGCGGTCGCAGTCGGCCAGAATGGCGGCCATGAGGCTGAGCGGGGCCTGAATCATCAGGACGGCGATCCTAATTCCGACTATTCCGATCGGCAACTACTTCGGCGGCCCATTTTGCGTCGCCGGCTGCGTCGCCGCCGCCCGCTTTTCCTGCAACCGGGCCATGCGGACGCTGCGGAGCATTTCGTTGACGTACCGATTGTCCGGCTCAATTTTCAGCCACGCCCGCACGCCCTTCTCGGCCAAGTCGATGTCCTTCAGGCGGGCACCCAGCAGCGTCAGGCGTCGGGCCACGTCGAGGCGCTGAAGATTCAGCTTCTCGGTCGCCTTCAGCCCTGCGTCCGCGGATTCGCGGTACCGGCAGAGCTGGAGGAAGTAACTGGATTGAATATCCCAGGCCCCGCCGTTAGCCGGGTTGTCGCGCAAGCTGGCGTCGAGCAAGCGTCGCGCGGTGGCGAAATCACCGCGCGACAACGCGAAAACGGACAGCAGGTCGCGGGCCAGCCAGGAGCGCGGGTTCGCCTCCAGCATGTCGGCGTACAGCGGTTCCAGGCTCTGCCATCGCGTCGCCGTCCGCCAGGTCAGCACCGACAGCACGCACAGCGCCGCCACCGCCGCCGTGCCCCCCGCCCGCGGCCAGCGCCAGACCAGCAGCGCCACGGCCAGCCCGACGCCGGCGAGCGACTGGTACACGTAGTGGTCCGTCACGGTCGAGAACTGCTGCATGTCGAAGACGGTGATGCCCGAGACCGGCGCGATCGGCACGACGAACAACACCGCCGCCAGCACCCACCGCCGCGACCGCATCGCCAGCACCGCCACGAGGGCGAGCACCGGGAAGACCCACGTCCACCAGATCGCCCCGCTGGCCAAAACGGTGCCGGGCCGCCGGCCGTAGTCGATCGACAATTGGGTCGGCCAGAGCAGCTTGCCGAAGTAGAACGCGTACGAATCCGCCGCCACCAAGGGCCGCAGCGCCGGTGCCACCCGGCCGACGGGCGTGTTTCCCTGCACCGCGAAGATGACAATGGCAATGCTGATCGCCGGCAGCAGGAACAACGCCAGCGACACGAAACGCTTGGCGACGTCGCCGCGCCGCACTGTCCAATCGACGGCCAGCAGCAACACCGGCAGCACCATGGCCGTCGGCTTGCTGAATGTCGCCAGCACCGCCGCCGCCAGCGCCGCCCACCACCAGGCATCGGTCCACGGCACCGGCGGATCGCGCTCCGCGTGCCGGGCGTACCAGCCGACCGCCAGAATCACGAACAGCCCGCAGTACTGGTCCTTCAGCCCCGTTGTCCAGGCGACGCTCTCCACCTGCAGCGGGTGCAGTGCGAAGATCAGCCCGCCCACCACTGCCGGCCAGCGTGTGCGCGTCAGGACCGACAGCGTCCAGACCGCCGCCGCCGCCGCCGCCGCGTGCGTCAGAACCGACACGATCTTGAATCCCCACACGGGCAGCACGTAGTCGGGCGTGCCCGGCGTGCCGCTGTGCGTGAGCCAGGCCACGCACTGCCACGTCGACAGCGCCAGTGGCATGTAAATCCGGAACGCCGGCTCGACCCAGAACGACTTAAAGTGCTTCCACGACGGCTCCGTCACCTTCGTGTTCTCCACGATCATGATGACGTCATCGAGCGGCGCGAAACCGGTGCGGAACACCGGCGTGAACACCGCAATCGTCACCACGGCGACGGCGAGCAGGTCCAGCCAAGTGACGCGGCGGGCGGGAGCAAGAGGCGACAACGCGGAAGGCATCGTCTTAACCAAGATAACGCGAGACAATCGCCCGTGCACGAACCGGATCGCTCGTCCCGTGCACCAGCGCGCGTCCGTCGGCGAACAACGTCAGGCCAATCCCCGGTTCGACGGCGGCCTTCAGCAGGTACTCGGTACGCGTCAGATCGAACCGCGTGCGCAGCCGGGCGTCCGCGCGGTCGAGCGAGAAGCCACTGGCGACGTGCGTGCGCACCTGCACGCTGTCGCGCCCGCACAGCGACGCCGCCTGCGCGGCCGGGCCGTTCAGAAAGTCGAACTGCCGCAAGCCGCACGCGGGGCAGTCGGGCCGGCGGGCGTTGTCCAACTCGATCTCACGAAAACGCAGGGCCCAGGCGTCGATCGTCAGCAGCTTCGCCTCGGCCCCTTCGCCGACCAGGATTCGCAGCGCCGCCGCTGCCTGCAGGCTGGCGACCACGCCGGCGGCCGGGCCGAGGACGCCCGCGGTGTCGCACGTCGCCACTTCGCCCGCCGTCGGCGGTTCGGGAAAGACGCAGCGCAGGCAAGGCGTTATGCCCGGCAGCACCGGCATCACCCGCCCTTCGACGCCCACGCACCCGCCATAAACCCACGGCAGGCCCCGCTTCACCGCCACATCATTCAGGAGGTACCGCGTGGCGGCGTTGTCCGTGCCGTCGAGCAGCAGCGTCGCGCCGCATCGCTCGACCAGGCGTTCAATATTGTCAGCCGCGACGTCCACGACCTCGGCCCGCAAATCAATTTCCGCATTCACCGCCCGCAGCCGTTCCGCCGCCGCGACGGCCTTGGGGCTGCCGACGTCGGCCTGGGCGAACAGCGTCTGCCGCTGCAGGTTCGTCCGCTCGACCACGTCGCGGTCCGCCAGCGTCAATCGGCCGACGCCGGCGCGGGCCAGATAGTCGGCCAAAACGGTACCGAGCGCGCCGACGCCGACGATCAGCACCGACGCCCGCGTCAGCCGTTCCTGGCCGGTCGGGCCGATCATGGGGAGAAGAATCTGGCGGTGGTATCGCTCCATGGCAGTCCGTTCCCTATCATACCGCCCTAGAAAGAGGTCCACGATGCCAGTCGACACCCAAGCCATCCTTGACGCCGCCAAAACCGTCGGCGATCTGCTCGCCCAGCACCCCGCGGTCGAAAAGTTCAAGCAGAGCCAAAAGGCCCTGGCCGATGATCCGGCCGCTTCGAAGATGCTGGCGGAGTTCAACAGCGTGCTGACGCAGATCAGCCACAACGAACGCGCCGGCATGCCGCCGACCGAAGAACAGCGGAAAAAATACGAACTGCTCCAGCAGCAGATCGCCGGCCATCTGAAGTTCAAGAGCTACTCGATGGCCGAGTACGAACTGACCGATCTGCTCCGCAAGATCAGCCAGACCTGGCAAAAGCCGCTAGCCCGCCCCGGTGCGGCCGGCGCTGCCGCGGGCGGCGCTCAGAGCGGGCCGAGCCTGATGATCTGACCACAGACCAAGGGGAAGGCCGATGGCCCTGTGGCTGCTGAAAACTGAACCGGACGACTACGCCTACGACGACCTCGTGCGCGACAAGGCCTGCGTCTGGGACGGCGTGGCGAACGCGCTGGCGCTGAAGCACATTCGTGCGATCCAAAAAGGGGACCGCGTTTTCGTCTACCACACCGGTAAAGAAAAGGCCGTCGTCGGGATCGCGACCGTCACGAAATCCGCATACGCCGACCCGAAGGCGGACGACCCGAAGCTGAGCGTCGTCGACCTCAAGCCCGCAAAGAAGCTCAAACGCCCCGTCACGCTCGGCCAGATGAAGGCCGACAAGGCTTTCGAAGGCTGGGACCTGCTCCGCATCGGCCGGCTCAGCGCGATGCCGGTGCCGACGGCGTTGTGGGATCGCATCGAACACCTCTCGGAGAAGATAGATGACTGACCTACCCCCGCCCGCCGCCGCCTCGATCGCCCACCCCGACCCTGACGTCCGCACCGCCGACGACACGCAGGTCACATTCTACGAAGGCTCGCCGAAGCTGCACGGCGAACTGGGCTTGCTACTCCTGTGGACGATCATCGGCCTGATCCTGTTCGCCCTGCCGATTGTGATCCATTTCAACACCGTCGACGGCGTGCCGTGGTGGCTGATCGCCGCCGGCGTCATCCTCGGCCTGCTCTGCTGGATCATCCCCGGCATTCTGGTCCGCCGCGAGTTCTTCCGCATCACCAACTACCGCATCGACGTCGAGCGTGGCCTGCTGTCCAAGAGCTACGACACGATCGAACTGTGGCACGTCGAAGACGTGAGCCTCCGCCAAAGCCCGATCGACCGCATCTTCAACGTCGGCACGATCACCATCGTCAGCAGCGACCCGACGAACCCGCGTCTGAACCTCAAGAGCATCTCCAACCCACGGCAGCTGTTGGAAACGCTCAAGACCCGCATCATCGCGGTCAAACGCCAGCGCGGCGTGGTGAAGCTGGACGCGGGCTGAGGAGGGACGGAGTTAACGCAAAGATCTCAAAGATTCAAAGAGCACAAAGAAGACAAAAGAAGATAATAGAAATATTTGTGTCTCTTCTTTGCGGTCTTTGAATCTTTGAGATCTTTGGGTTAACTCGACCTTTACTCGGTGCTGAGCCGCGCAGTCGCCCCGCCGTCCACCACCAGCGCCTGGCCGGTCATGAAACTGGACCGCTCGTTATCGGCGAGGAACAGAATCGTTTGGCCGATCTCCCGCGGCTGGCCGACGCGGCCCATGACGTGTTTTTTGCCGAGGCCGCGCACTTTTTTAGCCGTATCGTCGCCGTTCACATGACCTCGGCCGAGCCCTGCGTGCAGCATCGGCGTGTCGACCGCGCCGGGCAGCACCGCGTTCGCCCGCACGCCCGCTTCGCCGAACTCCAGTGCCATCGCGCGGGTCAGCGCCAGCAGCGCGCCCTTGCTGGCCGCGTAAGCGGCGATGCCCGTGCTGGTCGCGATCGCGTGGACGCTGCTGACGTTCACCACCGCCCCGCGGCTGGCCTTCAAGAGCGGCCACGCCTGCTGGACCGAAATGAAAATCGACCGCACATTGCACGCCATGATCTGGTCGAACTCTTCGACTTTCGTTTCCAGAATCGGCTTGCAGATCTGACAGGCGGCGTTGTTCACCAGCGCGTCCAGCCGGCCCTGCTTCGCGGCGATGCGCTCGAAGATGGCGTGCGGCGCGTCGATGTCCGACACGTCGGCGTGAATGAAATGATGCACCGCGTCCGGCACGTCCTCTTCGCGGCGGTCGACGCCGACCACGAACCAGCCCGCGTCGGCGAAGACCTTAGCCGTCGCCCGGCCGATGCCGCCGTTGCAGCCGGTGATCGCGGCGATCCGCTTCATGCCGCCCTCTTGCCACGCCGTACTTCACGCAGGCCGGCCAGCAGATTCTTGATCGAATTGTGGTGCACGCGTTCCCACGCCGTCGGGCTGCTGTTGCTGTTGTGCGGGGCCAGCAGCACGTTGTCCATTGCGCGCAGCGGCGACGCCAGCGGCAACGGTTCGTGCTCGAACACGTCCAGGCCCGCACCGGCAATCCGGCCCGCGGCCAGCGCCCGGCAGAGCGCCGCTTCGTCCACCACCGGCCCGCGACTGGTGTTGATGAGCACACTTGTGGGCTTCATCACGTTGAACTGCAAATCGCTCATCAAATGCCAACTACTGCTGTTCAGGTCGCAGTGCAGCGTGACAAAATCGCTGCGCCGAAGCAGTTCATCCTGGCCGACGATTTCCATGTTCGTGTCAGCGACCAGGTTCGAATCGACTGGGCGGATGTCGCTGCCGAGGATCGTCATGCCGAATGCCGCCGCACGGCGGGCGACGGCCGAGCCGATGTTGCCGACACCGATGATGCCGAGCGTGCATTCGCTCAGGCTGCGGCCGGCGATTTTCTCCCACCGGCCGTTTTTCATGTGGTCGTCCATCCACGGCGTGCGGCGGGCGAAGCTAAGCACATACGCCATCACGCTGTCGGCCACCGGCACGGTGAAGGCGTTGGGCGTGTTGCCGATGCGTACGCCGTGGTCGCGGCAGGCGTCGGCGTCGATCGAGTCGATACCGGTGCCCCACTTGCTGATGATCTTCAGCCGCGGCGCGTTTTCGATGACGCGTCGCGTGTAGCGGTCGTCCCCGCAGATCGTGCCGTCGATCTCGGCGGCGTACTGCAGCAGATCAGCTTCTTCCATCCGCTCGTTCACGTTCGGCACGATCACCCGGCAGCCATTCGCTTCCAGTTCGGGAACGAAGCGGTCGGCGAACGGGATCATGTACGGGGCGGAAAGGAGGACGTTGAACATGGCGGTGTCCTTAGACGATCGATCTGGTTCCCCTCCCCTTGAGGGAGGGGTTAGGGGAGGGGTCGCGAGCGTCGAAAGGACTTCGGCACCCGGAAACCCCTCCCCCTACCCCCTCCCTCAAGGGGAGGGGAAAACTCACGCGGCGATCTTCGCGGGCGTACGGCCGGCGGCGCACAGGGCTTCGGCGATGGTGAAGTCGGATTCGGTGTCAATGTCCCACGCCTCGGCACGGTCCAGTTCCACCATCATTGGCCGGCCGCCGATGCGGTTCTTGTAGTTTTCCAGCGACTGCCGCGTGAAGGCGTACAAACAGCTGTTTTCGGCGAACACCGGTGACAAATCCTGCGTGCGGCGCAGCACGGCGATGTCGTGATTCACCGGCCGTGCGAAGCTGTCCCACAAACGCGTCTGCAGGCCGGTGACGGTGAACAGCGAATCGTACTGCGGCATCGCGTCGATGAACTTTTTCACCGTGCCCGAGATGGTGCCGGGCGTCAGCAGCGGGTTCGTGCTGTGCGTCTGCAGGAACAAGTCGCCGCTGAGTTGGCGGACGGTGTTGAGCAGCACTTCGTTCATCGACAAGCGGTCGTCGCGCAGATCGTCCGGCCGTTGCAGCAGGACGGCCTGCGGGAACTCACGCCGGGCGATGGAGCGAATGGTGTCGCTGTCCGTGTCGATGACGACGTGGCTGACGACACCACTATTGTAGAGTGATTCGACGATGTGGCAGAACAGCGGCCGGCCGGCGAGCGTGCGCCAGTTTTTGCCGGGCACGCGGTGCGAGTCGTGACGCATGGGGACGATGGCCGTGATGGTGGGTTTCATGCCGCTTCCTGATGAACAGATTTGAAGAGCGAAGGGTAAGGAACTTTCGGGAACACCTGCAGACGGCCGCCGACGGTGGCGTCGATGACGCGACGGCCGTTCTGGCGGTAGACGAAGTCGGCCACGCGGTAGCTCATCTCGCTGCCTTCCAGATCGGGAAGGTGCCAGCGGAAGCCGGTGCCGAAATAATTCGGGTCGAAGTGATTCGGGTCGGCGCCATGACTGACCTGGGCCGCGTGCGGCGTGCCGGTGAATTGGTAGCTATGGTCGACGCCGACGAGGATGGCTTCGGAAAAGCCCATGTAATAAGCGATCTGCAGCGCCGCCATGGTGACGGTGTTGCCTTCCCAGCAGCCTTCGGTGAGGTCGGTGAAGAACCAGGACCGCAAGCCGCCGCGGGTGTGCAGGAACGTAGTGTCCGGGCCAAAGTCGATCAGATTCCGGCAGTGCCAGCCGACGAACTTCGGCATCGGCAGCGCGGCGATCTCCCTCGCGCACTGCTCCACGACCAGCTCATTGACCACAACGTGATAGGTCGTCTTGAAGCCCATGGCGTCGAAGTTCATGTAGATGCGATTCGTGCCGAACGTCACTTCGTTTTTCAGCAGCGACAAGTCGGTGTTCCGCAGGCTGGGGCCGTTGCCGAGGATGAAGCAGCGTTGGCCGGCGTGGCGGTTGTGGTACTTCGTCAGGCGGCGCATCGACGTGCGGTACTTCGGGTGCTGCAGTTCGACCCGCCGGAACAGCGACCGCTGGGCCTTTTGGCCAATGATTTGGGCGACGCTTCGGGCGAGCAGACTCATGGTGTTTTTATTATCGGACGATCGACCGGCGGAACTTGATGATTCGATCGTGACGCGGCGTAAGTGGCGCCCATGTCGCCGATCTTGTTCCGCCAAATCGCAAACGCGCAACAGACGCTAACCGAAGGGCCGGCCATCGCTTCGGCCGGAAAAAGGGGTGGCCGTGGCTGCGCAGAGCTTGCCCAGACCGCCATGCGACTTACGTGCCGCAATAACGCCTCTGGTCCCCTCTCCCGGTACGGCCGGGAGAGGGTCAGGGTGAGGGCCATCGACTGAGGACATCGCGGGTGAAGATTGCGAGCGAAGGCAGAGCATTGTGCACTTCCCCTCTTCTCGCACCCGGGCAGAAAGCCCTCACCCTACCCTCTCCCGGCCATACCGGGAGAGGGAACTTCGGCCAGCACCCTGATGTTTGTGGGCGGGCGGGTTCCAGTCATGTTCTAACAATCGTCGCGGTCGCTGTCGGCCAAAAATCAGACATTTTTCACTATTTCCGCTGGCAAATCACCGTCGTGTGCTGCGACCAGTCCGCCGCCGCCGGGTACGGCTCCACGCGCATCGTCAGGCGGTTGATCCATTGCACATCGAACCGACTTTGCAGCAGCGGCAGCAGTGTGTGCGGGTCGCGGGTTTTCCAAGGGTGTATCTCAATGACCCAGGTGTGCACGCCGGGCAGTTCGTCCAATTGGTCGGGCAGCACGCGGAACTCTTCGCCTTCAATGTCGAGCTTGATGACCGTCGCGTCCGCGGCGATCGACGGCAGGCGGGCGGAGGGAACGCGGATGACACCGCGTTCGACCACGCGGCCGTTGCTCTGGCCGGTGAACTCGACGAAGCCGTCGCGCGTGCTGACCGCCAGGTGCCGCACGTCGGCGTTCGTGTGGCCGTTGAGGGCAAGGTTGGCCGTGGTGATGGCGCAGTTCGATTCGACGGCGTCGACGCAGATCAGCTTCTTCGGCCGCCCCGCCGCCAGCAACACGGCGTAATGGCCGTGATGCGCGCCGACGTCCAGCACCGTCTCACCGGCCAGGTTCACGTGCCGGGCGACCCATTCGTATTCCAGCATCGCGTGCGGCTTGGGCGGGTCGTACCACTGCTCGGCCTCGGCGGTCGCGAGCAGGAAACGGCTGGTGTGGCCATTGAGCGTGAAGTCGATCAGGCGCGGCTTGAACGGCTCGGTTTCCGCGGCGATGGCGGTTCGCGTATCTTCGGGCACAGGAGTCGCTGGCATGGCACTTTCCCTTCAGTACGACGAGGCGGGCCTCATCCTCGATTACTTCGCCGCCCGCCCGCGCGTCGGCGTCATGGTCGACGTCGGCGCTCAGTTCGGCACGTCGTTCCGCCCGTACCTCGACCGCGGCTGGCGCGTGCTGGCGTTCGAACCCGAGGCGGCCAAGCGGGCGAAGCTCGAACGCTATTCAGACCGCCCGGGCTTCACCTTCCGCCCCGTCGCCGTCGGCGAAACGCCCGCCGAGGACGTGCAGTTTTTCATCTCGCCCGAATCCAGCGGCATCTCGTCGCTCGTCCCCTTCCGCTTCACCCACGAGCCGGCCGAAAAAGTGCAGGTCACCACGCTGTCGGCGGAACTGGCGGCGTTGTCCATTCGCGCGGTCGACTACCTGAAGATAGACACCGAAGGCTACGACCTGTCGGTCCTGCGTGGCCACGACTGGACTGTGCCGCCCGAGGTCGTCATGTGCGAGATGGACGAGGTCAAAACCCGCCATATCGGCCACGATTACCGTGCGTTGGGCGACCTGCTCGTCGACCACGGCTACGTCGTCTGGCTCAGCCAGTGGGCCCCGCTCGTGCGTTACGGGAGCGGGCACACGTGGCACTCGATAACGCCCTATCCGTGTGAACTGCATCACGCGGACGCGTGGGGAAACTTCGTCGCGGTGCGCCCCGATGCCGGAGTGGAGACGATGCGCGAGTTGATCGCACAACACGTATGACGGACTGCGGACGTTCGCTTCGTTCGCCTTACAGTGGCTTTCGGAACACCGCCGAACACCATGCGTGCCCCAGGTATTCCATCGTCGCGTCTTCGATGATTTCATCGACAGCGCGCGTGACTTCCGGCCAGCTCGGGTCTCGGTAGTTGTCGAACAGCACATAGCCGCCCGGCTCGAGCAGGCGGCCGTAGTTGGCCCAGTCGCGGCGGACGCCTTCGTAGCTGTGATCGCCGTCGATGAACATGTAGTTGTACGTGCCGGCCGCCGCTTTCGCGATCGCGTGCGGGCTCTCACTCATGCCCTGAACGATCTGCACCGCGTCGACCGGAACGCCGACGTGGCGGAGATTGCGCTCGACCGTCTGCCGGGTGATCTTCAGGCCGGTGGCCACATCGCGACGCGACGCGCCGTAGTAACCGTCGAGCGGGTCGACGATCGTCAGCGTGGCGGTGTCGTGCGTGCAGGCGGCGATGTCCCACGTAGCGGCGGCGTTGACGCCGAACAGCGTGCCGATTTCCAGCATGCGGAACGACGAACCCTGCGTCGCGACGGCCACCATCATCCGCAGCACGGCCTCGTGCAGATTCCCCGCCATGCGGCCCGCGCAGTTTTGCTCGATATTCGTGACGCGGTGCTGCCAGTAGCGGATGTGTGACTTCTCGCACGATTCCAACTTCAGCAGCGGCCGCCAGACGTCGTAAAGGACCATCAGGTCGTCGTACGACAACTGCCGGCTGAACGGGTCATACCGCCGGGCAGGGGCGATGGCCGCGACGCGCTGTTCGAGCTGTTCGAGGGTCATAGCATTGTTATCGGACATGGCCTGTACCTGAGTTGAATTATGCACCTCACGCCGCCATCGCCGGGCGCACGGCCGGCTCGGCCAGACGCTGTTGCACGAACGACAGCACCCGCGTCATGCCGGCGTGGTAGCTGTAGCGCCCTTCCACGCACCGGCGTTGCGCCGCGGCAACGTGCGTGCGCCACTCGGCGTCGCGCGTCGCGCGGGTGAGCCGGCGCTCCATGCCGTCCGGCGTCGTGAAGGTCACGCGGTCCAGCAGCGGCATCATTTCGCCGTCCTCGGGATAGAAGCCGCTCTGCTGCAGCCGAAGGACCGTGGCGACGTGATCAATCCGGCCCGGGGACAAATCCAGCCGTTCGCATTCGGCGAGGTTCGCATCGAACCGACGCAGGTCGTCGCCCGTGAGGCGGGCACGCAGTGATCTGGCATCCGTCGCGTCCGGCCCGGCGCGGCCGAGCAATTCGATCCATTCGATGGTGGTGTGATTGGCCGACAAATCGCGGATCAGGCAGAACCCGCCGGCCGCCAGGGCATCCAGCAGCCGCTGGTGCGACAGGCACATGAACGGCTCGAGGATCAGATTCACTCCCGCTTCGCGCGTCAGTTGCTCCAACGCGTGCCCGTAATCAATCGTACCGCGGGCGTGGGCGGCGAAACGCGGATTTTGGTCCCAGCCGCTGCCGTAGATTTCCAGTTTCAGCCCCTGTGCCCGGCACGCGTCGGCGGCCCAGGCGAGACCCTGTTGGCGGAACAGCAGGTTGTTCAGGCGGTCGAACAACTGCGTGGTGGTCTTACGGAGCAGGGCTTCGTCGGCCGTCGCGCCGAGGTCATTCATCGTCCTTTCCAGCAGCCGCCGGACCGCGCCAAAGCTGTCGAGATGCCCGCCGTCGGCGTACAGGCTAACCATGCGGGCGCACGTCTCGGCCACCACTTCCCGCCCTTTGCCGACCAGGCCGCCGACCAATTCTGTGGTGACCTTCTCGGCCGACTGGCTCCAGTTCGATACGTAGATTACGCGGCTGTCGTCCGAGCGCTGCGCCGGCGGCCGGTTCGGCACGCGCGTCAGCTTGCGGAACTCCAGGCACTGCCGTTCGGGATAGGCATAATCGTCCACCCACCGCTGCCGCGACGGCGTGAGCACGAAATCGGTTGCCATTAACTGCCGGCCCGCAGAGGGCGTCATCAGGTGCGGCAGCAGATCCTGAATCCAATTCACGAACGGCAGGCCGGGCGGGAACAGGTCGCCGTGTTCGAAGCGGTGATGGTCGATCTGAAAAATGACGTCCGGCTTGAACTCTGCGAGCGAACGCCGCATCGCGGCCCGTGTGAGGCCGTGATGCGGTGTCGGCTCGATGACCAGCAGCGTGTCGAAGCCGATGCGACGCAGGCCGTCGGCGGCGTCGCGCGTGGAGTGCTGCAGCACCGTGCTGAACCGCGTGGTCAGCAGCATCACGCGCGGCGACCGCCCCGCCTGACCGGCCAGGGCATTCGCATAATCGGCGGGCGTGCGTGTGGCATAATACTGCTGAACGTCATCGGCCGCCGCCGCATCGAGGTGGCCGAGTTCGTTCAGGATCCCCATCAAGCCCGCCTCGATTGCCTTGCCGGTCGGGCCCTGTTTCACGTTCACGGTGGGGAAAACGAGGTAGCGGTCGGTGAGCGTGTCCAGCCGCATGGCGTCGGCCCACTGCTGGCCGACGTACCACATCACGCGCGGCTGTTCGATCGGGCCGAGCGGGCCGGTGAAATCATTCGTCAGCAGGCAGGCGAGCAATTGGCCGGCGTCGGGCTCGATCACGTACAGCGGCTGTTGGCGGTCGAGGAACAGCTTCGGCGGATTCGCCGCCAGCCACGCCAGCACCGCGCCGTCGCCGAGCGACAGGATCGCCAGCGACGTTCCCTTCTCGACCAGCGGCCCCAGCTGCGCCTTCGCCTGCCGCAAATGCTCGGCCGGGTCCGCGATTACGGGCACGGTCCGCCCGGTTGGGTCGAGCCGTGCGACGGTGAACGTGCCGTCGGCCCGTTGGTGCGGGCGGCAGTCGCCGGCTTCGCCTTCAATCGCCCGCAGCGCCACGCGGTACGCCGCCGGACGGTGGGTTTTCAGGGCCGCCAGGTTTCGGCACAAATTGCGACGCAGCACGACTTCCGGCGAGGCTAATCCGTCGAGCGCCTCGGCCGCGTCGGCCCAGCGGTGGCGGTGCGTGTGCAGTTCGGCCAGCGCGCGGCGGACGGTTTCGCCCGCACTGCCGTCCGTCGTCGCCAGCAGTTCGTCGGCCGAGTCAAAGTCGCCGGCCCGCACGGCCCGCACGAACGAGGCCGCCTGTGGATCGAGTTGCGCCATACCGTGGTTATCGGACGACCCGCGGCAAGGAAGCGAGAAAATCGCGTGCGGTCGCACAAGCCGAACGCCCCGTGTCCGATAATTCATGGCCGCGGCCCCGGCGGGCCGATGGGGTGGGTAGCAACACCGGAGGTGTGCATGGCCGTGCAGAAAGTTCATACGCTCGATTCGCTTCTGGCGCTGCGGGAGGATGCCCGCCGCCGGGGCCGCACGTTCGTGCACTGTCACGGCTGCTTCGACGTCGTCCATCCCGGGCACATTCACCATCTGCAGCACGCCCGCAGCCGCGGCGACATCCTGCTCGTCAGCGTCAGCAGCGACGCCAACGTCGCCAAAGGCGTCAGCCGGCCGCTGATCCCGGACGATTTGCGCTGCGCTAGTCTGGCCGCGTTGGAATGCGTCGACGCCGTGCTGCTGAACGATTTTCCGACGGCCGCCGAACTGCTGGACCAGGTGCGGCCCGACGTGTACGTCAAAGGCCGCGAGTACGAACTCAGCCACGACCCGCGCTTCCTTCTCGAGCGCGACACCGTCATCGCCCACGGCGGCGAAATCTTCTTCACCCGCGGCGACGTGGTCTATTCGTCCACCGCCCTGATCGGCGCACTGACCGACACCGGCGCGTTCAACAGCGAAAAAATCACCCGCTACGCTCGCGACCACGGGCTGACGGCGTCGTTCGTCGAATCGCTGCTGGCGCGGATGAAAGGCCGGCGCGTCGTGGTCGTCGGCGACACGATCGTCGACCGCTACCACTTCTGCGAGGCCACCGGCATCGCCGGCGAAGGGCCGATGATGACGCTGCGGACGATGGCCAAGCGCGACTACGACGGCGGCGCCGCCATCGTCGCCCGCCACGCCGCCTCGCTCGGCGCCGATGTCACGCTCGTCACCGCGCTGGCCCCTGACAGCGAATCGGCCCAGCTGTCGATGCGACTGCAGACCGAAGGCGTTCGCGTCGTGGCGAGCGATCACCGCAAGCAACTGATTACAAAAACGCGGTACGTCGTCGACGACCAGAAGATGTTCAAAGTGGATGACGGCGCGGCCGAGCCGTTAGACAGCCGGCTGGAGCGTGAGGTGGCGGAGCAGATTTTCGCCGCCGCTGGCGACGCCGATTGCGTGATCTTCGCCGACTTCGGCTACGGCCTGCTCACGCCGGGCCTGATCGACCGCGTGCTGCCGCGCCTGCGGGCGACGGTCCCTGTTTTGTCGGCCGACGTGAGCGGGAAACAGTCGAACCTGCTGCGCTTCCGCGGCGTCGATCTGCTCTGCCCCACGGAGCGCGAAGTGCGCGAAACCCTCGGCGACTTCGCCGGCGGCATCGGCACGGTCGTCAGCCGGCTGCTGCGCGAAACGGACGTCAAAAGCGCACTGATCACCCTCGGCAAGCAAGGCCTCGTCGCCTGCAACTGGCCGGCCGGCGACTGGCACGCGTCGCAGGGCCGCTTGGCGACGCATTACCTGCCGGCCCTGGCGGAGCGGGCGACCGACCCGCTGGGAGCGGGCGACGCACTGCTGGCCACCGCCAGCCTGGCGCTGGCCGCCGGGGCGACGTTGCAGCAGGCCGCATTTGTGGGTTCCTTGGCCGCAGCCGTGGAAATACGACACACGGGAAACGTTCCAGTCCATGCCGACGCCCTGCTCGACGCGATGCTCGCCCTGGGCGGCATGAGCCCGCCGATGGTGCGAGGTCTGGTGGCCTGAGTGGGAGCTTTATGATCGACCTCACCATTGTCCTGCCGACCTGCAACCGTGCGGCGCTTCTGCAGAACGCGCTCAAATCGATCGTGCGCCAGACGACTTGCTCGTTCGAACTGATTGTCGTCGACGGCGCGAGTAACGACGCGACATTCGCCGTGCTGCAGCCGTTCCAGCATCTGCTCGGCGATCGCATGTCGGTGTTCGGCGAATCGCGACGCGGCGGATTCGTCAAAGCCTGCAACCTCGGCCTGCGGGCCGCACGCGGCCGCAACCTGTGCTGGCTGAATGACGACGCCCGGCCGGTCGGCGCGGCGCTCGACAGGGCCGTTGAGTTAGTCGATCGCGACGCGGCGAACGTGCTGGCGATGTTTCACCACTGGCAGTCGCCGAAGAACGTCGCGCATCAGGCCGACCACGCCGGGCGGACGTTCAGCCTTTGCCACGTCCGCGGCACGCTGTACGCGAACTTCCCGATCGCCCGCCGCACGACGTTCGAACGGCTGGGCTTTCTAGACGAGCGGTTCCGCTTCTGCGCCGCCGACCCCGATTTTTCGTTGTCGGCCTGGAACGCCGGCCTGCAAGTGAAGCCGGCGTGGGACGTGTGTATCGACCACGACCAGCACGCCGACGACCGCCGCGAGGAAGATTCGCCGGCCATGATGGCCGACAACGCCCGGCTGTTCGAGAAATGGGACCTGCCGGCGAAGAACCTGACGCAAAACGACTTCGACCCGCACCAACCGTGCACGCTGCGCGGCCTGCGAACGACGGACCGTTTGGCAGCATGATTCAGGCAAGCAGCGGACGGACCGGCCGGCTCAATAAGAACGAACATGCGTACGCCGCTTGTCAGTTTCGTGATCTCAACGCGTGACCGCCGCGACGTGCTGCTGTCCACACTGGGGCACGTTTACGCGTGCGGGCTGGCCGCGGATGCGTTCGATGTGCATGTGGTCGACAACGCCTCGTCCGACGGCACGGCGGCGGCCGTTCGGGAGCACTTTCCGGACGTTCAGTTGATCGCCTCGCCGCGCAACGGCGGGTCGGTGGCGAAGAACCTGGCGCTGCCGCACGCGCTCGGGAAGTTCGTGGTGTTTCTGGACGACGATTCGTACTCGGAACCGGGCGCGATCGCCCGGATGATCCGCCACTTCGAATCCGACCCGACGCTCGGCGCGGCCACATTCACGGTCACGCTGCCGAACGGCACGCGTGAATGCAGCGCGTACCCGGACGTCTTCATCGGCTGCGGCGTCGGGTTGCGGCGGCGGGCCCTGCGCTTGGTCGGCGGGCTACCGAACGACTTTTTCATGCAGGCCGAGGAATACGACTTGTCGCTGCGCCTGCTGGACGGCGGCTGGACGGTACGGCGGTTCGACGATCTGCACGTCTCACACCTGAAAACGCCCCGAGCCCGCCTGCCGAACCGGACGATTCGGCTGGACGTGCGGAACAATCTGTTCCTGGTGCTGCGGCGTTTCCCGCGGCGACAGGTGTGGCCATACCTGTTCGATTGGACGCGGCGTTATTCCTGGATCGCCGCGGAACAAGGGGCGACAGGGCCATTCCTGCAGGGGCTCATTGAGGGATTGCTTCGCTCGATGGTCCGGCCGAAGCGGGCGGCGGTGTCGGAGCAGGCGTTCGAGCATTTCGCCAAGCTGCACGAGACGGCCGCCCGGCTGGGGCCGGTGCTTCAGCGGCACGGGGCGCGGCGCGTGCTGCTGATCGACGCGGGGAAGAACCTGTACGCGTATTGGCTGGCCTGCCGCGAGCTGGGCGTGGAAGTGGTGGCGGTCGCCGACGACAAGCTCGGCCGGCCGGGGCGGCGGTACCGGGGCGTACGGGTGATGCGCGACGACGACGCCCGGCGTCTGCCGCACGACTTGGCGATTGTGGCCAACCTGTCGCCGGAACACGCGACGCGACGGCTGGCGGAGTGGACGCTCAAGCACGACCGCCCGGTGGTGGACCTGTTCGCGGAGACGGCCGAGGCGGCTGCTCGCGCGGCGTAATCGGGCGGTTGATTAAACACGAAGACGCGAAGGCACGAAGAGCTTGCCGGCATCCGCAAGCCCACTTCCTGATTCAACCTTTGATCAAATCGGCTAAATACGAGAGTTAGTTGCGGACGCCGAATCGCTCTTCGTGCCTTCGCGTCTTCGTGTTCAATCCGCTATTAGCGGCGCGCACCTGGCTGCGTCGGGATTTCACCGAACTGCTGCTCGTAGCGCTTGATCAGCTGCAACAGCGAGCCGGCGAGGCGCTTGGCGTTCGGGTAGCTGAGCACGATGCGGTCGGTCAGCTTGAACATCACCTGCGGCTGGCCGTTCTGGGCCGGGCGGGGCATGTTGAAGCCGAAGTCGATGACCACTTCTTCGGCCGTCTGATTGATCAGGTAGCCGTTGGTGTAGGTCGTGCGCAGGTCGCGGTCGTCGACGACGAGTTGGACGTTCTGCTGTTCAGCGGGGACGGGAGTGGTTTCTTCGGTCATCGGAAAATCCTTGGTTAAAACAGGGCTAGGCGTTGTACCGCATGGAAGGGCTAGTGGCTAGTAGCTGGCGGCTGGCGGCTGGCGGCTGGCGGCTGGCGGCTGGCGGCTGGCGGCTGAAGAATGGATTTACCGCCAAGACGCCAAGGACGCCAAGGACGCCAAGAAGAAGAATCTGGTCTTCACTTCTTGGCGTCCTTGGCGTCTTGGCGGTCAACCTTCTGCTCTTTGTCTTCAGCCATTCGCTGCTAGCCGCTCGCTTGTTAGAACATCTGATCGATGCGGTAGCGGCCGGGTTGTTGCTGTGCGATCCAGCGGGCGGCGCGCAGGGCGCCGTGGACGAAGGTGTCGCGGCTGGTGGCTTTGTGGGTAATTTCCAGACGCTCGCCGAGGCCGCCGAAGTAGGCGGTGTGCAGGCCGACCTCGTCGCCCATGCGCAGGGAGTGCATGGTGACGTCTTTCGCCTGTCGCGTGACCTCGCCGCCGTGCCGGCCGTAGACGAGGCTGGTTTGGTCGCGGTTCAGTCCTTTGAGCACGGCGGCGGCTATCATCTCGGCGGTGCCGCTGGGGGCGTCTTTTTTGTAGCGGTGATGGGCTTCGAGGATTTCGGCGTCGTAGTCGGGGCCGAGCAATTTAGCGACTTCTTCGACGATCCGGCACATGACCGTCACGCCCAGGCTCATGTTGCCGGCCTGCAGGACGGCGATCTTTTCCGCGGCGACGTCGATGGCCTCATGGTCGTCCGGCGTCAGGCCGGTGGTGCCGATGACCATGCCGATGCCGCGGTCGCGGCAGGCCTTGAGCCAGTGCTTCATCCCCGCCGGCACGGTGAAGTCGATCAGCACGTCGGGCTTCTGCTCCAGCTCTTCGCTGATGCGCAAACCGATCGGCCCGATGCCACTGACTTCACCGGCGTCGCGGCCGAGAAACTCGCTGCCGCCGCGTTCGATGGCGGCGACGATCTTCAGGTCGTCGGACTGACGGGCGACGGCGATCAGGCGTTGGCCCATGCGGCCGGCGGCCCCGGTGATGGCGATGTTGGTCATGGTGAATTTAGTGGGAAGTCGAAAGTGGGAAGT
>DASVSC010000231.1:0-2020 GCA_036388295.1 Tepidisphaeraceae bacterium | reverse complement strand
TCACCGCGGTGATCACGCCGAACAGTTTTTTGATCACGACGCGCCCTCGTCAACGGCCTGCGTCAGATTCGTGAACGCGATCTGCATGCCGGCCTCGTCCAGGTCGGCATTTTCCTTTTTAGCCTGTTCTTCCTGCCAGCGTTCGAGATAGCGTTCCTTCAGGGTTTCAATGGCTTTTTTGTCCCGGGCGGCCGCCAGCAGAACGGCTTGGGCCTTGTCGACGAGGACTTGCGCTTCGGCGATTTTGCGGGCCAAATCCAACGCCTGCTTTTCCAGGCTGACGACGAAGCGTCGGTGGCCGCCGATGAAGCTGACGTCGATCGGGCCGACCAGGCGGGTGCGCAGCTGTTCGTCGGCGTCGCGCCGGCTGCGGTCCAGGTTCATCAGCGCGTCCTGCAACGGCACGAGTGCCTGCCGGGCCAGAGCGACTTGGCGCTGGGCGGCCTGTTCGGCGCGGGCCCGCTGGGTCAGCACGGTTTCGAGGTTGAAGTGGAAACGGGCCATGGTTCAGGTCATCGCTGGCCGGGCTTGGCAGCAGGTTTCGTGCCAGCGGCCTTCGCGGCGACGGCTTTTTCGGCCTGCTCGATCCAGGCACACAGCTGATCGAGCTGCTGCCCCGCTTCGGCCAGCGTCAAAGGCTGCGTCGATTCCTGCTTCAGAAACTCGATAATCCGCGGCCGCGCCATTACGGCCACGTCCTGCTCCAGGTTGATGCCGCTGACGTAAGCGCCGATGCTGACGAGGTCGGCAATTTCGTCATACGTGGCGAGCAGCCCGAGCACCTTGCGGGCCAATTTCACGCGCGACGATTCCATCACGTCGCCGCGCACACGGGAAATGCTCTGCGTGACGTCAATGGCCGGGAAATGGCCCTTGGCCGCCAGCTTACGGTTGAGCCACAAGTGCCCGTCGCTGATGCCCTTCACGGCGTCGGGAATCGGTTCGTTGAAGTCGTCGCCCTCGACGAGCACGGTGTAGAAGCCGGTGATGGAGCCGACGCGCGTTTTGCCCGCCCGCTCCATAATTTCAGGAATCAGCGCGAACACGCTCGGCGGGAAGCCCTTCGTGGCCGGCGGCTCGCGGGCGGCCAAGCCGATCTGGCGCTGCGCCTGGGCCAGGCGCGTGAGCGAGTCCATCAGCAGCAGCACGTTCTTGCCTTGGTCGCGGAAGTATTCGCTAACGGCACAGGCGACCTTGGCCGTGCGGACTTTCAGCAGCGGCGTCTCGTCGCTGGTGCAGACGATGACGACGGCCCGGGCCATGCCGCCGGGGCCCATCGAGTTTTCGATGAACTCCTGCACCTCGCGGCCACGTTCGCCGATCAGGGCGATCACGCTGATGTCGGCGTCGGTGTGCTTGGCGATCTGGCTCATCAGGGTCGACTTGCCCACGCCGGGCCCGCTGAAGATGCCCATACGCTGGCCGCGGCCGCAGGTGTGGAGCGCGTCGATGGCGCGCACGCTGGTGGTGATCGGCTCGCGAATGTTCACGCGGTCCATCGGGGTGACGGCCTTGGCGTCGATGCGCCGGCTTTCGCCGCGCGGGACCGGGCCGAGGCCGTCCGTCGGTTCACCGAGGCCGTTGATCACGCGGCCGAGCATCGCGTCGCTGCACCAGACGCGCGGGCTGGCGGTGACGAGTTCGATCCGGTCGCCGCGGCTGACGCCGCTGACGTTGCTCAGTGACATCAGCAAGGTGCGGTCGCCCTGAAAGCCGATGACCTCGGCCGAGACGACGTGCGACACCGAACCGCCGGCGAAAATGCGGCAGAGGGAACCGACGGGCAACGGCAGGTCGGTCGCTTCGATCGTCAGCCCACTGATGGCCGCCACCTGCCCGGCCACGCCGATGGGCATGGCGGCGTTGATGGCTTCGAGCTGGGCGGCGAGGACTGACATTTTTCTCCTGATAAGAACGAGGCATGCCTCGTCCGTCTGCCGGACCGACTTTCACGGGCGACGCACGCGTCGCCCCTACGGCGTGCCGTGAAGGACGCCGACCAGTTCATCGACGAGACGGT
>DASVSC010000230.1:0-2211 GCA_036388295.1 Tepidisphaeraceae bacterium | reverse complement strand
TTGCAAGCCCGCCGGTTGGGCCACGATCGCGGCTTTCAAGCTTCAACTCGTGATTGCGGACAAGCGCGACGCGATTGGAACCAAGCGGAAAGCATCCCATCCCATCAAAGTTTCCAGGCGTAATGAAGCCGTCGTCCATGGGCTCCCCGGCGCGCGAGATCACGCGGTACGAGAACCCTTTTGGAAGATCGAATAGCCCCCGATGATCGGCGACTAGTGGGCCGAAACCGCGGACTTCGTTGCGATATGTTATGCGGGTCCCAGCCAGACCTCTTTCTGCAAAACCTCCAAAGGCAATCCCGGCTATGGCCGATGCCGCGAACTGCCGGCGGCTGAGTTTGAACATGCGTCACTTTCAAAAGGCAAACCGCTGGAATGACCTGAAAAAATGTCATGCTCATGACAGTTTTTCCCTCGAAGAGGCGATGATGGTGGTTTGGGAGTGAAAGCCGGCTGCCAACAACAGATATGCGCGCAAATCAGTCGTGGGCCAGGTGTCACCCGAACGAATTAGAGTCCGATCACTATTGTAGTCGCAAATAAGCCCGGCCAAGGGCTTTCAAGGCTATTCGTGGAGCGGGACGGGGGTCCGGCCACTCGGAAGAGACAATTCTCGATGGACTTAGGCGCAGGCAAACCCGAACCCCGCCCACAAGACGCTTCGAGCAGCGCGAGCGAGATGCGCACGCTGATCAGCAGCCACGATTGGGCTTCGACGCCAATCGGTCTGGCAAGGACTTGGCCCCAGCCATTAAGAACACTGACGGACGTGATGCTCGGATCCAATCAGCCGATGTTCATTGCGTGGGGCCCGGAGCGGACACTCCTCTACAACGATGCTTACGCCGAGATCCTCGCGGCGAAACATCCGGAGGCCCTTGCCCGAGATTTTCTCCAGGTGTGGGCAGAGGTACGGTCCGATCTCGAGCCCATTGTTGTTGAGGCCTATTCTGGCCGAGCCGTGCAAATGGATGACATCAAGCTCATCATGGAGCGGCGCGGCTACCCTGAAGAGACCCACTTCTCCTTTTCTTACACGCCCGTCAAAGACGAGGCTGGGGAAGTCGCCGGGTTCTTCTGCCCTTGCGTGGAAACCACCGAGCACGTGCTCGGTGAGCAGCGGCGCGAAGCTGACGCGGTTCGGCAGCGTCAGCTATTCGAGCAGGCGCCAGGCTTCATCACCATCCTCAATGGCCCCGATCACGTCTTCGAATTTGCCAATGCCGCCTACCGCCGACTTTTTGGAGATCGACAGTATGTAGGAAAGTCGGTTCGCGACGCTTTTCCAGAGCTTCAGGATCAACAATTCTTCAAGTTGTTGGATCAAGTCTATTCGTCCGGCCAACGCTACGGTGCGGACCGCACCGTAATTCGCTTGCAGCGCGAGGACGGAGGCGAGGACGAGCGCTTCCTCAACTTCATCTATGAGCCGGTCACAAATGACGCCGGTCGCGTAACTGGCATCTTCGTCGAAGGGTACGACGTCACCGAAGCCCACCGAGCTGAAGCAGCACTTCGGGAAAGCGAATCCCGGTTCCGGCTTATGGCAGATGCAGTTCCTCAGATCGTTTGGATCACGGACGATGAAGGACGGGTCGAGTTCTTCAACAAGCAATGGACCAGCTACACTGGCACCCCGTATGAGCCAACCACCGCGGACGAGGTATCCGCGAACCACGTGCATCCCGATGACAGTGTGGCGACGATGGCGGCTTTCGAGGTCGCTAGACGCAACGGGACCACGTTTACCGTCGAGCACCGGATTAGGTCAGCGAGTGGGGAGTATCGCTGGTTCTTGGTCCGGGCCGAGCCTTATCGAGATCAAACTGGAACAATCGTTCGTTGGTTCGGTGCCTCGGTCGACATTCACGATCGCCGCGAAGTCGAACTGGCACTGCGTCATAGTGAGACCAGATACCGAACCCTGTTTGACTCGATCGAGTCAGGCTTCTGCGTCGTCGAAGTCAATCTGCATGCTGCCGGTGACCAGGTCGACTATCGCGTGGTCGAGGCCAATCCAGCGTTTTTCAGACAAACAGGTTTCCCAGAAGATATCCTAAACCAGTGGCTGCGTGACGCCGCGCCAAACCTGGAGGAGCATTGGTTCGATACCTACGGTCGGGTCGCCCGAACCGGGGTAGCCGAGCGCTTCGAACAGGGATCCGGGCACTTGGACCGCTGGTTCGACGTATTTGCTTTCGCCGCCGGTGC
>DASVSC010000229.1:0-6438 GCA_036388295.1 Tepidisphaeraceae bacterium | reverse complement strand
CTCCGCCAGCACCACTTCGTCGTGCCAGTCGCCCAGGGCGTCCTGCATCGATTTGAAGACTTTGGCCACCTTCTTCGGCACCGGCAGCCCGTGGGCGGCGGCGAGCTCGAACGCGTAACGCACGTCTTTGCCGTCGATGCGCAGCTCGTGCACGTCAACCGGCGGCGCGTCAACGGGCGGCTGAGCCAACCCGGAGACGATGTCGGCCAGTTCCGCGAACGCGGCGAAACGATTGTGCAGCGCGTCGGTCAGCAACGGCGTCACGGCATCCGCGTGGGCGTCCAGCCCGCGGCGGATGCGGAACCAGTCGCCGAAGCGGTCCGACAACTTGGCCGCCTTTTTCGGGCCAAGATCATTGGCCGCCCGGGCGTCGGTGCGTTGGGTTTCGAACTGCTGGCGAATCCATTCCACCGCCGCCGCCAGCCGCGGCGGCAGGCCGGGCTCGGACAAGTGGCCGATCATCACGTCCAGATCCCTGAGCGGCCCCAGCCGACGGCGCAGGTTCTTACCGGCTTTCCCGAGCGGACCGGCGTCCAGATCCGCTAACAACGGCTCTAAAATGTCAAAGCCCGCTTTCAGCCGCCGGGTGGCGACGCGGCTTTGATGAATAGCCGTCGCGTCGAACGCGTGCAGGGCGGCCGGCAGATGGGTGCGGATCGCTTCGATCTGCTCGTCAAGGTATTGCAACGTTCCAATCATTTTTACTCACGGCTCCCGTGGTTCCAACGTATATTAATGTGTCCGACCCGCAACCGCGGGCGACGAAAGGAAACGTAAGTCTTGTCCGATCTGAAACGCACGCAATTGTCCGTCCATCAGGAACGCGCCGTCCTTGTCGGCGTCATTCTGCCCGACTCCAACGCCGACCCGCGCGACCCGCTCGGCGAGCTGGCGAGCCTGGCGCAGACCGCCGGCGCGCGCGTCGTCGACCGCCTGCTGCAGCGCCGCCAACGGCCCGACGCGGGCACGTACATTGGCTCGGGCAAGGTCAAGGACATCGCCCAACTGGCCATCCGGCATGAGGCCGATGTGGTCATTTTCGACAATGATCTTTCGCCCGCCCAGATCGGTGCGCTCGAACGCATTATCAACAAAGAGGCCGATTCGCCCTACGACGGCGGCATTAAAGTGCTGGACCGCTCCGAACTGATCCTCGACATTTTCGCCACCCGCGCCCAGACGGCCGAGGCGAAGCTGCAGGTCGAACTGGCGCAGATGGAATACACCTACCCGCGCCTGGCCCGGATGTGGAACCACTTGGAGCGCATCCAAAGCGGCGGCGTGGCCGGCCTCGGCACGCGCGGCCCTGGTGAAACGCAGCTGGAAACCGACCGCCGCCTGGTCCGCAAACGCGTCAGCGTGCTGAAGGCGGGCATCGAGCAGATTCAGGAACGCAAAAGCCGTCTGGTCGAAGCGCGCAACGCGCAGCACTTCACCATCGGCATTGTCGGCTACACCAATGCCGGCAAAAGTACCCTGTTCAACACGCTCACGGCGGCGGGCACGTACGCGGACAACAAGCTGTTCGCCACGCTCGACACCAAAACACGGTCGTGGAACTTGGATCGCGGCACGAATGTCATGCTCAGCGACACCGTCGGCTTCGTCCGTGACTTGCCGCACAACCTGGTCGCCAGCTTCAAGGCGACGCTGGAAGAGGCCGTCCACGCCGACCTGCTGCTGCACGTGCTCGACGTCGGCCATCCGCACGCGCAAGTGCAGTTCGACGCCGTCCACAAGGTCCTGACCGAAGTCGGTGCGGCCGACAAGCCCGAAATCCTGCTGCTGAACAAAACCGACACCGAAGCCGGCGAACAGCAGGCCAGCTACTGGAAGGCGATCCACCCGCACGCGATCGCCGTCAGCGCCAAAACCGGCGCCGGCCTCGGCCGACTGCACGAAGCGGTGCTGAAAGTCGTTCGTGGCACGCAGGTGGAAGTACGGCTGACCTGCCCCGTCACCGACGGCAAGCTGGTCAACTTCATCCGCTCGCACACGCTGGTGCACGAAGAGCGGGCGGAGAACGACCAGATGTTCTTCCGCGTCACGGTCGGCCGGCAGTTGCTGCTGCAATTACGGGCCAACCCCGGCGTCGAAGTGGACGAACGCGCGATCAAGTCCGCCGCGCCCGCATTAACGACGGCCTGAACGCGTTTAACTCTCTAAGCAATAGAAACGCTCACTTCGATTATCGAAGTGAGCGTTTTTGTTTGCTTGATGGTCTGAATGGAATGAGCAAATTAGCCCACGAAAACGTAGGTGGATCCGCCGCCGGTGCCGGTCATCTTCACCTTCTCCGAAGCCAGCAGGTCGGCCTTGGCGGGCTTCATGCCGCCGGCGCGTTTGATCTCGTGGGCGAGTTTGATCGCCTTAATGCCACCCTTGCCGGCCTTTTCAATCAGCTTAATGGCGGTAGCCACGTCCTGCTCAGAAGGCTTCTGCCGACGCGTGTACTTTCGGCGGCCGGTAGTGCTTTTCTCGGGCGCGGGCGTGGGCGCGCTGTCGGACGAACCGTCCAGCTGCACAAGAATCCTCTCCAACCGTCCTTGTTCGGCAGAAAGCCGTTTGATTTCGGCAGCAATGGCTTGACGCGCGGTGTTCAGCGATGTGTTCATAGAAGAAGCGAGTATGCAGATTACCTATTCGGGTGCAAGTAATTCGTGTTTGAAAGACCTTCTCCGACTACCAGCTTGTTCGGGCGGGAAACTGGGGAACTAGGATTCGAACCTAGACAAGCAGAATCAGAATCTGCTGTGCTACCGTTACACCATTCCCCAAAACAGTGGCCTCGCGGCCGCCGATTGGACTGAACAGCATATCAGCGGTCCGCTCGAAAACAACCGTTCTGCGATCGTTTCTCTGCATTGCGATCGCGTGAGCGGCTTTGACGGGGCAACGCCGCGGCGTCGGTTCGGCCCGCGCCTTGCCCCCAATGCCTGACCTTGGCATGATTCCGCGTTCGCCGGCCCGGAGGTGTGGCAGAGTGGTCTAATGCGGCGGTCTTGAAAACCGCTGAACCCGCAAGGGTTCCGGGGGTTCGAATCCCTCCGCCTCCGTTTCAGCCGGCCGGGCGCTGCTCGGCCGGCTTTTGCTTTTGGTAGGCGGTGTACTTGTCCGCCCGGCCGCGAGCTTCTGCGACGGGATACTTCAGTTCGTTCTTCGCGATCTTGTTCAGCAGAGCGGCTTCCAGATCAATGCCCTGATCGCTGGCGATCAGCAGCACCCAGTTCAGCACGTCCGCCAGCTCGTCGGACAGGGCTTCTTTGCTGGCCGACAGGTGCGCGTCGAGTGCGTCGCCGTTGCGCCACTGGGCCAGTTCCAGCACCTCGGCCGCTTCCAGGCAGAGCGACAACATCTGGTCTTTGGGATTGTGAAACTGCTCCCAATCCCGCTCGGCGCGGAAGCGCAGCAAACGGTCGGTAAGCTCGCGCACGTTCATGCCCGCACCGGCCGTCCGAACCGTGCTTTGGCCTCGGCTTCCATCTCGGCGAATACCCGCGTCAGCTCGGCGGTAATTTCCTTGGCGCCTAAGGCCGACATGTCCATGGCAGGGCGGTAGATCACTTTCACGTGCCCGCGCCGGGGGAACAGCCGGTGACGCGGCCAAGCCTCATAAGCACCGTAGATATAGGCCGGCACCACTGGCACGTTCGTGCGGCGGATGATCAGCGCCGCCCCCGCCTGCACGGGCATCATTTCGCCCGTCGGACTACGCATGCCTTCGGGAAAGACTGTCAGTGCCCAGCCGTCATTCAGGAGCGCAATCGTTTTCTTCATTGCGCCGATGTCGCCCTTGCCCTGCGTAACCGGGAACGCATTCAGGCGCGAAATCATCCAGCCGAACGGCTTGAACGTCCACAGCCCCGAATCGGCCAGGAACGCGAACTGCCGCGGCGAAATGGCGGCGATGATGCACGGGTCGAGGTAGCTGACGTGATTGCTCACCACTAGCACGCCGCCCTTGCGCGGCACGTGCTCGATGCCGTAGCTTTTCTGGTCGAACATCACGCGCATGATGAACGCGACGAAGTGCTTCCAGAACTTGTACAAAGGCGTCGTCCGCATCGGGACGGCAGAGGCTTGAACGGTCACGACGCTTGCCTCGATTCGACTAGGCCAATGATGTGCCGCACCACGTCTTCGAACGACAAGTGTGTGGAGTCGATCTCGATGGCGTCTTTCGGCTTTTCCAGCGGGCCGACCAGCCGCTCGCGGTCGCGTTTATCGCGGACGAGGATCTGGTCGAGGATTTCCTTGTATTCGATCGCCTCCGCGCGATTGCGCAGCTGCACGAATCGCCGCCGGGCCCGCTCTTCCGGCGAGGCGTCGATGTAGAACTTGAACTCGGCCGTGGGGAACACAACCGTGCCCTGGTCACGCCCTTCGGTGACGAGGTCGCGCAGCTGCTGGCCGATCTCGCGTTGCTGCTTGACCATCAGGTCGCGGACGGCCGGCACGAGGGCCACGTAGCTGGCCGCTTCGCTGACGTCGCGGCCGCCGAGCAGGTGGGTCACTTTTTCGCCGTTCAGGATCACCGGCGGCGGGTATTTGCTCCAATCGAACTCGATGCGTGCGTGTTTCACGACGTACGCAATTTCGATCGGGTTCTTCAGGTCGATTTCGCGCCTGCGCGCCGCCAGCCCGAGGGCGCGGTACATGTGCCCGGTGTTGAGGAACGACAGCCCGAGCCGACGCGCCACTTCCTCGGCAACGGTCGATTTACCCGACCCCGCCGGCCCGTCAATCGTGATGACCATTCAGCGGCAGTATTTACCCGCCCTGCCGCGGATTGCCAAACGCGGGCGGGCCCCGCTAGAACGGTTTCCACCTCCTCTGCACGCGGCCTGTCAATGTGGTGCCAAGGCCATGGCCGCTTAAGCGGCCATGCCGGAGGAACGATTCCCCAGCGGTCGTGAGACGATGAAGTGGAACCACTCTAGCAGAGGATTTGCCGCAGCCGTCGGATGCCACGGCGAACGCCTTCGATCGGTTCGGCGGTGTCGCCTTCGTATTCGATGCCGAGATAGCCGTCGTAGCCGGCCTCGCGGCAGAGGTCGACGCAGCGCGCGTGGTCGAAGCGGTGGTGCCGCAGGCGGTCGTCGATGTCATTCACCTTCGCGTGCACGGCCGACGCGTACGGCAGCACCTCGGCCAGCGCGGCGTACCGGTCCACGCTATCCGGCCAGTTGCCGAAGTCGGCCAGCACGGCAATGGCGTCGTCGCCGTGCGTGAGTCGGACGCGGCGGACGAGCTCGACGACGAAGGCGGGATCGAAGCTCAGGCCGGTGTGATTTTCGATCAGCACCTGCACGCCGTACGGCCGGCCGATGTCACACAACCGGCGGAAGCTGTCGACGCAGCACTCGACGGCCGCCTTGTGGTGCGGCGCGTTCACGCCGCCGCTGTTGGCGCGAACGGCCTTCACGCCCAGGTAGGCCGCGATATGAATCCAACGCGAATAGTTCGCCAGTGCGATGGCCCGGGCGCCGCTGTCGAAGGACGACAATTCGCCGTGCTCATCGACTGCGATGTTCAGCATCTCCACGCCGGCGGATTCAGCGGCCAGGCGCAGTTGATCGAGGTACGGCGGACGCGTGCTTTCGAAAAAATGGTTGTTCAATTCGATTGCGTGCAGGCCGAAGGTGTCACGCGTGAAGGCAGGGAAGTCCACCAGCTTCAACGCGTTCTCCTTGGCCCAGAACAGCTTCTGCAACGACCAGCCGGCGAGGGAAAGTTTCATAGCGGCTTCTGGTTCCCTCTCCCGGTATGGCCGGGAGAGAGTTAGGGCGAGGGCTGACGACGGAAGACTTTGTCGGAGCGAAAGCCGGTTGACGTTCGCAGCGGCCCAGTCGAAGCCCTCACCCTACCCTCTCCCGGCCATACCGGGAGAGGGAACACTTCATCGTTACTTAGAATCTGCGGCTAGCTCCGTGCCGCCCAATTGAATCCGCGGCGCATCAGCGTCAGGCACGGCTCGCTCGCCACGACGTCGGCGTGGTGGCCGAGGCTGTTGTAGAAGACTTTGCCTTTTCCGTGCATGCGGGTCCAGATGACCGGCATTTCGAAGCGGCCGTTGGCTTCGTGCGGGCCGGGTGCGACGGGGAACGTGGTCGTAGCCAGCACTTTGTTGCTGGGGTCGACGTGCATCAGGTACTGCTCGGTGCTGACTTCGAAGTGCCCGATGCCGGCCACGATCGGGCTGCTGCCGTGGACGATGTTGACGCTGTACTTCACGCCGTCGTTGCCGGGGTGTGAAACCCACTGCCCGCCGGTCATCCACTGCCAGTCGTTGGCCTCGCGGAAGGCGTCGCACATGCCGCCGTGACAGCCGGCCAGACCGACGCCGTCTTTGACGGCCCCTGTCACGTTTTCGAGCTGGTGCTTTTCGATCTTGCCCATCGTCCAGATCGGTACGATCAGGCTGAGATTCTTCAGCTT
>DASVSC010000228.1:0-5146 GCA_036388295.1 Tepidisphaeraceae bacterium | reverse complement strand
CGGCGAGTCGTGAAGACCGCTGTCTGCGTCTTTTTTCACGACTCGCCGACTCGCCGACTCGCCGAGCATTTTCGGCACACTTCCGATCGTGCGGACGTTCGCCGTCACGTCGTCGCCGCGTCGGCCGTCGCCGCGGGTGACGGCGTGTTTCAGTTCGCCGTTCTCGTAGCGCAGGCTGATCGCGACGCCGTCGACTTTCGGCTCGCACACGTAGGTGGGCGTCTGGCCGTCGAGGCGGCGTTTCAGGCCTTCGTCCCAGCCGCGCAGGTCGGTTTCGTTGTACGTGTTGTCGATCGAATACATCGGCTGCGCGTGTTCGATCTTGCGGAAGCCTTCGGTTAAGTCGCTGCCGAGTTTTTGCGTGGGCGAGGTCGGGTCGACAACGCCCTGCGCGGCTTCCAGATCGGCCAGTCGTTTGACGAGCTTGTCGTATTCCTCGTCGCTGATTTCGGGCTTGTTTTCCAGGCGGTACAGGCGCTCATGCCGTTCGACTTCGGCGCGGAGCGTGGCGATGCGTTCTTTGGCGTCTGGCATAATCGAAGGATAATTTAGCCGCAGACAAACGCAGATGAACGCAGATGAAAGAGAAAATATTCCCTCTTATCTGCGTTCATCTGCGTTGATTAGCGGCTACTCGTTATTCCGGCTTGGCTCCGGTCATGTCGTACGTCCAAACCTGGCCGGCCGGGGTCCAGGTGAGCAGTTCTTCGGGTTTGAAGAACAAGCCGAGTTCTTTCTCGGCGGCCTCGGGGGAGTCGCTGCCGTGGATCAGGTTGTAGGCGTTGCTGACGCCGAAGTCGCCGCGGACGGTGCCGGGGGCGGCTTTGCTGCCGAAGGTAGCGCCCATCAGGTTGCGGGCGATGGCGATCGCGCCGACGCCGCGCAGGGCCAGCACCACGACCGGGCCGCTGGTCATGAACCGCACCAGGCCGGGGTAGAACGGCCGTTCTTTGTGCGGGGCGTAGTGCGTTTCGGCGGTTTGCTGGCTGATGGTCGTCAGCTTCAGGCCGACGAGTTGCAGGCCTTTTTCTTCGAAACGGGTGACGATGCGGCCGACGAGGGCCCGTTGGACGGCGTCGGGCTTGAGGATGATGAGCGTGGTTTCCATGAGTTCTCCTGGGGCGGTTTATACGGCCGGGCGCGGCGGGATGCCAAGTGCGTCAAAGCGTCTAGCCGGCGAGCAAGCTCGCCGGCTAGACGGGTGAAGACCCAAAGAGAGCGCCGCGGCCCGTGCGGTCAGGCGGCGGGCTGGCGGCGTCGGGCCAGCAGCAGCACGCTGCCGCCGAAGAGCGCCATGAATGTGGTCGGCTCGGGGATCAGCGTGGGGACAATGCGGCTGTCGAACGCCTGCTCGAAGGCGTAGGCGTAGCTGAGGATGTCGGCCTCGTCGAAGCGGCGGCCGAGGAAGATGAGGCTGAACGGGTCGGTGGTGTCGTCGTCGCCGTCGCCGTCGGCGTCGCCCATGAAGTGGCCGGCGTTCACGATCACGCCGGGGATGCCCAGGATGTTCACCGTGCCGCTGACGGTGCCGATTTCGCGGTCGGCGTCCAGCGCATTGACCAGCGGCCGGGTGTGGACGGGGAAGACCAGGCCGTCGAGGTCGGCGGCGTCGAGGATGTCTTCGAACAAGTCGCGCAGGTCGTCGCGGCGGTCGACGTATGCCTGTGCCGTCCCGCCGCGGGTGAGCGGGTCGGCGTCGGGGTACATGGCGTCGATCAGGGCGTTGTACTCGGCGACGCTCTTGAACGGCGTGTCGGCGCTGGTGCCGCTGAGGTAGCTGTTGACGTCGAACGCGCTGCTGGCCGGCTCGCTACCCAGGGCCGTCAGGGCGGCGGTCCAGCCGCGGGTGGCTAGGTATTTGCTGGTGTCGACGGTCGCGCCCAGGCCGCCGATGACGTTCAGGGCGTTGTTGTACAGCGCGCTGCTCTGGGCGACGAACGGCTTGACGTTGCCGAGGTTGCTGAACGATTCGTCCCACGAGCCGATGCGCATGCCCGCCAGGGCGGCGGTGGTGAGGTTGGCGGTGTAGTCGGGGACGGCGGCCGGGGCGCTGTTCGTCAGGCGGTCGCGCGGGCTACGGCCGGCGACGACGTTGAGCATCAGGGCGGCGTCGCGGACGCTGGTGGTCAGCGGGCCGGTGACGTCGCGGAAGGTGCCCGACAGCGGGTAGATGCCGTCGATGGGGACCAGTCCCTGCGTGGGGCGGACGCCGACGATGTTGTTGAAGGTGGCCGGGTTGTGGATGCTGGTGCCGGTCTCGGTGCCCATGCCACCGATGGCGAAGCTGCCGTTGACGGCCACGGCCGAGCCGCCGCTGCTGCCGCCGGGGACTTTGTTCGGCACGAGGGGGTTTACGGTCCGGCCGTCGACAGTGCTGATAGTGCGCGTGCCGTCGCCGGCGAAATCGGGCAGGTTGGTTTTGCCAATGATAATCGCGCCGGCGGCCTTAAGGCGGGCGACCATGGTCGCGTCCTGGGCGGGCTTGAGGTCGATGCCGCCGGTCTTGCTGCTGAAGCCTTTGAAGCCGTTGGTGGTGACCAGGCCGGCGTAGTCCATGTTGTCTTTGATGACGATCGGCACGCCGGCGAGCGGCCCGACGCTTAGGCCGGCGGCGCGGCGGGCGTCGATCGCCTGCGCCTGGGCCAGGGCGTCGGGGTTCATGGAGACGAAGGCGTTGTAGGTCGGGTCGAAGGCCTTGATGCGGTCGAGGTACGCCTGGGTCAGTTCCGCCGACGTGTACTGCCCGCCGGTCATGCCGGCCAGGGCGTCGGTGATGCTCAGGTCGATGATATCGAACGCCGCCTCCGTCGGCCGGGCCGTCAGTCCGCCGAGCACGAGCGCCGCCGTTACCGCCGCCACGATCCGGACACGACTGGGCATGGTCCGGGCAAACACGTTCGACATGCAGACTCCTTTTGATGTCTGGGCACAACGGCCGCCCCGCACGCCTGACAACGGCGTCGGCGGGTTCGGCCCGGCCGGGCCTTGCAAGGCGTGTGCCGCGAACGGCGGGCGGTGCGCGGGCCGGGCGAACGGTCCGGGTTTGAGAGATAAAATCGTCAACCTGCGACACTTCGTCGCAACGGCGTACGCTTCGCCGGCCCGTGATCGACGCAACCCACCGCGCCGTGCGGCCGAATGAGGCAGCGGCGCTGTCGGGTCAGCCGCCGGGTGGCACTAGGTGGTAGGGTCCGCACCGCGGACCCTTCGGGTGCCGACCGACGCGTCGGCCGGAAGCGGTCCGCGGTGCGGACCCTACGCGTCTCTGTACGTGGGCGGCTCGGTCGGGCCCATGTGTCGAGTGGCACGGTCGTGTACGCAAGGCCGTGTGGTCATGGGTGAAGACACGGCCTTGGGTACAAGACCGTGCCACCCGCAGAGCGTCGTTCACCAGTCCGTGCCGTCCCGGTCGGCCAGGAAGTGGATCACGCCGGTCGGGATCGAAGACGATCGAATTGATTTCGTAAGTGGCCGCCTGTCATAAAGGCGATCGGGCGGGCGTTGTCCACGTCTTTTGCCGCCCGCGGGGCCACTTTGAGGTATGCTCGAACGCTAGCGGTCGGTCCGCCGACCCAACACCGGTTGCCGCCGGCAAGTCTTTGGAAAGGGAGTTTGATGACGTCCACTGCGTTCCACACGGCCGCGACGGCCGCGATGTTTCTGTCTGCCACCGTAACCTTGGCTCAGCCCACGCCCGTGGCCCTCAGCGGCACCCCCGCCCCGGAGGGCGGGAACTACGACGGCTTCGGCACTCCTGTGCTGAACGGGGCCGGGCAGGTGGCGTTCTTCGCCGCATTGACAGGCGGCACGTCCACCCAAGGCATCTTCGCCGGCACGCCCGGCGCGGTCGCGGCTGTGGCCCGCAGTGGCACCCCCGCTCCGGGCGGCGGTAGCTACAACTTCCTCACTACCCCGCCCGTGTTGAACGGGGCCGGGCAGGTGGCGTTTGCCGCCACCCTGACCGGCGACACGTCCGACCGAGGCATCTTCGCCGGCACGCCCGACGCAGTCGCGGCCGTGGCCCGCAGTGGCGCCCTTGCCCCAGGCGGCGGGACCTACAGCAGCTTCGCCATCCCTGTGGTGAATGGGACCGGACAGGTGGCGTTCTTCGCCAGCCTGACCGGCAGCACGGCCAACGCCGGCCTCTTCGCAGGCACGCCCGGCGCGATCGCGGCCTTGGCCCGCCGCGACACCCCCGCCCCGGGCGGCGGGACCTACGACGGCTTCTTTGGCCCCGTGCTCAACGGGGCCGGGCAGGTGGCGTTCAAAGCATTCCTGACCGGCGGCACGTCCTCCCAAGGCCTCTTCGCCGGCACGCCCGGCGCGCTCGGGGCCGTGGCCCGCACCGGCAACCCGGCCCCGGGCGGCGGGAACTACAGTGACTTCAGTTTTCCCGTGATCAACGGGGCCGGGCAGGTGGCATTCCTCGCCTTGACCGGCGACTCGTCCAACCGAGGCATCTTCGCCGGCACGCCCGGCGCGGTCGCGGCCGTGGCCCGCAGTGGCACCCCCGCCCCGGGCGGCGGGAACTACGGCTTCCTCAATGATCCCGTGCTGAACGGGGCCGGGCAGGTGGCGTTCACCGCCGGTCTGACCGGCGGCACGTCCACCCAAGGCATCTTCGTTGGCACGCCCGGCGCGGTCGCGGCCGTGGCCCGCAATGGCACCCCCGCTCCGGGCGGTGGGAACTACGGCGACTTCTTTTCTCCCGTGCTGAACGGGGCCGGGCAGGTGGCGTTCACTGCCGGTCTGACCGGCCTCGGAGTCAACGCGGCGAACGACTCCGCCCTGTTCGCCGGGCTGCCCGGCGCGGTGATGCAGATCGTCCGTGAAGGCGACCTGATTGACGTCGACTCTGGCCTTGGCGTTAGCCTTCGCATGGTGGCCGATAGCGGAATCAGCTTCCTCACCGTCTCGGGCGGTCAAGACGGCCGCCCGATGACCTTCAACGACAACGGCCTGCTCGTCTATTCGCTGAGCTTCACCGACGGCACCAGTGGCGTGTTCACCAGCGTCGTGCCCGAGCCGGCGGCCTTGTCGCTGCTGGCGGTCGCCGGGATCGGCCTGCTGCGCCGCCGGCGGGCGTGAGCGGCGGGCGAACCGCGATGGCCCTGCGACGGCGCGGGACGGGACACGAGGCGGCTTG
>DASVSC010000227.1:0-10380 GCA_036388295.1 Tepidisphaeraceae bacterium | reverse complement strand
GCACTGCGAGCGATACGCCGTGTTGTTGCCCGGAACGAATTGGCCGACGAAGCGTTGGCCGGCGGAATCATTCGCGGCGCTGATCGAACCGATCGAGCGCGAATTGGGCCTGCGCGTCTTCATTGCGGGCGGACCCGATGTCGTCGGCCTGCCGATGCCGGGGGCGACGAGTCTGGCCGGAAAAACCGACCTGAAACAGCTTGTCGCATTGCTGGAAGGCGCGCGCCTGGTGGTGGCGAACGACTCCGGGCCGATGCACATCGCCAGCGCCCTGAACCGGCCGCTGGTCACGCTGTTCGGTCCGACGAACGCCGTCCGCACCGGCCCGTACGGTCGGCCGGACACGGTGCTGCAACTCGACCTGGTCTGCCGGCCGTGCTACTCGCGCGAGTGCGTGCACCAGTCGTGCCTGCGATGGATCGGCGTGGAAGACGTGATGGCGCGGGCTAGGGCACTGGTCTGATTTCCCGTTGTACGCATCGGGGAAAGATGACGGAAAGCGTCGAGTGTTGTCGTTGGCCTAAGAAGCTCATCGACGAGGCCGCCGAGCATAAGATTTTCCACATTCACAACTTAGTGCGGGTTTCAGGATGCCATCAGACCGTGCTGCCGCGCTGGCTGGATTGTTCATCGCCGTCGCGAACTTACGCCTGTCCCCGGCACGATTCTGACACAGTTTTCACTAAGCATCTTTTAACTATTCACGCCACGCCGGTCCGGGAAAGCCCGGCCAGTTTGATCGGCGAACCTGAGTCACACTACGGAGTTTCCTAGGATGCCGGCCGTTTCAGGGTGAGCCTAAAGTATGAGGCGATGACTTCTTGAGTCTATTCGGCCGTAGCCGCGTGTCGGACATCTTGTGGACGAAGGTGATAAGTCCGGGCACTGACTACGAGCGACGAATTGAACGTGCAAAAGTAGGCGGTTCGGAATGTGCGGCATTTGCGGAGAAATCAGGCGGGCAGGATCGGCATCAGTGGCCGCCGTTTCGGCTATGAGTGAGCGGCTGGACCGGCGTGGCCCGGACGGCTCCGGCTACTTCGCGCAAGGCAATGTCGCGTTCGGCCACCGACGGCTGAAGGTCATTGACCTGACCGACAAGGCCGCACAGCCCATGACCGACCCTGAACTGGGGCTGGCAGCGGTCTTCAACGGGTGCATTTATAACTATCCCGAACTCCGGCGCGAGCTGCAGGACAAGGGCTATCGATTCTTTTCCACCGGCGACACGGAAGTCATCCTCAAGGCCTATCACGCCTGGGGCGAACGGTTCGTCGAGCGGCTGATCGGCATGTTCGCGATTGTTCTCTGGGAGCGGGATACGGGCCGGATCGTCTTCGCGCGCGATCGGCTGGGGATTAAGCCGCTTTACTACAGCGAAGGAAGCGACGGCACGCTGCGCTTCGCCTCGACGCTGCCGGCATTGGTGGCCGCGGGCGGCGTGGACACATCGATCGATCCGGTCGCGCTGAATTGCTACATGACGTTCCATGCCGTGGTCCCGGCGCCGTTCACGATCATCAAGGGCGTACGCAAGCTGCCGCCGGCAACGGTGATGACCGTCGAGGCCGACGGCACCCGTCGACAGCACACCTATTGGGATCCGAGCTTCGAGCCCAGCGGCCAGGAAGGCGCTCGCTCCGATCAGGAATGGCAGTCACTCGTGCTTGACGGCCTTCGCACGGCCGTGCGACGGCGAATGGTGTCGGACGTGCCGGTCGGCGTGCTGCTCAGCGGCGGGCTCGATTCCAGCCTGATCGTCGGCCTGTTGGCCGAGCAGGGCCAGCAACACCTGAACACGTTTTCGATCGGCTTCGAATCCGTCGGCGAGGAACGCGGCGATGAGTTCGAATACTCCGACATCATCGCCAAGCATTTTGGCACGAAGCACCACCGCATTTTCATCGACTCCGCCCGTGCGCTGCCGGCCATTCGCGACGTCATCGGTGCAATGAGCGAGCCGATGATGAGCCATGATGCCATGGGCTTTTATCTGCTGAGCCAGGAAGTGGCCAAGCACGTCAAAGTGGTGCAGAGCGGCCAGGGCGCCGACGAAGTGTTCGCCGGCTATCACTGGTACCCGCCGCTGATGAGCAGCACCGACGCGGTGAACGACTACGCCCGCGTTTTCTTCGACCGCGACTTCGCCGAGTACGCTCAAGCCGTGGACAATCGCTTCGTGTCCATGGATCACGCCCGCGCGTTCCTGGCGGAGCATTTCGCCAAGCCCGGCGCGGGGCAGGCGATCGAGAAGGCGTTGCGAATCGACACCACGATCATGCTGGTGGACGACCCGGTGAAACGGGTAGACAACATGACCATGGCTTGGGGCCTGGAAGCCCGGGTGCCGTTCCTCGACCACGAGCTGGTGGAACTCGCCGGGCGCGTGCCGGCGGAATTGAAGGTGAAAGAGGGCGGCAAATACGTCCTCAAAGAAGCCGCCCGCGCTGTCATTCCGGCCGCCGTCATTGATCGTCCGAAGGGTTACTTCCCGGTGCCGGCCCTCAAATACTTACGCGGCCCTTACCTGGAACTGGTGCGCGACGTTTTGGAATCGAAGAAAGCACGTGAACGCGGCCTGTTCCGACCGGCCTACACGCAGATGTTGTTGCGCGACCCCGAACGGCACATTTCGCCGCTGCGGGGTTCCAAGCTCTGGCAGATGGCCTCGCTCGAATTGTGGCTGCAGATTCATGGGTTGTGACAGTCGGATGGAGCTATGACGTACCTGGCAACTGTTACAGGCCTGCCGACCGAACAGGCGAACGGACCCGTCGGCCCCTCCGTTCTCAACTGGCTTCGGCCGGCGGAGACGCCGGGGGCGAAAAAAGACGTTGTCGTCGATGTGGGCTGGGGGCGACTGATTTTCGCCCATACCTACGCCAGCGATGCTGATGTGGTGTCGACCATCCTCAATGAACAGCCGAACAAACGTGACATCGCGTTCTACGTGCGGGATCCGCACGTCCTGGTCTCACTGGCCCCGCATCAGTTGTTCCTCGATCCGTCACACACCTACCGGCTGTGGCTGGAGCGCTACGGCGCGTCGTCGGACCAGTCGCCGCTGACGATCCGGTTGGCGCGTACCGCGGCAGACGCGGCGGCGATCAACCGCATCTATGCCACCCGCCATATGGTCCGCGTTGATCCAGCCTTCATCGAAGCCGCTGGACCCGATCCGGTCGTCCGCTTCGTCGTGGCGGAAGATCCGTGCACCGGTGAGATCGTCGGATCGGTGGCCGGTGTGGACCACCCGCGTGCGTTCGAGGATCCCGAAAACGGGGCAAGTCTGTGGTCGCTCGCCGTCGATTCGCAGTCCTGTTATCCGGGTATCGGGCGGGCACTGATCCAGCATTTGGTCGAACACTATGCCGCGGCCGGCCGCGCATACGTTGATCTGTCAGTCATGCACGATAATCAGCGGGCGATCAGCCTTTACGAACGGCTGGGGTTCGTGCGTGTGCCCGTCTTTTGCCTGAAGCACAAGAACGCCATCAATGAGCCGCTGTTCGTGCCGAAGTTGCCGGAATCGGCGCTGAATCCTTACGCCCGCATCATCGTTGAAGAAGCGAGGCGGCGCGGCATAGGCGTCGAGGTGCTGGACGAGGAGGCGAATTATTTTGCCCTCAGTTGCGGCGGCCGGCGCATCATCTGTCGCGAAAGCCTGAGTGAGCTGACCAGCGCCGTGGCCATGAGCCGTTGCGATGACAAGCGCGTCACCCTCCGTCTCCTGAAGGGGGCGGGCTTGGCTGTGCCGGAACAGCAACCGGCTGGGAGTTCCGGAGAGAACCACGGGTTCCTGCATCACTTCGGCCGCGTCGTTGTCAAACCCGCACGCGGCGAGCAAGGCCGTGGGATTTCAGTCGACCTCCGGACGCCCCAGGAAGTAGACGTCGCCGTCGAATGTGCGCGGCGGGAGTGCAACGACGTGGTTCTGGAGCAGTTCTGCGAGGGGGCGGACCTGCGAATTGTGGTCATCGGCTTTAAGGTCGTCGCCGCCGCCATTCGCAAGCCCGCTCAGGTCATCGGCGACGGCCGGCACACGGTTTCGGAATTGATCGAGCAGCATAGCCGACGTCGCATGGTCGCGACGGGCGGCGAGAGCCGGGTACCGATGGACGCTGAAACCGAACGCTGCGTGCGCGCCGGCGGGTACGCCATGGAGTCCGTTCTCCCCGAAGGCGAGGTCCTCCGAGTCCGAAGGGCAGCCAACCTGCACACGGGCGGCACGATTCACGACGTTACGGCGGAATTGCACCCGCACCTCGCGGCCGCCGCCGAGCGAGCGGCACGGGTGCTCGACATTCCCGTCACCGGCCTGGATTTTCTAGTTCCCCGTGTGGACGGCACTGAATACGTGATCGTCGAAGCCAATGAGCGCCCCGGCCTCGCCAATCACGAGCCGCAACCTACCGCCGAGCGATTCATCGACCTACTGTTCCCCCAGACGACAAGCGCACTCGGCCCGGCTGGGAGAACGGTGACGTGAAGAAACCTGCAATCGAGATGGATTACCTGACGGCGACTCTGCTGAAACTGCTCGAGATCCCCAGCCCGTCAGGGTACACCGACCAGGTGGTTCACTTCGTCGGCCAAGAACTCAGCCGCCTTGGCGTATCGTTCGAACTCACGCGACGCGGCGCGATCCGTGCAACGCTCCCGGGCCAGATGCAGGAACCGGCCCGCGCGCTGGTCGCGCACGTCGATACCCTTGGCGCGATGGTGAAAGCCTTGAAACCCAACGGCCGAATCGAGGTGATGCCGATCGGCACGTGGTCGAGCCGGTTTGCCGAGGGCGCACGCGTGACGATTTTCACCGGCCGCAATCCGTTGCGCGGGACGATCCTGCCTTTAAAGGCCAGCGGGCACCTCTTCAATCTGGAGATCGACACCCAGCCAGTCGACTGGCAGAACGTTGAAATCCGTGTGGACGCGAAATGCTCCAGCGAAGCCGACCTGCGCCGGCTGAACGTGGACGTCGGCGACTTCGTCGGCGTGGATCCGTCACCCGAGGTGGCCGAGGCCGGGTTCATCAACTCCCGCCACATCGACGACAAGGCCGGCGTCGCCTGCCTGCTGGCGGCCGCGAAGGCGATCTCCAAAGCCAAGCTCACGCTGCCGGTCGACTGCTATCTGCTGTTCACGCTAAGCGAGGAAGTCGGGTCGGGCGCTTCTGCCGTCTTACACGGTCACGTGGCGGAGATGGTCGCCATCGACAACGCGACCTGCGGTCCCGGCCAGCAATCCGACGAGTTCGGCGTCACGCTCTGCATGATGGATCTGGCCGGGCCGTTCGACTATCACCTGTCGCGCAAGCTGCTGACGCTGGCCGAGAGCCACGACATCCCCGCCAGGCCGGACGTGTTCCGTTATTACCGCAGCGACGCCGCCAGTGCCACGGAATCCGGCAGTGACATCCGCTCGGCCTTGATGTGCTTCGGCGTCGACGCCTCGCACGGCTACGAACGGACGCACGTCGATTCCCTGCGGGCCGTGGCAGAGCTGGTGACGGTGTACGTCCAGAGTCCGCTGACGTTCGGCCGGGACCGCAAGGACCTCGGGCCGCTGAAAGGCTTTCCTCATCAACCGATGTGAGGTGCGTGTGCGGCATTGGCGTCGATGCGTCGGCCTGCTGGCCTTGCTCACTGCTGCGGGTTGCGGCAGCGGCGATCGCGAACCCGACCTGCCGCGCGACCCGGCGGCGCGTCGCGCGGCAGGTGCGATGATCGTCGCCTTGCAGGACGACGGGAAAACGCTCGATCCGCATAAAGCCGCCGACGCCGCCTCCATGCACCTGATCGAGAACCTGTACAGCACACTGCTGCGCTACAGCGTTCAGTACGGCGAGGTGGAGGCGGATCTGGCGGAACGGTACGACGTCTCGCCCGATGGCCGTTCGTACACGTTCCGTCTCCGGCCCAACGCGGTCTTTCACTCCGGCCGCCCCGTGACCGCAGAGGACGTCCGTTTCAGTATCGATCGCATTCGTCAGTTGCAGGTACGCGCGGCCCAGTTCACGGCCGTCGAGGCGATCGAGACGCCGGACGCGCACACCGTGGTGTTCCGCCTGCGCGAGCCATTCGCGCCGCTGGTGACGTACCTGGCCCATCCGATGAACGCCATCGTCGACCGGGACGTCGTGGCGGCCAATGGCGGAAACCTCGACCGGGCGGACGCCGGGTCAGGGCCCTTCGCATTGGTCGAATGGCGCAAGGACCAGCGCATGCTGCTCCGCCGGAATGACCAGTATTATATCCCCGGTCTGCCCCGGCTGGCCCGGGTGGCGTTCGTCCCTATGCCTGACGCGACGGCCCGCACGGTTTCATTGCGTACCGGCGAGATCGACCTGCTGCTCGACGTCACCGGACGCGATGAAAAGGTGCTGCGACCGCTGCAGCATCTCGCCGTCCAGTCGGTGCCCGGCACGTTCTGGGAATACGTCGGCATCAACACGACGCGCAAGCTGCTGGACGACGTCCGCGTCCGGCAGGCGATCGCGTGGGCCGTCGACCGGGACGCGATCAACCGGGTCGTGAAACTGAATGCGGCGACCTTGCTGGACGGCGGCCTCATCCCGCCAGGGCACTGGGCACACGCCGATCTGCGACTGTATCCCCGCCACGATCCGGCACGCGCCCGTGCGCTGCTGGAGTCTGCCGGCGTGCGCCCGGGAGAACTGAGTCTGGTGATGAAAGTGGGATCGGCTTTCCCGTACCAGGTGGCGGCCGGTCAGATGGTGAAGCAGCAGCTTCGCGAGGTCGGCATCGACGTCCAATTACTATCGCAGGAGTCCGGCGTCTTCTTCGAAGCGCTCGGCCAGAAAGATTTCGATCTGACCGTCTGCGGTTGGGTCGGCTTCGTTGACCCGGACGAGTGGACTTACGAACTGTTCCACAGCACGGGAAAGTGGAACCAGCAAGGCTACCGCAATCCGCAGGTCGACACGCTCCTGGAACAAGGCCGGCGAACGACGGCACGTGAGACCCGCAAGCAGGTTTATGCCGAGGCGCAGCGACTGATCGCAGAAGACGCACCGATGGTCTTCCTTTATGCCAATGATCAGGCGTCGGCCGCGCTGCCCTCGGTTGCCGGGTTCAACGCGCATCCCACGGCCAGCACGATCTTTCTTCGCAATGCGTCTTTCTCGAATACGCCGGCAGCCATTGCGGCGGCTTCACCGGAACCGGGCAGGGCGGTGCGACCATGATCGGCTACCTGCTGCGTCGGTTGATTTCCGTGATTCCCGTGCTGTTGGGCGTGTCGTTGGTCGCGTTCGCATTGGTTCGCCTGGTACCGGGCGACCCGGTCACCGTATTGCTGGGCCCGGGCTATAGTCCGGAAGAGGCGGCCGTACTGCGCGAACGCTACGCGCTCGACCGCCCGTTGCCGGTGCAGTATCTCGCCTGGTTGACGCGCGCGGTGCAGGGCGATCTGGGCCATTCGTTTTTCACCGGAGAGCCGGTTGTCAAAGCGATTGTCGATCGACTGCCGGTGACGCTTGAACTGGCGGCGATCGCGCTGGCCTTCGCACTGCTGGTCGGCGTGCCTCTCGGAATTATCAGCGCCGTGCGGCCCGGGAAATGGCTCGATCACTTGGCACGATTCGGCGGTCTGGTCGGGATCTCTATTCCTGGATTCTGGTTCGGCGCGATCCTGATCCTGATCTTCTCGCTGAACCTTGGCCTTTTGCCATCGGGTCGGTTCGTCCATTTGACGGATGACCCGGTCGAAAACGTCAAGCGCATGCTGATGCCCGGGCTCGCACTGGGCACCGCTGTCGCGGCCGTCGCCATGCGAACGGCACGTTCGGCCATGCTCGACGTGATCGGCCAGGATTACACCCGGACGGCTCGCGCCAAGGGCGTGAGCGAACGTGGGATCGTCTTTCGTCACGCCTTGCGCAACGCGCTGGTGCCGGTGGTAACGGTGCTGGGATTGCAGGCGGGCTACCTGCTGGGCGGTTCCGTGGTGATCGAGCAGGTCTTCTCATTGCCCGGCGTGGGGCGGCTGGCGTTGCAGGCCATCTCCGGACGAGATTACGCACTGCTCCAGGGAACGGTGCTGTTCGCGGCGACGGCGTTCGTACTCATCAACCTGGCGGTCGACCTGTTGTACGCGCGGATCGACCCGCGGATCAGGGACGCCCGCCGGTGACACGGCCGTCGCCCAGGGAAGGAACGACATGAACGCATCGTCTGTCAGGCTGAGGTTCAACGCGTTCACGTTCGCGGCAGCCGTGCTGACGATCTACGGACTGGCCGCACTGCTCGGACCGTGGGTGACGGCCGACCCGTACCGAATGCACCCGGACGCGGCGCTGGCGGCCCCGAGCGCCCAGCACTGGTTCGGGACGGATGCCTTCGGTCGTGACCTGCTGAGCCGGGTCGTGTGTGGCGCCCGCACGTCGCTGCTCGTCGCAATCGTCTCGGTCGGCCTTAGCCTGCTTGCCGGCGGCCTGCTCGGATTGTGCGCGGGCTACTTCGGCGGACGGATCGACGCGCTGCTCTCACGCGTGAATGACGGCATGCTGGCCTTCCCGGACGTGCTGCTGGCGCTGGCGATTATGGCCGTCCTCGGCGCCAGCACGACGAATGTCACATTGGCGATTGCGATCGTATATACGCCGATCTTCGCCCGCATCACCCGTGGCGCGGTGCTGCAGATCAAACCGATGAATTACATTGAGGCCGCCCGTGCGCTGGGGCTCGGCCATTGCCGCATTGTGCTCCGGCACGTGCTGCCCAACATCGTCGGCCCGCTGGTCGTGCAGACGACACTGTCGCTCGCTTTCGCCATTCTTGCCGAGGCCGCGTTGAGTTTCCTCGGACTCGGGGTGGAGCCGGATGCGCCTTCCTGGGGCATGATGCTCAACGAAGGGCGCGACTGGATGGAATTAGCCTGGTGGGTTTCAGTCTTCCCAGGCTTGGCGATCACGCTGGCGGTTCTCAGCTTGAACATCGTCGGTGACGGACTGCGCGACGCCCGTGTGCGCGCGGCACGGTAGTGACTGGTCGTCCGCCCCAATGACTCTGTGTTCCGAATCGTTTGTGACGATGGCGGATTGCTTCCCCTCAATTCAGGCCATCGTGTCGATTCTATATTCCTCGACGAACGGCAGAATCTTTTTCGCACGGCGACGCGTTTCTTCGGAGACGGTCCGCTGTTTCGCACCGCTTCCTAATGAGCACGCTCACGGCTCACGATGCTGGTGATCAACGCGGGAAGTTGCGTCGCGTGCATCTTTGAAACGAAGCCCGCTGCGCCTGCCCTGGCCATCGGTTCTTGGTACGCGTCGGACGCAGAACATGCGATCACTAAAGGCCGCGGGCGATCCGAAGCCGACGCGGAAGTGATCCTGCGCGTAGCCTCGATACCGCTGATCAGGCCGCTGAGGTTAACGTCGATTATGATGACGTCTGGCGTGAGTTCCGATGCCAAACGGACGGCTTCATCGCCGTCGGCCGTTTCAGCAATCACGGTCATCGTGTCGCGCAGCCGCAACAGTGCCCGGACGGCCAAGCGGAACAACACGTTGTCGTCAACCAGAATGATCCTGATCCGTGACGGCATAGGTGACTACGGACTAAGACGCCGGCAGGGGTTCCAGTTCTGCGGCCGTCAGGCTTTCGACCTTTAGCGGCCGCATCTTCTTGTCCGGGTCCGGCAGTGGGATCGCCGACAGCAGCACGCGCGTATAAGCGTGGCGCGGGTTGTTGAAGACTTCTTCCACCGGCCCGTGTTCCATGATCCGGCCGCGGTACATCACCAGCACGCGGTCGCACACGTGGCGGATCACCGAAAGGTCATGGCTGACGAACATCATTGTCAGGCCGAACTCAGACTTCAGGTCGCTCAGCAATTTCAGCACGCGGGCGCGGACGCAAACGTCGAGGGCGCTCACGGCTTCGTCGGCGACGATGAACGCCGGCCGCAGGATCAGGGCGCGGGCGATGCCGATGCGCTGACGCTGGCCGCCCGAAAACGCGTGCGGGTAGCGGGACAGATGTTCGGCCTTCAGGCCGCAGCGTTCGAGGATTTCGATGACTTTGTCGCGTCGCTCTTTCCGCCCGCCGATGCCATGAATCACCAGTGGCTCGGCCACGATGTCGCCGACGGTCATCCGCGGGTTCAGGCTGCTGAACGGGTCCTGGAAGATCATCTGCATCTCTTTGCGCAGCGGCTTAAGCTGCCGCGGCGTGGCGGCGGCCAGGTCGGTGACGCGGCCGTTGTTGTTGAACCAGGCGTGGCCGGCACTGGGGTCGATGGCGCGCAGCACGCAGCGGGCGGCGGTCGTTTTGCCGCTGCCGCTTTCACCGACGACGCCGAGGGTTTCGCCGCGCTTCAGGTCGAACCGGATGTCGTCGAGCGCTTTCATCGGGG
>DASVSC010000226.1:0-4085 GCA_036388295.1 Tepidisphaeraceae bacterium | reverse complement strand
AAGGGACGGCAACGCACCCTGATCGACTGAATAGCAACATCAGCTGCCGCTGGACACAATGGTCAAGCGAAGGCGTTGGCCTTCGCGTTCGCCAATCAACGTGCCGGCTTGGCGCGGCAGCTCGAAGCGGTTGTCTTTCACTAAGGGCGTCACCGTCCCTTTCGATCCTTCGAACGTCAGCGTCGTGCCCGGCAGCACTTCGCCGGCGATGACGTCGCGGCGGGTCGGGTCGAGCCAGACGAACGGCTTCTTGTCGAAAATCGCGTCGTGCAGGGCCACCTGCTGGCGCAGGCCGTCGGGTTCCAGCGGGGCCTGGGCGGGGCCGGCGGCCATCTCGGCGATGGCTTCTTCCATCGCGTGGCCACGCTTGGGTTTGTCGAGGCCCAGGTACGGGGCGTTGATTTCGCCGTGGCAGCGGGCGCAGCGGTCGATGAAGTAGGCGATCGGGCCGACGACCGGTGCGGCGGCGGTCGTGGGTTGCGACGCGGGCGTTTCGGACGTTGCCGGCCTCGGCCATGCCAGGGCGCACGCGGCGACGGCAAGCGTTACGGCAGGCAGGCGGATGGAATGGCGTCGTTCGGGCATGGTGTCGAGTTCTTTACAGACGATCCGGACGTAGGGATCGGCGGGCCCCGCTTCAGCGGGCCTTTGCCAGGATTGTGCGGCACCAGACAGGCCCGCTGAAGCGAGGCCCGCCGAAAAGTTAAGTTTCTGCTAGTTCGCCCGGCTGATGCGGAAGACTTTGTTCGTCTGGTCGCAGCTGAACAGGATCGTGCCGTCGGGGGCTTCGGCGCAGTCCACCGGGCGGGCCAGGACGTTGCCGTCTTTGGACACCGCGGTGACCAGTGGCAGGCTGCCGTACGGGCGGCCGGTGACGCTGTCGAACAGCACGCGCGTGACGCAGTAGCCGACGCGGCTGGTGCTGTTCCATGAGCCGTGGAAGGCGGCGATCAGGTCGCCCTTGTGGTCGGGGAAGCCGTCTTTCGACAGGAACGTGAACCCGTTGCCGGCCCAGTGGGCGCCGAAGACCCAGGCGGGCGAGATCGTTTTGGCGGCCAGTTCGATAATGTCTTTGCGGTTGGCGAACTCGGGTCGGACGATGCGGTTGTTGCTCAGGTACGGGTGGCCGTAGAAGCCGCCTTCGACGAAGTGGTTCAGCTCTTCGCCGGGCAGGACGTCTGTGATCGGCTGGTTACCCTTGGTTTCGCCGTAATTTTTGCCGAAGTTGTCGCTGCCGTGGTCGAGGCCCCAGACTTCTTCCGTGCCGGGGCGGAGCTGCAGTTTTTCCGTGTTACGGATGCCGCTGGCGAAGACGGTGCGGTTTTTGCCGTTGCGGTCGAAGCGGTAAAGGGTTTTTGTGTCGCTGTCGAGCTCTTCGGTCATGTTGCGCGGGTCGCTGACGGTGACGTAGACGTGCGACTGGGTGAGGGTGATGCCGCGGAACGGGTGCCCGCCGCCGCCGGCCGGGAGGCTGCCGGGCGGGAGGAAGGTTTCGACCACGTCGGCGACGCCGTCGTTCTTGGTCGACTTGGCCCGTTTGCACGAGCCGTCCTTGGCGGCGGTGACGTACAGCCAGCCGTCATCGAAGGCCATGCTGTGGCAGTCGGGGTAATTGCTGATGAACTTGGTTTTGGTTTCGTAGACGCCGTCGCCGTCGGTGTCGCGCAGGGCGGTGACGGTGCCGGCGCGCGGGGCGCTGACGAACAGGGTGCCCTTGTCGTCGAACGCCATGAAGCGGGCGGGGCCGAAGTTTTCGGCGGCTAAGGTGACTTTATAGCCCGGGCGCACGTCGAACGCGGGCACGCCGGGCCCCGTGGATTGGGCCGCCGCGCACCGCGCAAAAGCCGCCGTTGCCAATAATGCCGTCGTTAGCAGACCCGATCGCGTCATATTTGCCTCAACCTGAAAACGTCCAACGTCCGATACATCGACAAGTCTAGCGCCAAGCGGACCGACGGCAACAACTTCGTTGCCAGGAACGATGGGCTGGAGGTCGTTTATGCAAATCCATTCATCCAACGTCGTCAACCCCCAGCGGACGGGCACCGCCCTGGCGCACATGCCGGCCATCGACGGCCTGCGTGGGATCGCCATCCTACTGGTGCTGTTTCACCACTTCACGCCCGCCGTCAGCGGCACGTGGTTTACGAAGAAACTGCTGACCGGCGCCCACACGGGCTGGGTCGGCGTGGACCTGTTCTTCGTGCTTTCAGGATTTCTGATTACCACAATCCTGCTGCGCACCAAGAACACGCCGGACTATTTCCTGAACTTCTATGCCCGCCGCACGCTGCGGATCTTCCCGATCTACTACCTCACGCTGGCCGTGGTGTTGATCGGTTTGCCGGTGTTGCTGACGCTGCCGTACGTCGGCACCGCCATCACCACGCTGTTCGGCCGGCTGGTGTCGGACCTGCCGACGATGATCAACGGGCAGAGCTGGCTGTGGCTGTACGGGTCTAATGTGAAAATCGCAGTCGCCGGCGAACGCTGGGGCGCGGTCAATCACTTCTGGAGCCTGGCCGTCGAAGAACACTTTTACCTGGTCTGGCCGATCGTGGTTTACTTCTGCAGCCGCGAGAAGCTGAAGCAGGTCTGCCTGATCCTGATCCTGTCGGCCCCGATCCTGCGGGCGATGCTGATGCTGGCGGGCTTCGATTCGGTCGTGCCGTACGTGCTGACGATGACGCGGGTGGATTCGATGGCCGTTGGCGGACTGATGGCGGCGCTGCTGGCGGAAAAGAACGGCCTGCTGAAGTGGCGGCCGCGCATCACGCTGGCGGCGATCGTGTCGATGGTCGGTTTGGCCGCCATCGCCGGCTATCACCGCCGCCTCGACCGCGACGACTTCGTCACCACCTTCGTCGGCTACAGCTTCCTGGCCATGGTCAGCGCCTGGCTCGTCCTCGAGTGCGGCCAGATCAAAGCCGGCACGCGGGCGTGCAAAATTATCGCCAACCCTGTGCTCGCCAGCCTCGGCAAGTACAGCTACGGCCTGTACGTCACGCACATGTTCTTCGCCAAGACCTTCGAGATGATGCTGCCGTGGACCACGCTGCACCGCATGTTCGGCAGCTACGGGGCGGCGATCATGATCCACGCCGTGCTGAGCATCGCGATGAGCTGGTGCATCGCCTGGGTCTGCTTCCACGCGTTCGAGAAGCACTTCCTCAAGCTCAAGAGCCTGTTCGACTACCGCCGCCCGGTCACGCACACGATCCCGTCGGGCCGGCCGAGCAACGCGATGGCGATGGTGTTCCGCCAGGTGCAGGCGGCCAGGCCGATGCGGCAGGCCGCGTAGCGGCCGGTTGATCGGTTGGTCAGTTGATGAGTTGAACAGTGGCCGCCTGAAGATTCAGGCGGCCACTGTTCAACTCATCAACTCATCAACTCATCAACTCATCAACTCATCGACGCCAACAAATCGCTGACCAACTGCTGCGTCGGCACGCAGACGAAGCTGGTGCTCTTGTCGGCCATGGCGAACGGGATGAACAGGTCGCCGCCTACTTCCATCGCGCCGCAGCTGTAGACGACATTGGGGACGTACCCTTCGCGGTCCGCGCCTTCGGGCGTGATCAGCGGCTCTTTCAGGTGGCCGATGACTTTACGCGGGTCGTCCAGATCCAACAGCATTGCCCCGATGGCGTACGTGCGCATTGGGCCGACGCCGTGGGTCAGCAGGATCCAGCCCTGCGGCGTTTCGATCGGCGGGCCGCAGTTGCCGATCTGCATCAGTTCCCACGGGTAGCGCGGGCTGATCAGCTTCTCGGCCGTTTCCCAGAAGTGCACGCTGTCGCTGATGGCGATGAACAGGTTCTCGCCGTCAATGCGGCTGCACATCACGTACTTGCCGCGGATCTTGCGCGGGAACAGCGCCATGCCCTTATTGGCGGCGGCCGCGCCGTTCAGGCTGGCGAACTCGATGCGTTTGAAGTCGCGCGTGTGCAGCAGCATCGGCAGCGTGCGCACGCCGTTGTAGGCGGTGTACGTGCCGTGGTACATCACGCCGTCGTCCGGGTCCTCGAACCGCGTCAGCCGCAGGTCTTCCAGGCCGTTGGACTGCTCCTCGCTCATCGGGAAGA
>DASVSC010000225.1:0-10049 GCA_036388295.1 Tepidisphaeraceae bacterium | reverse complement strand
GCCATCACCCCTCCCCCGCCTCTCTCGCAAGGGGAGGGGGAGCAGACGCTGGTTGCTATGGATGGTTCCGTCATGTTGGAAAGGCCAAACAGCGAAGGCCCGGCCGAGATCGGCCGGGCCTTCGCGTGTTTTGTCGCCTCCAGAACGTATTCACGGACGCTTTACGCTCCCGCGAGCGGCATCTGCTCTTGCGGCATGCGGCTGGCCAGCGGGGTCGGCTTCGGGTCTTCCGATTCCGGGGTTGGCTGGGCCAGGCGCTTGATCTTCAGGTTCAGGTGCGGGTTGAACGCCGTACCGGCCGGGATCAGGTGGCCCAGGATCACGTTCTCCTTCAGGCCGATGAGCGTGTCCTTCATGCCGGCCATGGCGGCCTCGGTCAGCACCTTCGTCGTCTCCTGGAAGGAGGCGGCGCTGATGAAGGATTCGCTCTGCAGCGACGCCTTCGTGATGCCGAGCAACAGCGTCTTGCCGCGGGCCGGACGGGGCTTTTTGACCTTGGCCGGGTCACGGCCGGCGGCTTCGGCCTCGTCGTTGGCTTCGCGGTACTCGCTCTTGGGCACGATCTCGTTTTCCTTGTAGTTCGTGCCGCCCGGTTCAATGACCTTCATGCTGGTGCTCAGGTCGTCGTTGGCGCGGCGGAAGCGGAACTTGTCGACCACTTCGCCCGGCAGGAACTTCGTGTCGCCGGCGTCTTCGACCTTAATCTTACGCAGCATCTGGGCCAGGATGGTTTCGATGTGCTTGTCGTTGATCTTCACGCCCTGCGAGCGGTACACGTTCTGCACTTCGGTGAGCAGGTAGCCGTGGAGGGCTTCCTCACCCTTGATGCGCAGGATGTCGTGCGGGATGACCGGGCCGCGGATGAGCGGGTCGCCGGCTTCCACGACGTCGCCGGTGTGGACAAGGGCTTCCTTGTCCTGCGGCACGTGGTGGTCGCGTTCCATGCCCGTTTCGTTGCGGACGATGATCGTCATCTTGCCGCGACGGCGGTCCGACCTCAGTTCCACGACGCCGCTGATTTCCGCCAGCACCGACGGGTCCTTCGGCTTGCGGGCTTCGAACAGTTCGGTGACGCGGGGCAGACCTGTGGTGATGTCGACCGTGCCGCCTGATTCCTTCGGCTGGCGGGCCAGCTGCTCGCCGGCCTGCACGCGCTGGCCGTCCGTGACTTCGATACGCGCCCGGGCGGGCAGGTAGTGGAAGTCGAGGATTTTGCCGTCGTCACCGATGATGGTGATGCGCGGGTGGCGTTCGCCCTTGTGCTCGGTGACGACCAGCTTGGCCGTGCCGCCGGCACCCTTCTTTTCTTCTTCCAGGCGGACGGTTTCGCCCTCTTCGATGTCTTCGTACTTCACGAGACCGGCCTTCTCGGCCAGGATCGGCGTGATGTGCGGGTCCCAGGTGACGATCTGGTCACGGGCCTTCACCTTGGCGCCGTGGGCGACCATGATCGTGGCACCGTAAGGCACCTTGTACTTCTCCAGCTCACGGCCCTTGGCGTCCATGATCGCGATTTCGCCGTTACGCTTGAGCGCGACCCACGTCTTATTGCCGTCCTTGTCGGTGACCTGAACGCCGTTGACGTCACGGTGTTCGATGATGCCGGCCGAACTGCCCTTGATGTCGTTCTCAATGAGCTGGCTGGTGGCGACACCGCCGGTGTGGAACGTACGCATAGTCAGCTGCGTGCCGGGTTCGCCGATGGACTGGGCGGCGATGATGCCGACCGCCAAGCCTTCTTCGACCAGCTTGCCGCTGCTCATGTCCACGCCGTAGCAGCGGGCGCACAAGCCGCGCGGGCTTTCGCACGTCAGCGGGCTGCGGACGCGGATGCTTTCGAGCTTGAGCTCGTGCAGGCTCGCGGCGATCTCGACGGTGATTGTCTGGTTTTCAGAGATGATCGTTTCGTCAGTGATCGGGTTGCGAATCGTGTCGCGGCTGGTGCGGCCGACGATCAGGTCTTCGAGCGGGACGTCGACCGTCTCGCCCTTATAGATCGTCGACTTGGTCACGCCGTTGACGGTGCCGCAGTCCAGCGTCTGGATCATCACGTTCTGGGCGACGTCGCACAGCTTACGGGTCAGGTAACCCGAGTCGGCCGTCTTCAAAGCCGTGTCGGCCAGGCCCTTACGGGCACCGTGGGTCGAGCTGAAGTATTCCAGCACGCTCAGGCCTTCGCGGAAGTTCGACTTGATCGGGGTTTCGATCATTTCGCCGCTGGGCTTGGCCATTAGACCACGCATGCCGCCGAGCTGCTGCATCTGCGATTTGTTACCGCGGGCACCCGAGCCGATCATCATGGTGATCGGGTTGAGGTAGCGCAGGTAACCCTTGGCCTTGGCTTCATCGATGCTGACGGGGTGGCCGTTGTCATCGCGGTAGTCGTTGTCCAGGCCGGTCATCAGGTCGGTGGCGACCTTTTCGCGGCAGTGCGACCAAGTTTCGATCAGCTGGCCGTAGCGTTCCTGCTCGGTAATCGCACCCATCTTGTAGTTCTTCTCGATCTTGTCGGCCTTCTTCTGGCCTTCTTCGAGAATGGCGTCCTTCGAGTCCGGGCTGCGGACGTCGGTGATGCCGAAGGAAAGGGCGGCGAGCGTGGAACGCTTGAAGCCGAGGGCCTTCATCTCGTCGAGCAGGTCGATCGTCGCCGGCCGGCCGAGGACGGCGTAGGTGTCGGCGATCACGCGGCTCAGGCCGCGGCTGGTCATGGCGTAGTTGTAGAACGGCATCTTCTTCGGAAGGATGTCGTTGAACATGCAGCGCCCGACCGTGGTCAGGATCGTGCGGCCCTTGTAGTTGGCCGGCATCTCCTGGCCGGCGTAGGCCGGGTTCTTGCGCTTGCGGTGTTCTTCCAGATACTTGTAGCTGACGGCCTCGATCGGGACGGCAAGCGTTTTGTCGTCGGCGATGAGGTGCGAGCGCTCGTCCAGGCGGACGAAGATGCGCGAGTGCATGCGGATCTTCTTCAGGTCGAACGCCATCAGCGCTTCGGTGGTGCTGCCGAAGGTGCTGAACTCGCCTTTGTCGCCTTCGCGGTCGGCGGTGATGTAGTAGCCGCCCAGCACGATGTCCTGCGACGGCGTGATGATGGGGCTGCCGTTGGCGGGCGAGAAGATGTTGTGCGGCGAGAGCATCAGCACGTGCGTTTCCGCCTGCGCTTCGATGCTCAGCGGCAGATGGTCGGCCATCTGGTCGCCGTCGAAGTCGGCGTTGAAGCCCTTACAGACCAGCGGGTGCACGCGGATGGCGTTGCCTTCCACGAGGACCGGCTCGAACGCCTGAATGCCCATGCGGTGAAGCGTGGGGGCACGGTTCAGCATGACCGGGTGCTGGTAGATGACTTCTTCCAGAATGTCCCAGACTTCCTGGTCGCGCCGCTCGAGCATGCGCTTGGCGCTCTTGATCGTGTCGGCCAGGCCGTGTTCTTTGAGCTTGCGGATGATGAACGGCTGGAAGAGTTCCAGCGCGATCTTCTTCGGGAGGCCGCACTGGTGCAGCTTCAGGTCGGGGCCGACGACGATGACGGAGCGGGCGGAGTAGTCGACGCGCTTGCCGAGCAGGTTCTCGCGGAAACGGCCCTGCTTGCCCTTGATCATGTCGGTCAGGGACTTCAGCGGCCGGTTCGACGAACCGAGCACCGGACGACGGCAGCGGCCGTTGTCGAACAGCGCATCAACGGCCTGCTGCAGCATCCGCTTTTCGTTGCGAATGATGACTTCCGGCGCGTTCAGGTCGACGAGCTTCTTCAGGCGGTTATTGCGGTTGATGATGCGGCGGTACAGGTCGTTCAGATCGCTCGTGGCGAAGTTGCCCGATTCCAGCAGCACCAGCGGACGCAAGTCCGGCGGGATGACCGGGATCACGTCCATGATCATCCACTCGGCCTTGTTTTCGCTGCCGCGGATGGCCTCGATCATCTTGAGGCGCTTGGACAGGTCCTTCAGCTTCTGCTTGCTGTTGGTCTTATCGATGTCGGCGCGGATCTTGACCTGTTCCTTGTCCAGGTCCATGGCCATCAGGAGCTTCTTGATGGCCTCGGCGCCCATCTCGGCTTCGAACTCGCCGGGGTATTTTTCGTAGGCCGCGCGGAACTCTTCTTCCGTCAGCAGCTGCTTCTTTTTCAGCGGCGTCTTGCCCGGATCCGTGATGACGTAATCCTGGAAGTAGACGATCTTTTCGATGTCGCTGGTTTTCATGTCCAGCATCGCGCCGAGGCGCGACGGTAGGGCCTTGAAGAACCAGATGTGCACGATCGGCGCGGCCAGGTTGATGTGGCCCATGCGCTTGCGGCGCACGCGGCTGTGGGTGACTTTCACCTGACAGCGGTCACAGATGATGCCCTTGTACTTCGTGCCCTTGTACTTGCCGCACGAGCATTCCCAGTCGCGTTCCGGGCCGAAGATGCGCTCGCAGAACAGACCGTCTTTTTCGGCGCGGTAGGTGCGGTAGTTGATGGTTTCGGGCTTTTTGACTTCGCCGAAGGACCAGGAGCGAATGTCATTGGGGCTGGCGAGTTGGATCTTCACCGAGCCGTAGTCATTCACGCGGTCGTACAGAATTTCAGCCATTGTCATTCTCCGTTTTAAGACAAGGTCTTTCGACCCCGTCGCAGGCATGGCCGCTTAAGCGGCCATGGCCTTTAAGCCATCAAATCGTCGCGAAACCCGCGTCCCGTCGGGCGGTTGGACAACCGCATCGCCGGGGGCCGCACGTCGCCCCGCCCGCCTAAACCACTGTCACCGGCCGACTGTTCCCGGACCGCCTGGCTGCCCAGCCAGTCCGTGACCAGTCCCGACACCGCCAGCAGCGCCCCCACGACAGCCGCCGCGAGCCACGCCTGCTGTTGCCGCTCGTCCACCCGCCCCGCCGCGATCGGCGCCAGTCCCGCGATGACGGCCAGACAGCCGACCACGAACAGGATAGTGCCGAGTTTGCGGATGGCGGTTGGCATTCGCGTTACCTCAAGCTGTCTTACGTTTCTTGCCTTTTGCACTGAACAGTTGCCGCAACTTGAGCAACGTTTCCAATGCCTCGTTCACTGACTCGTCGTCCGGATACGCTTCGCGGAGTTCCGGCTTCAATTTTACATAACCGCGCTTTACCGACAAAAACTGCTCCCACTCTTTTCGGCCGACCGCGAGCGTTGGGAATCGCTTGGGGTCGCTCACATCGGCCGGTGCGTCGTACGCCATTTCTTCCGGCGTAAACTTCACGTGCCTAACCGTGTACTTCACCGGCGTAGCGCGCTTCCTCTGTTCGATTCGCTCGGCGAGCACTGATGATACGGATCGCTTCATGTTGTTCGGTGGTGACCACCATCAAAAGCCGCAATCGTTCCGATATCCCAATCACGATGACGCGATCCTCGTCTACTGAGTGGACGGCGTCATAAATCTCGACCCTATGGTCGTCGCTGAAGACCGTTTTCGCTTCGTCGAACGTAACGCCATGCTTCCGCAAATTTTCGGACGCCTTGCCGTCATGCCAAACGAAACGAATCTGATTCACACGTTCTCGTCTCCTGATGGTGGGTTGAAACCCACCCTACTCACTCCAGACATCTCGTCATAGGGTGGATTTCAACCCACCCAACTCACTTAACTCACTTACATGCTTTTCACACGTTCGATCGAGACACGTACAAGCACTGCAAAGCCTACTACGAGAAATCCAGCAACAACCAGGGCCAGCGGCCCAAACGGGCTCCCGTCTCTATGTCTCTCGAACGCACCCCAACCGAATCCACTTAAGAGAGCCGCAGCCCCCAGAAAGAAGATCGTTTGGATAACTCGAATCACATCAGGTCCTCATCCGGCGTCGCTTCCGCGCCGAACTTCTTCTCCAGTTGAATGTTCAAACCAAGGCCACGGATTTCGTTGCACAGCACGTCGAACGACACCGGGGTGCCGGCTTCGAGGGTGTTGGTGCCTTTGACCATGCTCTCGTAGATCTTCGTACGCCCTTCGACGTCGTCGGACTTGACGGTGAGCAGTTCCTGCAGCACGTAGGCCGCGCCGTAGGCTTCCAGGCCCCAGACTTCCATCTCGCCGAAGCGCTGGCCGCCGGTGCGGGCCTTGCCGCCGAGGGGCTGCTGCGTGATCAGCGAGTACGGGCCGGTGGCACGGGCGTGGATCTTGTCGTCGACCAGGTGGTGCAGCTTCATCATGTAGATGTAGCCCACCGACGTCCGCTGCTCGAACGCCTCGCCGGTGCGGCCGTCGTAGAGCTGGACCTTGCCGCCGTACGGCATCTGCACGTCGAGCTGCTTGGGGCTGAGCACTTCCTTCTTGGAATTGCGTTCCTTGCGGCGGTCGACCACGGTCTTGTTGGCCTCTTCGACGCACTTGAAGATTTCGGCTTCCGCCGCCCCGTCGAACACCGGGGTGACGGCCTGGAAGCCGAGCACCGCCGCCGCCCAACCGAGGTGGGTTTCCAGAATCTGGCCCACATTCATACGGCTGGGCACGCCCAGCGGATTGAGCATGATGTCGACGCTGCTGCCGTCTTCGAGGAACGGCATGTCCTCTTCCGGCACGATGCGGGCAATAACGCCCTTGTTGCCGTGACGGCCGGCCATCTTGTCGCCGACGCTCAGGGCGCGCTTGGTCGACACGTAGACCTTGACCATTTCCAGCACGCCCGAAGGCAATTCATCGCCGCGCTTCATGTGTTCGACGCGACGCAGGCGTTCCTTCAGCACCGACTGCACACGCGGCCAGAACCGGCTGTAGGTGTTCAGGGCCTGCTCACGCCCTTCCTTGGCGCCCTTGATCCAGTCGGTCTTGAAGTTTTCGATCTGTTCGAGCACGACTTCCAGGTTGTCGGACTGGCCGACCTTCTGGCGGGTATCGGGATCGACCATGACCTGGCCGGTCACGTCGTTCATCTCGGCCACCATCTGGCGGAAGATGTCGACGGCCTTCTGGTTCTGCTCTTTCTCGTACCGGTCCATTTCCTTCTTGAGCGCCTTTTTCTGGTCGTCGGTCATGTGCATCCGGCGGCTGTACCGCTGGGCGCCGATGACCACGCCTTCTTCGCCGGCGGGCATTTCGAGCGAGTCGTTCTTCACGTCCTCGCCGGCCCGGCCGAAGATGGCGTGCAGGAGCTTTTCTTCGGGCGTCAGTTCGCTCTTGGACTTCGGGCTGATCTTGCCGACCAGGATGTCGTTCGGCCCGACGCGGGTGCCGACGCGGACGATGCCGCTTTCATCGAGGTTGGCCAGGGCCTTCTCGCTGACGTTCGGGATGTCGCGGGTGAACTCCTCACGGCCGAGCTTGGTTTCGCGGATTTCGACGTCGTATTCCTCGATGTGGATCGAGGTGAACGTGTCGTCCTTGACCAGGCGCTGGTTGATGACGATGGCGTCTTCGAAGTTGTAGCCGTCGAAGGTCATGAACGCGACGAGCAGGTTCCGGCCCAGGGCCAGTTCGCCCTGGTACGTGGCCGGGCCGTCGGCCAGGATCTGGCCCTTCTTGACGCGTTGGCCTTTCTTGACGATCGGCTTCTGGTTCAAGCAGGTGCGCTCGTTCAGGCCCTGAAACTTGCGGAAGTTGTATTCGTCGGCGTTGTCGATCAGGAGCTTTTCGGAGTCGACGAACGTGACGACGCCGCTGCGTTCGGCCCGGACGACCATGCCGCTGTTCTGAGCGACTGCCTTCTCCATGCCGGTGGCGACGATGGGCGGGTCAGAGATCAGCAGCGGAACGGCCTGACGCTGCATGTTCGAACCCATCAGGGCGCGGTTGGCGTCGTCGTGTTCCAGGAACGGGATCAGCGCCGCCGAGACGGAAACCGTCTGCTTCGGGCTGATGTCGACGTACTGCACTTCACGGCTGGGGAGCGTGGCGAGGTCGCCCTCGACGCGGGCCAGCACCATGCCCTTGGGCAGTTCGCCGTTCTTATCGACGCTGTCCGGCGGGGCCAGCGTGGATTTCATTTCCTCGTCGGCCCGCAGGTACTTCACGTCGCCGTTGACCTTGCCGTCATGGACGACGCGGTACGGGGTGATCAGGAAGCCGTAGTCGTCGATGTCGCTGTAGATCGACAGCGACGCGATCAGACCGATGTTCGTGCCTTCAGGCGTTTCGATCGGACAGATGCGGCCGTAGTGCGAAATGTGCACGTCGCGCACTTCGAAGCCGGCGCGCTTGCGGTTCAGACCGCCTGGGCCAAGGGCCGACAGACGGCGCTCGTGCGTGAGCTGGCTGAGCGGGTTCGTCTGGTCGACGACCTGGGACAGCTCGCCGCGGCCGAAGAAGAAGTCGATGGCCGACGAAATGGACTTGCTGTTGACCAGCTCGGCCACTTTCGTGATCTCGTTCGGGTCTTTGAGCGACATACGCTCCTGGACCGTGCGCTTGAGCTTCAGGAAGCCCTTGCGCAGTTCTTCGGCGGCCAACTCGTCGATCGTGCGCAGACGGCGGTTGCCAAGGTGATCGATGTCGTCGATGTAGCCTTCGCCGGCGCGGAGGGTGAACATGTACTTCAGCGAGCCGATGAAGTCTTCGCTGCGCAGGACCATTTCCGTTTCCGGCACGTTCTGCTCGAACTTGCGGTTAATGCGGAAGCGACCGACGCGGCCGAGGCGGTAGCGGTTTTCGTCGTAGAACTTTTCGCTGAACAGCGTCTTGGCCTTGTCCAGCTGCGGCGGATTGCCGGGACGCAGGCGGGCGTAGATCTTCATCAGCGCCTGCTCGTGGCTCTCGGCGGTGTCCTCGGCGAGGGTGTTGAGGATCAGCGGATCGCTGACCTTCGTCACGACCGCAATGCTCTTGAGCGGGCTGGCTTGGATCTTGGCGACGGTTTCGCCGAGCTGGCTACCGGCCTTGACCAGTTCTTCACCCGATTCGGTGTCGATGATGGTGGCGGCGGCGTAGTAGGCCGGCTGGAGCTGGCCGACCTTGATGTTCTCGATCGTGTAGAACTCTTTGATGATCGATTCGGTCGTGCTGTACTTGGGGTCCAGGGCACGGATGAACGTGGTGGCCGGGATTTTGGACGACTGGTCGATACGGACGGCCAGGGCATCTTTCTTGGTGACGGAGCATTCGATCCAGCTGCCGCGCTCGGGGATGACGCGGAAGCCGTGCAGGGGGCGGTCGCCTTCCTGGGTCTCGACGAGGAAGTCGACGCCGGGGCTGCGGTGCAGCTGGTTGACGATCACGCGTTCGGCGCCGTTGATGATGAACTCGCCGCCGCCGATCATGATCGGCACTTCGCCGACGTAGATCTGGTCTTCCAGAATCTCGTCGCGGTCCTTACGGCTGAGCTTCACGCCGATGCGGAACGGCATGCCGTAGGTCAGACGCAGGGCGCGGCATTCGTCGGGCGTGTAGCGGGCTTCACTCAGGCTGTAAGTGAGGTAATCGAGGCGAAGATTTTCGTCGTAGCTGACGATCGGGAAGACTTCGCGCAGCAAGGCTTCGATGCCCTCGACTTTTCGCTTCTCGGGGTCGGTTTCTTTCTGCAGGAAGCGGTTGTACGCCACCTGCTGGACCTTAATCAGGTTAGGGACGGCGATCGCGTCGCCCCGCTTGCTGAAATCACGGACTTCGGAAAGACGCATCGCCATGTGAGGACCTCTACGGTTAGCGGACCGAACCCCGCGTCATGGGTGAGCGACGCGGGACTGGCCCGATTCCAATTCCAGCAAATCCGAAGGACGCAGGACCCGGATCGACATCAAAAACCGATGCGATCGGGCCATTTCGGCCGAAGATTCGATCAACTGCCGAACCTTCGACCCGCTGCGTGTTGAGCAAACGTTTAACTTTAACCCAGCGCAAGCGACGACAGCCCGGACTTTCGGCCTTTAAAAGCCGCCAGCCAAGCTGTCGTTAGAATGTATGTTTGCGTCGTTGCACCAAACTAGCATCTATGAGTTTAGTACGAACGGTGCACGTGTCAAGTCTGAGACTTTTGCAATTATCAGCCCCGCCGCATACCGGATGCAGACGCTTACTTCGTTCGCGGCGAAGCATATCTTCGATTCCCCGCGAACGAAGTAAGCGTCTGCCGATTCTCGGAAACGCACAGGAACCCGATCGACC
>DASVSC010000224.1:0-32320 GCA_036388295.1 Tepidisphaeraceae bacterium | reverse complement strand
CCCGCCGCCAGCCGCTCCCCATGGACATTCTCCTCATCGGTTGCGGCGGGCATGGCAAGGTCGTCCTGGACGCGGTGCGTCAGGAAGGGCGGCACCGCGTCGTCGGCTTTCTCGACGCCGACTCGGCCACGCACGGGCGGAGCGTGCACGACGTGCCGGTGCTGGGCGGGCCGAACTTGTTGGACAAGATGCCGGGCCGGAAGGTCCGCGGCGTGATTGTGGCCATCGGCGACAACCGCACGCGTGCGAACTACGCGGCGGAGGCGGAGGCGGCGGGGCTGGAGCTGGTGTCGGCGGTTCACCCGCGGGCGTGCGTCGCGGAGTCGGCGACCGTCGGCCGGGGCGTGGTGATCGCGGCCGGGGTGGTGGTGTCGGTCGACGCGACAATCGGCGACGGCACCATCGTCAACACGTCGGCCGTCGTCGACCACGAATGCGTCATCGGCCGGCACACGCACATCGCGCCGGGCGTACGGCTGGCGGGGCGCGTGACGGTGGGCGACTTCGCGTTCGTCGGCCTGGGGGCGATGGTGATCCAATGCCTGGCCGTTGGTGAACGGGCGGTCGTCGGGGCGGGGGCGGTGGTGCGGACGGACGTGGCGGCCGGCGTCACCGTCGTCGGCGTGCCGGCCCGGGTCATTCGCTAGATCGTGTCGACCGAGAGCAATCTCGGACCAGATTTAGAGCCTGCGTTCGCTCCCCCTCCCCTTGAGGGAGGGGGTGGGGGGAGGGGTCGTGACGTGCGAAGAGCGTAACAACAGCCGAAGAACCCCTCCCCTAACCCCTCCCACAAGGGGAGGGGGACCAGAGATGACGCTCTGTTCGGCTTGAAAACGCTTTCAATAGCGAACCTTGGGCAGAAGGTCACGCCAACCACCGCTGGCCATGAGATCATTCGGCTCCGTGCGATTCTCGAATCGCCGGCAATGACATACGATGCCAACCCCGGCAATTCGCTGCCCCGCGCGGCGGCCGCTGCTTTTAACGGAGGAGCACCCATGCGACGCACTACTTTTGCGGCTTTATTGCTGATGACGGTCGCCCCGGCCCTGGCCCAAACGCGGCCGGCGGAAAAGACGCCGATCTCGGGCGAGTTCACGATGCGGCCGACGGGCGTCATCGACCTCGGCGATGTGTACATCGAGGTCAACTACTACGATGCCAAGTGGGTCATTGCCCAACAGCACGACCGGTTCGCCCCAACGACGGCGCCGATGATTACGGCGTCACAGATGACGATCCCCGGCATCCTCACTACGCCGGCCGGCCCGGCGAAGTACACGCAGTCCATCACGGCTCAGCCCGACGGCCTGAACCTGTCGGCCGAGTTCGTGAGTGACAAGCCGCTGGACACGAACGAATTGTCGATGACCTTCATCCTGCCGGTCGCCACGTTCGGCGGCCGTGAGATGAAAATCGACGGCGTCGCGCAGCCGCTTCCGCTGACGCCGGCCACGAAAGGAATGCCACGGATCTTCGACAAGGATGCCGTGCGTGAGATCGAAGTCCCCACGCCGCAGGGCACGCTCGTCGTCAGCGGCCAATTCAAACTGCTGCTCAATGACGACCGCGAATGGAACGACCCGCGCTACAGCCTGCGTCTCTACTTCACGCCCGGCAGCGGTGCGATTACACGCAGCGCGGTCGATTTGAAGCTAAGGCTGAAGAAGACGCCATAAAAACTGGCCGCTTCGGGGCACGGCTGTCTCGCGCGCCGCACGCGTCACCGTTACGTGGGGGAAGTGACAGACCGGACGTGCAGCGCCGCGACGACGGCCTGCACGATCTCCCGCGGCTCGCTCATCCGCCCCGCGCCGACGTTCCGGCAGGCCAGCCACCCTTCCTCGGGGCCGACGAACGCGTAGCCGACGTCTTTCAGCGTCTGCACGTTTCGCTTGGCAATCGGGTTGGCCCACATGCGGTCATTCATGGCGGGCGCGAACAGCACGGGGCAGGCGGCGGCGGCGATCAGCAGGCTGACGAGGTCGTCGCACAAGCCGCTGGCGACGCGGGCGATGGTGGTGGCCGTTGCGGGGGCGACGAGCATCAGGTCGGCGTGTTCAGTCAGCTTTATGTGCTGGACGTCGCCGCTGTCTTGGACGGACCAGATGTCGGTGTGGACAGGACGGCCGGTCAGGGCCTGGAAGGTGAGCGGGGCGACGAACTTCTGGGCATCGGCGGTCATGGCCACCGTCACGCCCGCGCCGGCCTGGACGAGTTTGCTGACGACGTCGGCGACTTTGTAACAGGCGATACCGCCGCACACGCCGACGACGATCTCACGGCCTTTGAGCGTCAATGCAGGTGGGGCAGCGTTCGCGTCGGCCATGAGATTAGTTTAGCCGCAGATGGACGCAGATAAACGCAGATGGAAGAGGATTGCCTTCTCCCATCTGCGTTTATCTGCGGCTGAAAATCAGGCTGAATCGATTATTCCGCCGTCGGCGGCGTGATGCCGCTGGCTTCGTAGTCGATGGCGATTTTGTCCTGCAGCACTTCCTGGATGGCCACCTCGAGGTCGGTCATGCCGTCGTGGCGTTCGACGAGCGGGCGGGCGCCGTCCATGAGTTCGACGACGCGCTTCTGCAGCAGGGCCGTCAGTTTGAACCGGCCGCCGACTTTGTTGACGATTTCGTCGCTCTTGAGTGCTTCGATCATGCTTTTCCTTATAGGGAACGGGAAATTGTACCGGAAACGCGTCTTTCGGGCAATGGCCGCGGGTGTGAACCCGCGCGAGGCCCTTCCGAATACAAAGTGATTCGCGCGGGTTTACACCCGCGGCCATTGCATCAGATGCCGCCGACGCGCTTCAGGTGGATGATCTTGACGATCTCTTCGACGGCCTTCTCCAGGTCGTCGTTGATGACCATGTAGTCGAAGCTGTGGCTACCGCGGGCCATAGCAATTTCACGGCGGGCGGCGCGGAACCGCTTCTGGATGTCGTCCGGCGCGTCGCGGCCGCGATCGGTCAGACGCGTCAGCAGCGTGTCCTGGTCGGGCGGCAGGATGAACATCAGCACGGCGTCCGGAAACGCGTCACGCACCTGCAGTGCGCCCTGCACGTCAATCTCCAACAGCACGTCTTTTCCCTCGGCCAGAAAATCCAGCGTCGGGTGCTTCGGCGTGGCGTAGTAGTCGCCGTAAACCTGGGCGTATTCCAGGTATTGGTCGTCATCCAGGCGGGCGAAGAAGGTCTGCTTATCGATGTGCTCGTAGGTTTTGCCGACCGCGTCTTCGGGCTTGCGCGGGCGGGTGGTGACGCTGACGGTGTACCAGACCTTCGTGCGGTCCGAGAGCAGCCGCGCGATGGTGCTTTTGCCCACGCCGCTGGGGCCGACCATGACGAGAAGAAGGCCGCGGTGGGCGGGCGTGGCGATGATGGGGCTGGCGGCGTTCATGGGTTGGGTGGGAAGTTAATAGTGGGAAGCGGGAAGTGAATGCAAAGGAACTGAGTTTTACTTCCCACTTCCCACTCTCAACTTCCCACTTTTACTCCACGTTCTGAACCTGTTCTTTCATGCGGTCGATCGAACCCTTGATGTCCACGACGTGGCCGGCGATCACGGCGTCGTTGGCCTTGCTGCCGATGGTATTCGTCTCGCGGAGCATTTCCTGCGTCAGGAAGTCCAGCTTGCGGCCGGCGTGCTCGGTCGTGCGGCAGGCGGCCTCGAACGCCTTGAGGTGGTGCCGCAATCGCTGGATTTCCTCGGCAATGTCCGACCGCTCGGCGTAGACGGCCACTTCCTTGTACAGATCGGTCTGATTGACCTGAAGCTGGGCTTTGCTGAGCAATTCGTTCACCCGCGCCGTCAGCCGGCGGTGGTATTCGTCGATCACCATCGGCGCACGTTTTTCGATCTCGGCCAGCGCGGCGCCGATCACCGTCAGGTGCTTTTGCAGGTCGGTAAACAGCGCCTGGCCTTCACGTTGCCGCATGCCGATGAGCTTTTCGACGGCCTTGGCGATCAGCTCGCGCAGCACGTCGCCGTGCTTGGCGTGGTGGTCGACGTCTTCGTCCGGTTCCTGGCAGACGCCCGGCAGCGTCAGCAGGCTGGCCATGTCGATGCGAACGGCTTCGCCGAGCGTGGCCACCTGGTGCAGCTGCTGCAAATACGACTGCAACGCGGCTTGGTTGATGACGTAAGCGGCGTCGGCCCCGTCCACGCGCAGCTTGATCACGCACGTCACGCTGCCGCGCCCGAGCTTTTCGCGCAGCAGCGTTTCCACTTCCGGCTCCAGCCCGCTGATCACGTCCGGCAGCTTGATGACGGCTTTAAAGAAGCGATTGTTGAGCGAACGCACCTCGACCGCGTAATGCGTCCCGTCGCGCTCGGTGGTGGCGTCGCCGAAGCCGGTCATGCTGACGATCATGCGTGGCTCCGCTTACGGGGTCGGCTGCGTGGACGCGCTCGGCATCACGGCCGTCGGGCTCGTGGAAGGGCCGGTCGACGGATTCGTCGTCGGCGGGACGACGGCAGGCGTCGGCGCGGGCGTCGGCGACGGCGGCGGCAGGGCGATCGGGCTGTTGTCGACCACGCTCGCGGCGGCGTCGGTCGGCACGGTGGTCGGCGACGCGACCGTCAGCGACGTGTTCGCTTCGTGCAAACGGTTGCCGATCAGGTTCAGCCCGATCGCCAGCAGCAGAAAGACGCCGAACACAATGCTGGTGGCCCATGTCAGCACGTCGCCGGTCTTGGCGCCGAATGCGGTGTTGCCGCCCACGCCGCCGAACGCCGCCGACAGGCCGCCGCCGCGGCCCTTCTGGATCAGCACCAGCAGGACGAGGAACAGGCTCAGGACGAGGAACAAAACCAGCAGCGAGTGATAGATGAAGGTCATGAGGGGGTCCGTTCGGACGGGCCTTGGGGGTCAGATTTATTTCGCGGCGTTCACGATGCCGAGGAAGCTGTCGGCCTTCAGCGCCGCGCCACCGATCAGGCCGCCGTCGACGTCGGTCTGGCCGAGCAGGCCGCTGGCGTTGTCGGGCTTCATGCTGCCGCCGTACTGGATGCGGACGCTGTCGGCGAACGATTGGCCGTAGCGTTTGGCCAGTGCGCCGCGGATGTACGCGTGCACTTCCTGGGCCTGTGCGTCCGACGCCGTTCGGCCGGTGCCGATGGCCCAGACGGGTTCGTAGGCAATGACCAGCTTCAGCGGGTCGCTGATCGTGGCCGGCAGTTCTTCGAGCTGCGCCTGGCAGACCTGGAACGTGGTCCCGTTGTCGCGCTCTTCGAGCTTTTCTCCGACGCAGTGGACGAGCGTCAGCCCGCCCTCCAGCACGGCCGCGGCTTTTTTGCCGACGAGTTCGGGCTTTTCCATCAGCACGTGCCGGCGTTCGCTGTGGCCGGTCAGGACGAAGCTGACGCCGACGTCTTTCAGCATGCTGACCGAGATTTCGCCGGTGAACGCGCCGCTCTTTTCGAAGTAGACGTCTTGGGCCCCGACCTTCAGCGCCGACCCGCGAACGGCTTCGGCGACCGCGTCGAGATAAACGAACGGCGCGGCGACGCCGACTTCGGCCGGCCCCTTAACGCCGCTCGCCACGGCCTTTGCCAGGGTAACGGCCTCGGCCTTGGTGGTGTTCATCTTCCAGTTGCCGGCGATAAACGGTGTGCGTGCCATCGGTGCGTCTGACTCCTTAAACCTGCTGCGGCCCCGGAAAAGGGGATTGGGCATCTTAGCGAAACCCGCCGGGCATGCAAAAGGGAGAGGGGATAGGGTGAAGGCGTGAGGCGTGAGTAAAAGCAGAAGCCCACTGCCGCGTGCAATCTTCCTTACGCCTCACGCCTCTACCCTATCCCCTCTCTCCCGTTACACTGTTCGCCCCCATGGCCAAGAACATCAAAGCCCGCAAAGACGACTACGCCCAGTGGTATCTCGACGTCATCAAAGCCGCCCAACTGGCGGACTACTCGCCCGTGCGCGGCTGCATGGTCATTCGGCCGGAAGGATTTTCCATCTGGGAAGCGATCCAGCGCGACCTCGACCGCCGCTTCAAAGAGACCGGCCACGTCAACGCCTACTTCCCGCTGCTGATCCCGCAGAGCTTCCTGACCAAGGAAGCCGAGCACGTCGAAGGCTTCGCGCTGGAATGCGCGATCGTCACGCACAGCAAGTTCGAAAAGGGCCCCGACGGCAAACTGAAGCCGGCCGGCGAGCTGGAAGAGCCGCTGGTCATCCGCCCGACATCCGAAACGATGATCGGCCACATGTACGCGCAGTGGATTCAGAGCTACCGCGACCTGCCCATCCTGATCAATCAGTGGTGCAACGTGATGCGCTGGGAGATGCGCACCCGCCTGTTCCTGCGCACGAGCGAGTTCCTCTGGCAGGAAGGCCACACCGCCCACGAGACGGCCGACGAGGCGAACGTGGAGACGCTGAAAATGCTCGACGTCTACGCCGACTTCGCCGAAGAGGCCCTGGCCCTGCCCGTCGTCAAAGGCCGCAAGACCGACAGCGAAAAGTTCCCCGGCGCGGTCACCACGTACTGCATCGAAGCCCTGATGCAGGACGGCAAAGCCCTGCAGGCCGGCACGAGCCACGATCTGGGCCAGAACTTCGCCAAGGCGTTCGAGATCAAATACCTCGGCCGCGACAACACGCAGCAGTACGCCTGGACCACCAGCTGGGGCGTCAGCACCCGCCTGATCGGCGCGATGATCATGGCCCACAGCGACGACGACGGCCTGGTCGTCCCGCCCCGCGTCGCCCCGATCGTGGCCGTAATTATTCCAGTCTTTAAGAACGACGATGAGGGAAGGGAGATCAGCAAGTTTATTCGTCAAATGTTGACGCAATTAGTGGGAGAGCAAGAGTGCACGAAAGGTTACGAGAGATCGGGGCCCCTGCAGTCTACAGTGACTTACGTTGGTCAAGGCGCACGCTTCCACGCCGAAGGTGACAGTCGAGTGTACACATCCGAGAAACAGGTTGAAGACGCAGCATTCAAAGGCCCAGGCGCGTTGAAGGAATCTGGCTTATATCGTTATTTTTTCAACGAGCAGACCTTTCAACAAGTCATTGTCGACTGGCGGGACGTTCGCCCCGGCGACAAGCAGTTCCACTGGGAACAGCGCGGCGTGCCGTTCCGCTTCGAAGTCGGCCCGCGCGACGTCGCCAGCGGCGTGACGGTGCTGAAACGCCGCCTCGATAGGGTGAAGGAAACGCTCCCCCTCGCCGACGTGTCGGCCGACATGCTGCGGGCGAAGCTGGAAGAAGTGCACGCCCTGATGCTGGAAAAGGCCCGCGTCTTCCGTGACAGCAACACGCGCGACGCGAACTCGTACGACGACCTCAAACGCATCCTGGAAGCCGACGGCGGCTTCGTCCGCTGCTACTTCGACCCCGACGCCGCCGCCGAAGCGAAGCTGAAGACCGACCTCAAGGCCACCGTCCGCTGCGTGCCGTTCGAACAGTCCGGCAAGGAAGGCCTCTGCGTCCATTCCGGTAAACCGACGACGACGCAGGTGCTAATCGCGCAGGCGTATTGATTACTGCGAGCGACCTCTGGTCCCCTCTCCCTTGTACTCACGGGAGAGGGCTAGGGTGAGGGCGAGCATCAAGTTGACTGCCGAGTGACAAAAGCCCGACGACGCAAGCGGCCTCGCGATTCACCCGGCTTGGCCGTCGGCCCTCACCCTAACCCTCTCCCGGAGTACCGGGAGAGGGAACCAGAGATCCCTCGAAGCCAGTTCACTGTTTGCTTCGAAAGGTCGGTAATATTCGCTTGTGCCGATCGATCGCGTGCTCAATCCGCCGTCTGCCGTGAAGCTGACCGTGCTGCCGGACGTCGCCTGCCCGTACCTGCCGGGGCGGGTGGAGACGCTGCGGGCGGTGATGGCGTCGCGCATCGACGGGGCGACGTATCAAGCGTTCATGGACGCCGGCTTCCGCCGGAGCGGGCGGATGATCTACCAGCCGGTCTGCCGGGATTGCCGCGAGTGTCGGCAACTGCGCGTGCCGACGGCGACTTTTCGGCCGACGACGTCGCAGCGGCGGTGTGTGCGGAAGAACGCCGATTTACGAGTTGAAGTGGGCCCGCCGGAATTGACCGACGAAAAGGCCGCCTTATACGCCCGTTACGTCCAAAACTGGCACGGCCGACCCGACGAGGGCGATCCCGATCGCCTGCGCGAGTTTCTGTACGATTCGCCGACCGATTCGCTGGAGTTCGCCTACCGCGACCCGGCCGGCCGGCTGCTGGCGGTGGGGCTGTGCGACCTCGGGCCGGCCTCGCTCAGCAGCGTCTACTTCTATTTCGACCCCGCCGACGCCGGCCGCAGCCTTGGCACGTTCGGCGCGCTGCACGAAATAAATTGGGCGGCCGGCCAAGGCATCGGCTACTACTACCTCGGCTACTGGATCCGCGACTGCAGCGCCATGACCTACAAAGCCAACTTCCGGCCCGCGGAAGTGCTAGGCACGGACGGCGCCTGGCATGTCTTAACGGTTCAGTGACTGAACGAAGCGTTTAACCCCGACCGATTACTCGCGCCACTTCGGGTAGCTTTGCATCGCCATCGCAAGCGTCGTGGCGTAGACGGAATCGTTCTTGGCCACGACTGAATCGCGGCGCAGGGTGGTTTCCAGGTCGCGGCGCATTTTGGCGAACTGCTCGCCGCGCAGGGCGTCCAGCATCTTCGCTTGCACGGCGCTTTCTTCGAACACCTGTACGCGGCCGGTCGTCTTTTTCTCCAGTCGGGCCAGGTAGTACGCACCGCCGACCGACAGCACCGGCGTGGTGTCGCCGGGGGCGAGGGACCAGAGCGCGGTTTCGATCTCCTCCAGCCGATACGCGCCGCGGTCGATCGGCCCGGTGAGGCCTTTGTTGCGGAGCAGGATTGGGTCGTGATTGATTTCGCCGGCGACGGTCGCGAAGTCTTCGCCGCGCGTGACGCGGGCGGCCAGTTCGTCGGCCTTCTTGCGGGCGGCCGCGTCCGAGCCCATTGCCTGCGGGGTGATCTTGATCAAACGGAACGTCAGCGTGTCGTGCTGCGTGAACTGGGCGTCGCGGTTCTGCTCGTAATAACGCCGCAAATCGTCGGCCGTCACCTGGATGCGCGGGAACAGCTTTTTGGTGTAGAAGACGCGCACCAGATTGCGGCGGTATTCGGCCTTGGCGGCTTCGTCGTAGGTCTGGCCCTGGTCGCGGAACTTGCGGCGGACTTCTTCGATCGAGCCCTTGTTTTCCGTCTTCAAACGGTCGCGCCACTGCTGCGTGATCCGCTCGGCCGTCTGCTTATCCTCGGCCGAGGTGTTGCGGTCGGCGGCGGCGTAGGCGACTTCATTGCGGATGCTCTCGTCCACCTGCCGATTGATTTCAGACGACGCCAGGCTGCGGAAGCGCTGCTCTTCCAATTCCTTCGCCCGGGCGGCGAGCAGCGGCGAGATCGAGCGGACGATTTCGTCGGCGTAAATCGGTGAGCCGTTGACCTCGGCGATGATCGCGCCGACCGAAACGTACTGGCCGACTTCGTAATTCGTGCGTTTGGTCGGCGCGGGCGGTTCGACGTCGCCGCTTGGCAACGTGGTCGGCGTGGTCGGCTTCACCTGTTGCGTGACGAAACGCAGCCCCTCGGGCGACGGCTCGGCCGCGGCGGTGGATGCCTCGACGGTACTGCCATTGGCCGGCGCGTCGCCCGCGCGCGGGCTCGGCGGGGTGAGGGTGTTTTCCGGCACGCGCGGGCCGGGGATGATCGCCCCGCCGCGGTCGTCGCGTCGATAGAACTGGTCCGACCCGAGCGGCCGGGGCTCGTTCTCTGACGAACAGCCGTTAGCGGCGACAGTGATGACGAGTCCGAGCGATAGTCCGAAGCGGCGGTGCATCGTTTCAGTTTATCGGCGAGCGGACCCGTGGGCGAGGGATCGAGTAGTTTTACGAACGAGAAGCGATGGCCGCGGGTGTAAACCCGCGCGAAAACCTTGCCGTTTCAAAGGGGTGATATTCTCGCGCGGGTTTACACCCGCGGCCATCGGCGTCAGGTACTTTTATACCCTGAAGATCGCGCCCATCTTCCGTCCCAGAATCATGCTGGCGCCCAGGATCGTTGCCGCAAGGAACACCATGGCCCAGACGCCGAGCGCGCTGGCCAGGTATTTGCCGGTGCCGATCAGTTGGAACAGTTCGTAGATCGTCTTGGTGATCGGGAAATAGTCCGCCCGCTGGGCCAGCATCAGACTGTCGCTGACCTCCAGCATGCTGAACGCGAAGGCCAGCATCGCGCCGGCGATCAGGTTCGCCAGGATCAGCGGGACGGTGATGCGACGGACGGTCGTCAGGCCGCTCGCGCCGAGGTTGGCCGATGCTTCTTCCAGCGTCACGCTCGTCTGCTGCAGGCCGGCGACGGCGCTGCGCACCATGTACGGCAGGCGGCGCACGGCGTAGGCGATGACTAGGAACAGCGTCGGGTTCGTGCGCACGTCGAACAGCGATTTGAACAGCTCGCTCTCTTTCACCCACGGCTGGTTCGCCAGCATGCTGCTGATGGCCAGGTAACCGAACGCCATCACGATGCCGGGGACGGCCAGCGGCAGCATGGCCAGCGTGTCGAGCACGCCACGGAACGGCAGATCGGAGCGGACGACGATGAACGCCACCATCACGCCGATCACCAGGTTCACGAACACCGCGATGCCGGCGAACAGCAGGCTGTTGCCGATCGAGCCGACCGTCATGCTGTGGCCGAGGGCTTCTTCGAAGTTGCCCGTCGTGAAGACGGTCGGCAACACGGTTTGGTACCAGCTGCCCGGCGCGCTGAAGGCCGTGAGAATTACGCCGACGTGCGGCAGCAGCGCGGCGACGCAGACGAACAGGAACGTCAGCGGAATCACCACGGCGCGCCAGCCGGCGGCCTTTTCGAAGCCGCTGTGCGTGGCGGCTTTGCTTTGCATCGCGTACGCGCCGCGGCCGAAGACGAACTTGCCCAGGACGTACAACAGCAGGCTGGCCGTCAGCATCACGAAGACGAGCGCGTACGGGAACGGGCTGGTGCCGATGTCCTTGAGCGCGTCGAACACCTGCACGGGCGTGCAACGCGTGTACTGCATGATCAGCGGCGTGCCGAGTTCGGTGAAGCTCCAGATGAACACGATCGTCCCGCCGGCGAAAAGGCCGGGCATGATGAGCGGAAGCGTGATGCGCCGGAACCGCTGCCAGCCGGTGCTGCCGAGGTTCTGCGCCGCCTGCTCCATGGCCGGGTCAATGTTGGCCAGGCTGGCGGCGACGTTCAGATACAGAATCGGGTAAAGGCCCAAGGCCTGCAGCAGAATCACACCCCAGTATTGGCCCCGGCCGAGCCAGTCGATCGGGGCGAACGGCAGGATCGCGTTCAGCGTGCCGTACTGGCCGAGGATCTGTTGGAAGCCGATCGCGCCGACGAACGGCGGCAGGATCATCGGCACCAGCAGCAGGCCGGAGAATATGCCCTTGCCGGCGAATTCATACTTGTTCGCCATCCACGCGAGCGGGACGGCGATCAGCGTGACGAGCGTGGTCGTGCCGATGGCGATTTTCAGGCTGTTGATCAGGCCTTCGCGGTAGATCGGGTTGCGGAACACTTCGCCGATGTAACGGAGCGTGAACGCGCCGGCCTCGTCGAAGAAGCCGCGCTGCACGATCCGCCCGAGCGGCCAAAGGAACGCCACGCCGAACACGACGATCAGGATGGAAGAGATGATCAGGGCGGTCGAACGGCGCATGGTTTACTTGACCCGTCTTATTGAACCTTCGCGTACTGCTCGCGGTAGGCCAGCATCAGCGCCCGGGCGACCTCGATCGGCTCGTACGACCGCAGATCGGGCGCGGTGCGCCAGCCGACTTTCACCTGCTTCGCCTGGCCGTCTTTGGCGGTGAGCGTCAGGGTGGGAAACTCGAACGACCAAGGCAGCGACTTCTCATTCGCCGTGCGCCACGCCTGCTTCAGTTCGTCGCCGGCGTCCATGCACATCGCACGGACATTGGTGCGGAAAAAGGCGAAGTGGTCGAACGTCCAGCGCGGGTAGTAGGTGAACTTCTTGCCGACTTCGTACGGATCGATGTCGGGGCTGGCCAGGTCGTCGGTTGCGTACGCCAAGTGCGCTTTGGCCGTTTCGGCAAGGCCGGGCTGGGTGGACGGGTAAAAGTCGCGGCGGATGGGCAAACGGCGCAGCGAATACTTCTCCGGCCCGCCGGGCGTGCCGGGCTTGTACGTCCACAGCTTCTGGCCGTCGGGGCCGAGCAGGAACTCGATGAAGTGCAGCGCGGTCTGGCGCGTCTCGGCCTGGTCTTCTTCCCGCCGCGCGCTGCCGCCGGCCCCGCGCAGCAGGCTGATCGGGTCGACGCTGACGCTGGTGCCGCCGACGGGCGTGACGAACTTCATCCGCTCAGCGCCGTCCGGCGCGCGGCTGGCCTGGGCCTGGAAGCGGCCGTAGAAGTCGATCGCCATGCCGACGGCGGCGTCGCCGACGCTGACGTCAATCGGCACTTTGCTGCCGCTGTCGGTGAAGTAGCGGCTATTCGCGCCGATGCGCTGGACGATGCCCATGCCGGTCGCGAAGCCGTCTTCGAGCGCTTTCTGATATTCGGCCAGTTCCGGCGGCACGTCGCCGCGCTGGTAGGCCGGCGCTTTTGACTTGCGGTACGCGTCGATCGTTTTTTCGTTGGCGGCGATCTGCGCGTCATCGAAGCCACTGTCGCGCACGGCGTCGTGCATCTGCTGGTGCACGATCATCTCGAACGCCTTGGCGATTGAAGCGCTCTTCGTCGGATCGGCCAGGCCGACTTGGCCGAAGTATCGGAAGTCGGCGAGGTCTTTCCATTGCGACGGCGGGGTCGTGACGCCGAGTTCTCTGATGCGGTCGACGTTGTAGATCAGGCCGAACGTGCTGACGACGTTGCCCATGATCGAAGACGTGCGCCAGATTTCGCCGCTGAGCGCGGTCGGGATCATTTCGACGCCGCTGTCTTCGAACAGCGTTTGCGGCAGGTCTTTCGCGACCGGCACGGCGAAGCCGCGGGCGTAGGCGTCGGCGTGATCGAACTGGCCGCCGCCGAAGAATAAGTCGATCTTGCAGCTGATGGCGTCGGGCGCGTCGGTCGTGCGGTACTCGCGCCAGACGGCCGCAGAATTATTGTCGGCCGGCAGCGTCGGTTTCACCAGATCGTCCGACGCATTGGTCGGCCAGCCGTTCTTCTTTTCGCCCGTCCACCACGCCTTGGTCGCGGCGGCGTATTCACTGGCAAGGTAGCGGCCGATCTCGGTGGTGCCGCCGATGTTGCGCCAATCAATTTTGACGGGTTTGCCGTACTTCGCGGCGTGCCACTTGGAAAAACCTTGAGCGAACTCGAAACGAATGGCCTCGTTGTGCGGGCTGACAATGACGATCGTCGGGTCGCCCGGCTTCCAGTCGCCCTGCGGCGGCGGCTGACGGAAAATGAACGGCAGCGCGATGATGATCGCGAGCAAGGCGAGGATGCCGATGTTCTTGGCCATGTCAGCGAATCACTTCTGAAGGCGGAAGAAAAATGACCGCCAAGACGCCAAGGACGCCAAGGGGAAAAACAGGGGCGGAACTCAACCGCCTTCTCTTCTTGGCGTTCTTGGCGTCTTGGCGGTTCATCACATTCAATCCTTCAAGACGACGACGTCGGACGGATCAACCCAGACTTTCGCCGGCTCGGTCGCGCCGTCGCGGGCGACGTGTTTGGGGTTGAGTTCGAAGCAGCGCATTTCGGTCGAGCCGCCGTCCACGTTTTGAACGGTGACGACGTGCTGCGCGACTTCGCCGAGGTAAAGCGTGTCATGGATGACGGCGTCGAATTGATTGATCGCCGGCCCGGCGGCACCGACCTTCAGCGCTTCCGGCCGAACCGACACGGTCACGGATTGCCCGCTGGTCAAGCCGTCGGACGGTTGGGCGCTGATGAGCTCGCCGATGGCGGTCCGCACCTTCACGTGGTCGGCGGCGACGTCGCTGACGGTGGCGGGCAGGAAGTTCACTTCGCCCATGAAGTTGGCGACGAACTTGTTCTTCGGCCGCAGGTAAAGGTCCTGCGGCCGGCCGACTTGTTCGATGTTGCCGACGTTCAGCACGGCCATGCGGTCGGCGATGCTGAGGGCTTCCTTCTGGTCGTGCGTCACGTAGATGGCTGTCAGCCCGCTGGCGCGGCAGATGCGGCGGATTTCCGTCCGCATCTCCAGCCGCAGCTTCGCGTCCAGATTGCTCAGCGGCTCGTCGAGCAGCAAACAATCGGGCTTGACGACGAGCGCCCGCGCCAGGGCGACGCGCTGCTGCTGGCCGCCGGACATTTCGTTGGGCTTCTTGGAGGCGAACTGCCCCAGCTGAACCAGTTGGACGGCCTCTTCCACCCGGGCGTCGGCCTCGGGGCCGGGCACTTTGCGGACTTCCAGGCCGAAACGGATGTTCTGCCGGGCGTCCATGTGCGGCCAGAGGGCGTAGCTCTGGAAGCACATCACGGCGTTGCGCTGCTCGGTGCCGAGGTCGGTCACGTCCTTGCCGTTGAATAAGACCCGGCCGCTGGTGGGTTTCTGCAAACCCGCGATGGTCCGGAGCAGGGTGGATTTGCCGCAGCCGCTGGGGCCGAGGAGAAAGAACAGCTCGCCCGCCTCGATCGTGAGATCGATGTCGTCGAGGGCGACTTGCGTGCCAAAGCGTTTCCCGACGTGTTCAAGACGAACCGAAGTCATGTCGGGCGGCGATTGTAGCGACGGTCAGGGAAAACGGCAGCCCTGCGACAAAAGTCGTCACGCGCGGCCTACCGTCCGGGTGACACTCTTGTTCAAAAGGAGCAGACAATGGCCAAGGAATCGAACGCGCGGCACAAACCCAAACGCACGCCCGCCCAGACGCAGGAGACGCAGCCGGGCCTGGAAACGGAAATGGACCCGAAGCCCATTTACCTGCGCCCCGACTACGACGGCGGCGAACGCCTCAAAGGCAAGGCCGCCCTGATCACCGGCGGCGACAGCGGCATCGGCCGGGCGGTGGCGGTGGCGTTCGCTCAGGAAGGGGCGGACGTGGCGATCGTCTACAAAGACGAGGAATCCGTCGACGCCGAGGAAACCAAACGCGCGGTCGAAAAAGCAGGCCAAAGTTGTTTGCTGCTGCCGGGCGAAGTGGGCGACGAACTGAGTTGCCGCGACGCGGTGGAGAAGACCGTCGAGGCGTTCGGCCGGCTCGACATTCTGGTGAACAACGCCGCCGAGCAGCACCCGAAGGTGTCGATCGAGCAGATCACGTCACGGCAGCTCGAAGCCACGTTCCGGACGAACATCTTCTCGATGTTCTATTTCGCCAAGGCCGCTTTGCCGCACCTGCAGAAGCAGGAAGGCGCGTCGATCATCAACACCACCAGCGTAACGGCCTACCGGGGCAGCCCGGGCCTGCTGGATTATTCGTCGACGAAAGGGGCGATCGTCTCGTTCACGCGGTCGCTGGCCAAGCAGCTGGCGGAGAAGAAAATTCGCGTAAACGCCGTCGCGCCCGGGCCGATCTGGACGCCGTTGATCGTGGCGACGTTTCCCGCTGAGAAAGTGGAGAGTTTTGGGCAGGACGTGCCGCTGGAGCGCGCCGGCCAGCCGTGGGAAGTGGCCGGTTCCTTTGTGTTCCTGGCGTCGGAAGAGGCCAGCTTTATGACCGGCCAGGTGCTGCACCCGAACGGCGGGGAGATTGTGAACGGGTGATAAGGGGCGTTGCCGGCCCGGCGTTTGGTTCCCTCTCCCGGTATGGCCGGGAGAGGGTTAGGGTGAGGGCTGACGACGAACGACTTCATCGAAGCGAGCGGTGGCCGACGTTTGGGGCGGCCCGGTCGAAGCCCTCACCTACCCGCGTGCCTGCGGCACCCCCCGGCCATACCGGGAGAGGGAACTCCGTAGCGCAATTCGACAATTGTCACGCGTTCACTTCGTTCGCAGCGATTCCAGATACCGCCCGTGCCGGCCTTCATTGCGGCGGTGCAGGAACTCGACCAGGTAGCGCACGCGCGGGTTCAGCGCCGGCGCTTCGCCGAGTTCGGCAAGCATTCGGCTGAACGGCTTGTCGCGGCCGAAGAACAAGCGGCGGGCGGCGGCGTCGATGGCGTCGATCTCTTCTTCCGTGAACCCGTTGCGCTTCAGCCCGACGTGATTCACGGCCCGCACGGCGGCGGTGTTGTCGACCTTCACGTACGGCGGCACGTCGTGCATCACGCGGGCGTAGCCGGCGATGTAGCAGTATTCGCCGATGGTCACGAAGTGGTGCACGCCCACGCCGCCCATCAGGGCTGCCCCGTCGAGGCAGTTGACGTGGCCGGCGATCATCACGTTGTTGCCGACCAGGCAGCGGTCGCCGAACGTGGCGTCGTGGCCGATGTGGGCGTTGACCATCAGCAGGTTGTTGTTGCCGATGCGCGTGATGCCGGTGCCGGCCTCGGTGCCGGTGTGGATGGTGACGGCTTCCCGGATCTGGTTGCCGTTGCCGATGATCAGCTGCGTGGGGCCGCCGCGGTATTTAAGGTCTTGCGGGGAGGAGCCGAGCACGGCGTTCGGGTGGATTTCGTTGTCCGAGCCGATCGTGGTGTGGCCGACGATGGTGACCCGGCTGTGCAGGGTGCAGTCGTCGCCGATGACCACGTTCGGGCCGATGACGCAGAACGGGCCGATATGGACGTTCTCGCCGATCTGGGCGCCCGGTTCGATGATGGCGGTGGGATGAATCAGACTCATTTGCGTGGGCCGCTCTACCTCTTGCTGCATCCTCAAGCCTTCAAACGGGTTCGGCGTCGACCAACATAAACTTGATCTCCGCTTCGGCGGCGACCTTATCGTTCACATACGCCTTGCAGCGGATATGGCCCGTGCGGCTCTTGACGCGCACCGCAATCGCTTCGAGCAGCAATTGATCCCCCGGGACGACGGGATTGCGCATTTTCACCTTATCCATGCTCAGCAACACCGCAAGTTTGCCGGTGTGTTCCAGCTTCTGGCTCAGCAGAATGCCGCCGAGCTGCGCGAGCGCTTCGACGATCAGCACGCCGGGCATGATGGGGCTGCCGGGGTAGTGGCCTTGGAAGAAAATGTCGTTATTGGTGACGTTTTTGACGCCGATCGCGCGGACGTCGCCCTGGATTTCCAGCACGCGGTCGACCAGCAGCATCGGGAAGCGGTGCGGCAGGATGCGCTGGATCTGGCGAATGTCCATCGCCGAGTGCTCACGGGCGAGCAGGCCTTCGCGCCAAGTGTTGTCGGCCTGTTCCACGAGCCGACGCGCCATCAGGTGGTTCAGCTCATGGCCCGACTTGTGCGCGACCAATCGCCCGAAAATGGGCCGGCCGGTGAGGGTCAGGTCGCCGATCAGGTCCAGCACCTTGTGGCGGACGCATTCGTTTTCAAAGCGGAACGCGTTGTCGACCGGGCCGTTGGGGGCGATGACGAGCAGATCCTGCGGCGACAGATGGCCGCCGAAGCCGCGTTTTTTAAGCTCTTCGGCTTCGTTCTCGAAAATGAACGTGCGGGCGGGTGCTAAGTCGCGGCGGAAGTCGTCTTCGCCAAGGTGGAACACGAACACCTGCCGGCCGACGGGCGGGGCGGCCTCGAAATCGTAAATGATCTCCAGCTTGTCCGTCGGCCCCGGCAAGGCGGCCAGCGTGGCGTCGCCGAGCGTCACCTGCAGCGGCTTTTTGATAATCAGCGGCTCAATGGCCGCGTCCTGCTCGATCACGCCCGCGTCGTCCAGCACGTCGGCGAACGTGATGCTGCTGCCGTCGCCCATCGGGATTTCGCCGGTCGTACTGCCGCTGAGGGTGACGGTGGCGTTGGTGACGCCCAGGCCCGTCAGCGCCGCTAAACAGTGTTCGACGGTTTCGATGTGCAGCGTGCCGTTCTTCAGGCAGGTGCGGCGCGGACGCTTCAGCACGTTGTGCACCATCGCCGGGATGGTGGCCACCTTCTCGCCCAAGCGGCGCACGAAGGTGATGCCCGCGCCGACGTCGGCGGGCGTGAACGTCAACTCGCCCGGGGCACCGGTGAAGAGGCCGACGCCGTTGAGGGTGACTTCGCGGGAGATGGTGCGTTGCAGCCGTTCGCTCACGGAGGGGCGAGTATAGCCAGGAATCGCCCGTCGGCGAAAGAGCAGGGCCGTTGGTGCCAAGCCGATTCTGAGACCAGAGGGTGGAACACCAGACCCATTGCCCTAATCGAACCGGCCGTCGCGGAACCGCGTGAAGAAGTCGGGCGTCCCGGCCTTCGCAGATTTGAACGCCATGTGAAGGCCGTTGATGGCGGGGCTGGCGGCGGTCGCGACGCACAGCGGCACGCCGGGCGTGAGCGGGGCGATCATGCGAAGCGACGTCAGGCCGATCGCCATTGCGACGCGGCCGGCGGTGCCGCTGCCGGTCACCACCACGCGGCCGGCGCGACGGCGCTGCAGCGACAGACGCAGGACGTGGCCGAGCGTCGTGCCGAGGCGGGCATCGTCGGCGGGCGTGTGGGCGATGCGGTGGTCCGTCTGCGTGTGCAGCACGACATCCCGGCCCAGGCCGAGCGCGTGCGTCACCGTGACCACGGCGTTCATCATCGCGTTGTTGATCTCGCCCGGCCCGAGGGCGTTGGGGCTGAGCAACACTTCTACGAAACCGTCGCGGATGGCGCAGCGGATTTGCTCCGCCGTCTCCGGCGACGTGCCGCCGCAGACGGCCAGTGTCGGCATAGCCGGGCCAGGCGACGGGAGTGGGACGGCCGGTCGAAAACAGTCCTGCTCCGCCCACGCGGCGCACAGGGCGGCCTCCACGGCTGACGAACCGATCACAAACCGTCGCCCTCCGGCCAGCAGCAATCGGCCGACCGTCGCCGGTCGCGACTCGGGCGGTTCGATCAACACGCCGCCGCGCCCGACGTCACGGCAACACTGTTCGTACGCAACCATTGCGTCGTCTGGCGATTGGGCAACCCGTGCCGCCTCCAGCAGGCCCACAGGCAGCGACGTCTGTGCGGCAAGGTGTTCGCGCAAGGCCGCACCGCCGACGATGGGCACGATCGACTCGCCGAAGACATCCAGCCCGACTTCCATCACCCGCCCCGCGCTGCCGACCGTTGGCGAGGAATTGAACGCGGAGCAGACGTTGTAGTGGACCAGGGCCGCTCCGGCTTCGCGGAACGATTCGAAGGCCAGCCGCAGCGTTCCTTCCGCCTCAGCCGGGGCCATCGACCGCGTTCGACCCGCGATGCCGAACGCGCGGACGCCTGGAAACTTGGCCAGGTCAGCCGCGGAGGGCGGGCGCACGAACAGCACGGCCGGCACGCCGGCGAGCGTCAGCACTTCCAGGACGGCGGTGGAGCCGGCGAAATCGTCGCCGTAAAAGCCCAACACCGGCGGTGGGGCGGCCGAGGATGTCGCGGTGGTGCGGTCGTCGTTCATGGCGTCCATCCACAAGCTTAAAGTCGCCGGCCGCCCGTCGCAAAAACCGCGCCGCGGGCGACAGGAGCGGGACCTTTGTGAAGCCGAACGGCGCGGCGGCACAGTCTCGCGCTGATACGCAGCGAGCGGTCGTACGGACTTGCAAGAAAACGCCGAAGCCGGTAGGGTGTGCGGCTCGCTGTGTCCGGGGTGTAGCTCAGCTTGGCTAGAGCGCGTCGTTCGGGTCGACGAGGTCGCATGTTCGAATCATGTCACCCCGATTTGGGAAGGCCCCGCCAGTAACTTCGGTTACGGCGGGGCCTTTCTGCTTTACGTTTTGAGCTGTGCGATTCGGGTCGTTCGAACGCGACGTCGGGCATGTCGGCGTCGTCGCAAAGAACCGAGCTTCTCCATGGCCAACCCTGCGTCACAATCGGACGAACAAAAGCCGGCGGACCCCCACTTCGCCATGCTTTTCAACCAGGCGGCGGTCGGCCTGTTCCAGATATCGGCCGACGGCCACTTCATTCACGCCAATGACTTCGGCTGCCAGATGCTCGGGCGTTCCCGCGAAGCGCTCCTCGCCGGTGACATCAGCCAAGTGACGCACCCCGACGACCTGCCGAATACCCTGGACGGCATCACGCGCGTGATCGACACGGGCGAACTGATCTCCATCGACAAGCGGTACATCCGCCCGGACGGCACCATCGTCTGGAGCAACAGCAGGCTGTCTCGTCTGTCGTGCGGCGACGCCAGCCCGCCGTCCGTGCTGGCGGTGACCGTCGACCTGACCGAACGCCGCCGCATAGAAGAGGCGCTGCGCGACAGCGAGGAAAAGCACCGGCTGATCGTCGAAAACGCCCGCGACTACGCCATCTTCATGGTCGACCTGCAGAGCCGGGTGACCACGTGGAACACCGGCGCCGAGCGCATCTTCGGCTACGCCGAATCCGAAATCATCGGCCAACCGTTTGCCCTGTTGTTTACGCCGGAGGATCGCGCGCAGGGCGTGGACGAGCAGGAACTGGCCGTCGCCGCCGCGGAAGGGCGTGCGTCGGACGACCGCTGGCAGCTACGCAAGGGGGGCGAACGCTTCTTCGCCAGCGGCATGACGACGCCGCTGCGCACCGGCGAGGGCGAGCTGCGCGGCTTCGTTAAAATCTGCCGCGACCTGACCGAACCGCACAAAATTCAGGAGCAACGCGAACGGCTGCTGGAACAGGAACGCCTGGCACGGCTTGAGGCCGAGCGGGCGATGATCCTGCGCGACGAGTTCCTGGCCGTGGTGTCGCACGAACTACGCACGCCGCTGACGGCCATCTTGTTGTGGGTCAAGCTGCTGCGGTCGGGGAAGGTCGCAGCGGCCAACCACGAGCAGGCGCTCGAAACGATCGAGATGAGCGCCCAATCCCAGCGGCAGCTCATCGCCGACCTGCTGGACGTGTCGCGCATGATTGCCGGCAAGCTCCGCCTGGACGTACGCGACGAGGCGCTCGTGCCGGTCGTGCAGTCCGCCATTGACGCCGTGCGCCCGATGGCGGCGGCGAAAGGCATCGAACTGGACGTCCTGCTCGACGAAAAAGTGGGCCTGGTCCGCATCGACCCGGACCGTATTCAGCAGGTCGTCTGGAACGTGCTCAACAACGCCGTGAAGTTCACCGACGGCGGCGGCAGCGTGATGATCGAAGTGTGGCGCGCGCGCTCGGCGGTGACCATCCAGGTGACCGACAGCGGCCAAGGCATTACCCCCGAGTTCCTGCCGTACGTCTTCGAACGCTTCCGCCAGGCCGACGCTTCCATGACGCGCACGCAGGGCGGGCTGGGCCTGGGCCTGTCGATCTCACGGCAGCTGATCGAACTGCACGGCGGCACGATCGAGGCGGCCAGCGACGGGGCGGGGAAAGGGTCGCGGTTCACGATCGAGCTGCCGCTGGCCGACCTGCGGCCGACGGCCGAGCGTTCGGGGCCGGCCGTGGCGAGCGAAGCGGTGTCGGCCGCGCGCTTCCTGCCGTCGCCGGTGCTGCGCGGCGTGCGCGTGCTGCTGGTCGAGGACGAGGCCAACACACGCGCCGCGGTGCAGTGGCTGCTGAAAGAATGCGGTGCGGACGTGACGGCCGTTGAGTCCGCCGCTCTGGCCATGGCGGCCTTCCGCGCCGCGACATCGGCCGAGCCGTTCGGGCTGATCGTCAGCGACATCGGCATGCCGGTGCAGGACGGGTACGAATTGATGCTGGAGATTCGCGCCCTCGAATCGCAACGCGGCGTCGTGCCGGCCGTCCCCGCGCTGGCGATGACGGCGTACGCGCGCAAGGACGACCGCGCCCGGGCGATGGCCGTCGGCTTCAACGAGCACCTGCCCAAGCCCATCGAGCCCGCCGTCCTCATCGCCACCGCCGTGCGCCTGACCGAAAAGCCCGACGACCTGCTGTGAAGCAAGTTTAAATCAAAACCGCGTCCGTTTCGGGGTGGCCGTTTAAACGGCCACCCCATATCACCGCATCGCACCGCTTGCTGGCAAGCAGGCGTTCATTTTGTACAGTGCGAACGTCGCGCCGTTTCGTCTTTTGGAGTTCGTCGGATGGATATCAACCTGCTCACGGTCAACGTCGGCAATTCACGCGTTTCGCTCGGCGTCTTCGTCGGCGGTGAACTCGCGCAGGCGACCCGCTTCAACCTCGGCGACGCCCCCGGCCTGGCCGCCGGTTTGGCCGACGCCTGGGCCAAGGTCGACCGGCCCGAAACCGCCGAGGTGGCCGGCGCGTCCGTTAATCCGATCGCGCAGGAAGCGATCGAGCACGCGGTCGTGCGGGCGACGGGCAAGCCCGTGCAATGGGTCGGCCGCGATTTGGACCTGCCGATCGAAGTCAAAACGGATGTGCCCGCCGACACCGGCGTCGACCGCGTGCTGAGCGTGGCGGCCGCTTACGAGCAGATGGAAAAGGCGTGCGTCGTCGTCGACGCCGGCACCGCCCTGACGCTGAACCTTTGCAACGACAGCGGCCATTTCGTCGGCGGGGCGATCGCGCCCGGCGCGCGCCTGATGCTCGACGCCCTGCACAACCACACGGCCAAGCTGCCCGACGTGCCGCTCGCCCGCCCGGCCGGCCTGATCGGAACGAGCACCGAGCAGGCGATGCTGGTCGGCGTCGTCAGCGGCATACGCGGCATGGTCAAGGAGATCGTCGAAGGGTATGCCGAACACCTCGGCAGCTGGCCGGACATGATCTGCACCGGCGGCGACGCGCAACTGCTGTTCGGCGACTGGGAACTCGCCCACGCCATCGCGCCCGACCTGACTTTGTACGGCATCGCCCTGGCGTACACCGAACACCACATCAAGAACGAGTCGTGACCGACGCCGACCGAAATATCGCCGTGCTGCTGACCCCGCCGGGCGCGGCCGCGATCAGCGTCATCCGCCTGAGCGGACCGCTCAACACACGTTTCGCGGAAAACCACTTGGCCCGGCCGCCGAAGTCGCTGCGCTGCGTTCATAGTGACGTTGTTGAGAATGACGCCGTGCTCGACGACGCGGTCGTGGTGCGACTGGAAGACGGCACGCTCGACCTGAACGTGCACGGCGGGGCGTGGGTCGTTCAATCGATTCTTCAGCTCGCTCGCACGGCCGGCTACGAACTGGGCACCGGCCCGATAGCCGACGTCGCTCTGGCGACGGATGAGATCGAATGGCAGATGATCATCGACCTTCCGGCCGCTCGGTCACGCGTGGTGCTGCGTCTGCTGTGCGCTCAGCCGCAGGCATGGCGGGATCTGCTCGCGCGGCCGGACGCGCATGACCTGCAGCGTGCCTTGGCCGATACGAGCCTGGAGCGCGCCCTGACGCTGCCGACGGTCGCGATCGTCGGGCCGGCGAATGTGGGGAAATCGACGCTGGCGAACGCCTTGTTCGGCCAGGAGCGCGTCATCACCGCCGACGTGCCGGGCACCACGCGTGACTGGGTCGGGGAACTGGCGGACCTGGACGGGCTGGTCGTCCGCCTGGTGGACACGCCGGGCCTGCGGCAGACGAGTGACCCGATCGAGGCGGCGGCGATTGACCGCGCCGGCACGGTGGTCGCCGCCGCTGATCTGATCGTCGTGGCCATTGACGGTTCGACGCCGCTGCCGGCAGAGGCGGCGGGGTTGCTGTCACGATTTCCGGAAGCCGTTGTCGTGCTTACGAAGACGGACCTGCCAATTCGATGCGAGGCGCCGGCGGCCTTGGGGGTTTCGGCGGTGTCAGGAAGCGGGCTGGCGGACCTGCGGCAAGCGCTGCGCGGCCGGCTCGGTTGCGACGATCTGCTGTCGCCGCACGCACGATGCTGGACGGCCGAGCAGCGGCGGCGGGTCGGCGCGATGCTTCCATTGCCGGACGCGTCGTCTACAATCGCCCGCCCGGCACCCGACCGGCCGAACTTATGACGCTGCTCGCTGCAATTAGCATTGATTTGGTCAAGTCCTGGATCGGCCAACGCCTGTGGTGGGGGGCGTTCATCTCGTTCCTGCTGCTGTTCGCGTGCGGCCTCGGCCTGCCGATGCCGGAGGACGTGCCACTGATCGTCACCGGCGCCCTGATCCGCGAACGGCCGGAAGACATCGGGGCGTTGCACGCGTGGCTGGTCGTCGGCGGGCTGAACTGGCTTGGCATCATCGGCGGCGACTGCTGCCTGTACTGGATCGCCCGCCGCTACGGCATGGGCGTGACGCGGCTGCCGGTGATCGGCAAGCACGTGACCGTCGACCGCATCGACAAGCTGCGCGGCTGGTTCGCGCAGTACGGCATCGCAGTCGTCGGCGTGGGCCGACTGATCGCGGGCGTCCGCGGGGCGATGGTCGTCTGCGCCGGCGTGACGAAGTTCCACTTCGGCAAGTTCCTGATCGCCGACGGCATCGCCGCGTTCTTCAGCGGCGGGCTATTCATGCTGCTGGGCTACTGGCTGGGGCCGCTGCTGAATGACGAGACGGTCAAGAAGTACCAGCACTGGTTCATCGCCGGGGCGGTGCTGCTGGTGGTGCTGGTCGTGACGTACATCGTCTACAAACGCCGCACGCACAAAGACCCGCTGGTGCCCGAACCGCCGGCCGCTTGACGTGTTTCCGGAAGCCTGACTGCGGCACTGGATTTAGCACGAAGGACACGAAGAGGAACACGAAGATGTGTCTGACGCCCGCCTCGTTCACCGGCGATTCTTTGCAACAAATTTATGATGTAAAGTACCAGAGAACGTTTCGAGCGTAGCAAATATCTTCGTGTTCCTCTTCGTGTCCTTCGTGCTGAAACGAGCCGCCAAAGTACGCACCGGCGGTCACCCCGCCTTCGTCAGCTTCCGGTATTTCACCCGCGTCGGCTGATCGGCACTCGTGCCCAATCGGCGGTGCCGGGCTTCTTCGTAGCTTTGGAAGTTGCCTTCGTGGAAGACGATCTGGCTGTCGCCTTCGAAGGCCAGGATGTGCGTCGCGATGCGGTCGAGGAACCAGCGGTCGTGGCTGATGACCAGCACGCAGCCGGCGAAGGCTTCGATGGCTTCTTCGAGCGCCTGGATCGTCGTCACGTCCAGATCATTCGTCGGCTCGTCGAGCATGATGACGTTGGCCCCGCTCTTGAGCATGCGGGCCAGGTGAACGCGGTTACGCTCGCCGCCGCTGAGCACGCCGACGGCCTTCGATTGGTCGGTGCCGTTGAAGCCGAAGCGTTTCAGGTACGCCCGACTGTTCACGCGCACGTTGCCGAACTGCATGAACTCCTGGCCATCGGAAATGTTCTGCCAGACGCTTTCGTTGTCGTCGAGACTGGCGCGGCTCTGGTCGAGGTAGCTGAGCTTCACGGTTTCGCCGAGCTTGAGCGTGCCGTCGTCCGGCTTGTCGTGGCCGGTGATCATCTTGAACATCGTGGTCTTGCCCACGCCGTTCGGGCCGATGATGCCGACGATGGCGTTGGGGGGCAGCAGGAAGTTGACCTTGTCCATCAGCAGCTTGTCGCCGAAGGCCTTCGTTAGATCGACGGCCTCAACGACCTTCCGCCCCAGCCGCGGGCCGGGCGGGATGAAGATGTCGAGTTCGACCTTTTCCTGCCGTTCGTTCTCCGACACCATGCGCTCATAGTTGGCCATGCGGGCCTTGCTCTTGGCCTGGCGGGCCTTGGGCGAGGCACGAACCCATTCCAGTTCCTGCGCGATCGCTTTCTGGCGGTTCTTGTCCTGACGCTCTTCGGTCAACATGCGCTTAGCTTTGTTCTCCAGCCAAACGGAATAATTGCCCTTGAACGGAAGACACCGGCCGTAGTCGATTTCCAGAATCCACGTGGCCACGTTGTCGAGGAAGTAGCGGTCGTGGGTCACCGCGATGACAGTCCCCTTGTACTGCTTCAGGTGATGCTCCAGCCACGCGACGCTTTCGGCGTCCAGATGGTTCGTCGGCTCGTCCAGGATCAGCACGTCGGGCTTTTCCAGCAGCAACTTGCAGAGCGCGACGCGGCGTTTTTCGCCGCCGGACAGGTTGTCGACCAGCTGGTCCGGCGGCGGACACCGTAGCGCGTCCATGGCCATTTCCAATTGCTGATCCAGATTCCAGCCGTCGACCGCGTCGATCTTCGTCTGAATGCTCCCCTGGCGGTCCAGCAGCTTGGTCATCTGCTCATCGCTCATCGGCTCGGCGAACTTGTCGGCGATGGCGTTGAACTCGTTCAGCAGATCCAGCGTCGGCTTGGCGGCCTGTTCTACGATCTGGCGGACCGTTTTGCCATCCTCCAGATACGGCTCCTGCTGCAGGAAGCCGAGGCTGTAGCCGGGCTGGCGGATGATCTTGCCGTCGATGGCGTTGTCCACGCCGGCGATGATGCGCAGCAGCGTGGATTTGCCCGCGCCGTTGTAGCCGAGCACGCCGATCTTCGCCCCGTAGTAATACGAGATGTTGATGTCCTTCAGGATCGTCTTGTTGCCGACCTGCTTGGACACGCCGATCATCGAGAAGATGATTTTTTCGCCTTCAGCCATAGCAAAACCATTCTATCCGAACCGGCGGGGCGGGTCATGCGGTGAGGACAGTCGCTCGCTGGTTCCCTCTCCCGGTATGGCCGGGAGAGGGTAGGGTGAGGGCTTCTCTTCGATTGTCGAGAAAATTTACGTTCGCCCTCATCCTAACCCTCTCGCGTGAATGCAAGGGCGAGGGAATCACACGCCTGAATGCTGCGTTACTTCACGCCGACGAAAGTCCTGCAGACGCAGGCGGTTGATCGCAGACAAATAGGCGAGCGCGGACGCTTCCAGAATGTCCGTGCTCACGCCCCGGCCGCGGACGGTGACGTCGTTGTGTTCCAGTTCGATCTGCACTTCGCCCTGGGCTTCCTTGCCGGTGGTGACGGCGCGAATGCGGTAATCGACCAGCCGGCCGCGGATGTTGGTGATGCGGGCGATCGCGCTGTAGATCGCATCAACCGGGCCGTCGCCGATGCTGGCGTCCTGCTGCGTCTGGCCACTGGAATCTTTCAACGTGATGGTGGCGGTCGGGATGGCGTTGCTGCCGCTCATCACCTGCATCGACGCTAGTTCCCAAACCGCGCTCTGCCGGCCCAGTTCGCTGTCAATGATCGCCTCGATGTCTTCGTCGAAGATTTCCTTCTTCTTGTCGGCCAATGTTTTGAAGGCGTTAAAGGTGTTTTCGATCTGTACGTCGCTCAGTGTGTGGCCCAACTGAATGACGCGGTCTTTGAAGGCCGCCCGGCCGCTGTGCTTGCCCATGACCAGTTCGTTTTTCGGCACGCCGACGACGGCCGGGTCCATGATCTCGTAGGTTTCGCGGTGTTTCAGCACGCCGTCCTGGTGAATGCCGCTTTCGTGCGCGAACGCATTTCGGCCGACGATCGGCTTGTTCCGTGGGACGGCCAGGCCCGTCAGGCTGCTGACCAGGCGCGAGGCGGGGTAGAGCTTTTTGGTTTCGATGCGCGTGCCGACGCCGTAGTGGTCGCCGCGGGTTTTCAGGTTCATCACGATTTCGTCCAGCGCCGCGTTGCCGGCCCGTTCGCCGATGCCGTTGATGGTGCATTCAATCTGCCGCGCGCCGCCGCGCACGCCCGCCAGACTATTAGCGACGGCCAGGCCCAAGTCGTTATGGCAGTGCGTCGACAGCACCACGTTGCGCTCGGTGATGATCGGCAGTTTCGCGATCAGGTGGCTGAAAATCAGGCCATACCCTTCCGGCGTGGCGTAGCCGACGGTGTCGGGTAGATTGATCGTCGTCGCGCCCGCTTCGACGGCGGCGTGGACCATCTCCTCCAGGAACTCCAGTTCCGTTCGGCTGGCGTCCTCGGGCGAAAACTCGACGTCCTTCGTGTACGTCAGCGCGTGCTTGATCGACTCGACGCCCAGGCGCAAAATCTCTTCCTTGCCCTTGCGCAGCTTGTGCTCGCGGTGGATCTTCGACGTGGCCAGGAAGACGTGAATGCGGTTCGATTTCGCCGGCGCGACGGCGTGGCCGGCGCGGTCGATGTCCTTGGTCGTGCAGCGCGCCAGGCCGCAGATCGTCGCGCCCTGGCTTTGCTCGGCGATGGCTTTCACGCTCTGGAAATCGCCTTCGGACGACACAGGAAAGCCGGCCTCGATGATGTCGACGCCCATCGACTCCAGAAAGCGGGCCACTTCGAGCTTTTCCGACATCGTCAGCGTCGCGCCGGGCGATTGTTCGCCGTCACGCAGAGTCGTGTCAAAAATCTTGATCGTGTCCATAACCGCTCCTGTCCAAAACGAGCCAACAAAAAACCCTGCCGACCGGAAGGCCGCAGGGCAAACAGCGCTTTAACTACAATTCAGGCGCCCGCCTACGACCGCAGAATGTCGCCGCCCGGAAGCAGCGTTGCGGTAAGTCGAAGGGCGGGGCGAATCGGGCACATGTCCGGAAAGCGTACGCTTGGCCGGGCGATGCTGTCAAGACGGATCAGCTTTCGGTATCCGGGTCCGGTACGTCGAAGCCGCCGATGGCTTCGTCGATCACGGGCTTGATCGTGTCGAATGTGAAGCCGCGCCGCAGCAGCATGCCCATCAGCCGCCGGCGGGCGACGTGCGGTTCCAGGCGGGCGAGCGACTTCATCTTTTTCTTCGCCAGTTCCCGCGCCGTGGCCATCGTGTCGCGGCCTTCGTAAACCTCTTCGACCGCGCGCCGGGCGGTCTCGCGATCGACCCCTTTTTTGGCCAGTTCCATCCGCGCCCGGTTCGGGCCGTGGTGCTTGTACGTCGCCGCGCTCTCGGCCCGACTTTCGGCAAAGCGGGCGTCGTTGACGTAGTTCATTTCGATCAATTGTTCGATCACGCTTTGGATGATCGCGGGGCCGTACTCCTGACGCGTCAGCTTCTGCTCGAGCTCACGGCGGCTTTGCATCCGCTTTTCGATGAAGCGCATCGCGTGATCAAAGCATTCCTGCCGTACAGAGCCTTTTTGAATCGCCTCAACGTCCTCAACCGACAGTTGCTGGCCTTCGTGCAGGCCGAACTTGGCGACGACGTTCAGGTTCACGCCGAACGCGAACGTGCCGTCGAGAAAGATGCTGCGGCGGTTGGCCCGCTTCTTCTGCTCGACGATTCGGGTGACGGTGGGCACGTTAGTCTTCGAACTCCGCTTCGATCCGCTTCACCGTCTGTGGCGACATATAAAGTCCCGCGGCCAGCACGAGGGCAACTGCCTTGTGGAACGACGGAATCAACGATCTTTGGCGTGCACGTTTCAGCAGCCCGAGTGTTCCAACACAGGGAATCGCTAATGCCTTTGCGGCTCGACGTGCTGCGCGATCATCCAGAACGACTTCGGCATCACCCCGGGTGGTCGCGGCTGCCAGAATACTTGTCTCGCCGAGACCGAGATTCCACTCGATCAAGTTTGTGTCCGTCAGCGCGCCGGTCGGCGAGCCGACGACCTCAAGCCGAGGCGTCGATTTCAATAGCTCCCGCACGTCAGCATCTTCTGGTCTGGCCGTAATTTCTGAAATCACTTCCTGCGTGGTGAGCACTCGTTTTGTCAGACGTGTTGCCCGCCAGAATAGATCGGCTTTCGCGAGGAGTATGTTCGGAGACGCATTGAAGATGAGCATGTCATTCATTTGGACGACTCACGCCGCAGTTCATCGAAATCAATATCGATCGCTTCGACTTGGTTTCGAAAACAGGCTTCGATGAATTGGGCGCGCGTTAACCCGGCCAGTTCTGCGGCGCGGCCTTGGGAAACGACCCCGCGCGAGTACCAGAATAGAACTGCCGCAAGGCGTATCTCGGAACTGAGTTCGTCCGGCGCCCGGCGCAGCGTTGCGTAAGCCGTGTCGGGTAGCTCGAAAGATACTGTCGCCATGATCTCACCGTTTCTTCTTCTTATTCCGGTCCTTCGGTGCCTGCCATCCGCCTTTTTTGGTTCGCAGCAGGTTCGCGCCGGGTTGGGCGATCGCGCCCAAATCGCCGCTCATCAGGCCTTTCATCATCTTCATGCGGTTCATCACGCCCATGCCGCCGACTGCCTTCATCATGTTGCGGCTCATGTCGAACTGCTTGAGGAACTGGCCGACCGTTTGCACGTCCACGCCTGCCCCTTTGGCGATGCGGCGGCGACGCGGGGCGTCGATGGTGTCGGGCTTCTGGCGCTCCTTGCGCGTCATGCTGTCGTACATCGCCTGCATGCGGCCCATGTGCTGCTCGACGTCGTTGCCGCCCATGTTGGCCTGCTTGGCCATCTCGCTCATGCCGGGGATCATGCCGAGGATTTTGGTCATCGGGCCGAGCTTTTTGATCTGGCTCATCTGGCCGATGAAGTCTTCGAGCGTGAACGCGCCCTTTTCCATCTTGGCGGCCAGTTCCGCCTGCTTTTCCATGTCGAACTTGGTGTGGGCTTCTTCCACCAAACCGATGATGTCGCCCATGCCCAGGATGCGGCCGGCGACGCCGTCGGGGCGGAACTCTTCCAGGTTGTTCAGCTTCTCGCCGATGCCCAGGAACTTCACCGGCTTACCGGTGACCATCTTCGCGCTCAGCAGCGCGCCGCCGCGGGTGTCGGAGTCGAACTTCGTGAGGATCAGGCCGTCAAGTTCCAGCTTTTCGTTGAACGCCTTGGCGCTGTTGACCGCGTCCTGGCCGGTCATGGCGTCGAGGACGAGGAAGATCTGGTGCGGCTTGACGGCCTCGTTCACGTCCTTCAGCTCGTCCATAAGCTCTTCATCGATCGCCAGCCGGCCGGCGGTATCGAGGATGAGGATGTCGCGGCCTTTCTCGCGCGCCGCACTGACGGCCGCCCGCGCCACGGCGACGGCCGCGCCGCGGCCGACGTTGCCGTGCTCGGCGACTTTGCTGTCGTCGGCGTAGATCGGCACTTCCGTCTGCTCCGCCAGGGTGCGCAGCTGCTGCACGGCGGCGGGGCGTTGCAAGTCGACGGCGGCCAGCATCGGGTTGTGGCCCTTGGCGCGCAGGTACAGCGCCAGCTTGCCGCAGGTGGTGGTCTTGCCGCTGCCCTGCAGGCCGCACATCATGATGATCGTGGGGCCGGGCGAAACGGTCATGATCGACGTGTCGACCGGGCCCATCAGATTGACCAGTTCGTCGTGAACGATCTTGACCATCAATTGGGCCGGCTGAAGCGACTTAATCACTTCCTGGCCGATGGCCTTCTGGGTGACGTCGCTGACGAAGTCGTTGACCACCTTCAGGTTCACGTCCGCTTCCAGCAACGCGGTGCGGACGGTGCGCATGGCTTCGCGGATGTTTTCTTCGCTGATGCGGCCCTTGCCGCTTAAGGCGCGGAAGGCGTCGTTAAACTTCTCGGTCAGTGCGTCGAACATGGCGTCGATTTTACCCGATGACGCCGGGCAAGGGCAGGGGAAATACCGTGGCCGCGGGTGTAAACCCGCGCGAAGCCCTCGCGGCGTCGGAGCACTATAAATCGCAAGCGGATCGCGCGGGTTTACACCCGCGGCCATAGAATTGCGTTATGCCCGCGAATGTATCCATATCAATCGAAGACGCGTCGAAACGCCCTGCCCTCTTCGGCCCGACCGACCGCAATCTGCGGCAGCTGCGCGAGGCCTTCGGCATCAGTGTCGTACCGCGCGGCGATGAGATCCGCCTGAGCGGCCCGCCCGAAGCCGTGGACAAGGCGGCCGAAGTGATCGGCCGGTGGCAGAAGCAGCTGCGGCAGAAGGATTTCCTGACGCCGGAGGACGTGTCGCGCGCTTTCGACGCCGTCCGATCCGCCGACGCCGAGGGGGGCATTGACGTCTTTTCCCGCGGGGCCATCGTTCACGCCAAGACGGCAGGCCAGCAGCGGTACATCGACGCGATGTTCAGCAACGACCTGACCTTCTGCGTCGGCCCGGCGGGCAGTGGAAAAACGTACCTGGCCGTCGCGGCCGCGGCGTCGCTGCTCAAGCAGGGGAAGGTCCGCCGCCTGATCCTGGCGCGGCCGGCGGTGGAAGCGGGCGAACGCCTCGGCTTCCTGCCGGGCGATCTGGCGGCGAAGGTCAATCCGTACCTGCGGCCGCTGTTCGACGCCCTGCACGACATGATGGACGGCGAGCAGGCCAAGCGGCTGATGTTCAACGACGTGATCGAGGTGATCCCGCTCGCCTTCATGCGCGGCCGGACGTTCAACGAATCGGCCATCATTCTGGACGAAGCCCAGAACACGACCGTCAGCCAGATGCTGATGTTCCTGACGCGATTGGGCAACAGCAGCAAAATGATCGTGACCGGCGACACCAGCCAAGTCGATCTGCCGCCCGACACGCCTAGCGGCCTGATGGACGCGCTCGACCGGCTGAACGACATCAAGGGGATCGCCAGCGTTCGGCTGGAAAAAAGCGACATCGTCCGGCACCGACTGGTGCAGAACATCGTGATGGCCTACGAGGGCGATCCGGAAACGAATCGACCGTGATAAAGGACGTGATGCTATGGCCGCGGGTGTGTACCCGCGCGAAAACGGG
>DASVSC010000223.1:0-13389 GCA_036388295.1 Tepidisphaeraceae bacterium | reverse complement strand
AACGCCCGAGCCGACGGTTTTGCCGCCTTCACGGATGGCGAAGCGAAGTTTTTCTTCCATGGCGATCGGGCTTTGCAGCTCGACTTCGATGGAGACGTTGTCGCCGGGCATGCACATTTCGGCGCCGCCCATCAGCTTGGTGCTGCCGGTGACGTCGGTGGTGCGGAAGTAGAACTGCGGGCGGTAGCCGTTGAAGAACGGGGTGCTGCGGCCACCCTCTTCCTTCGTCAGGACGTACACTTCCGCCGAGAACTTCGTGTGCGGGTTGATCGACTTCGGGGCCGCCAGGACCTGGCCGCGCTCGACGTCTTCCTTTTGAATACCGCGGAGCAGGATGCCGACGTTGTCGCCGGCGATGCCTTCGCTCAGGGTCTTCTGGAACTGCTCGACGTCGGTGATCGTGCTCGTCTTTTCCGAGCCGAAGCCGATGATGTTGCAGGTGTCGCCGACCTTGACCTTGCCGCGTTCGATACGGCCGGTGACGACCGTGCCACGGCCCTTGATCGAAAACACGTCTTCGATCGGCATGAGGAACGGCTTATCGACCTCACGGTCGGGCATCGGGATCCAGCTGTCGAGCGTGTTGACCAGCTCGTCGATGGCCGCGTTGGCCTTGTCGTCGGTCGGGTTGTCCAAGGCCGGCTTGGAGCTGCCCTTGACGATCGGGGTGGCGTCGCCGTCGAAGCCGTACTTCGTCAGCAGCTCGCGCACTTCCATTTCGACGAGGTCGAGCAGTTCGGCGTCGTCGACCAGGTCGATCTTGTTGAGGAACACCGTGATCTTGGGCACGCCGACCTGACGGGCGAGCAGGATGTGCTCGCGGGTCTGGGGCATCGGGCCGTCGGCGGCGCTGACGACCAGGATCGCGCCGTCCATCTGGGCGGCACCGGTGATCATGTTCTTGATGTAGTCGGCGTGGCCGGGGCAGTCGACGTGAGCGTAGTGGCGCTCGGGCGACTCGTATTCCACGTGCGACGCCGCGATCGTCACCGTTTTGGTGGCGTCACGGTCGATACCGCCCTTGGCGATATCCTTGTAGCTCTTGGCGGTGGTGCCGTACTTGGCGGCCGAGCGGGCAGCCAGGGCAGCCGTCAGCGTGGTCTTGCCGTGGTCGATGTGGCCGATCGTGCCGACGTTAACGTGCGGTTTTTTCCGCTCGAATACTCCCTTAGCCATGTCTCTCTCCTAAAAAGTCTTACTTGTCCAAGCTGGTAGAGAGGGTTGAACTCTCGACCTCGTCCTTACCAAGGACGCGCTCTACCACTGAGCTATACCAGCGGCACCGTTTTCCGATCGATCCGCGAAGGCAGTGACCCGCCGACGCGCAGCGTCCGTAAACGAACACCGCCGCGCCGAAGCGCGACGGGCCGGGCAGTATAAAGGCGTGCCCCACGATGTCAACCGCGTTCGCGCGTCGGCAGTCGATCCGGTCAATGGCCGCGGGTGTAAACCCGCGCGGACCCGGGTTGCGCCTGCGAAAATGGTTCGACACCGCGAACGGCTCGCGCGGGTTTACACCCGCGGCTTAATTCGGTCCTACTGTTATCCTCTGGGCATGGACCCGCTGAACATCTGGATCAACCAGCCCTTCCCGGACAACATTAAAACCCTTTTGACCGAATCGGCCGCCCCGCACCGGCTCACCTTTTCAGCCCGGCCCATTGCCAGCCTGGTGTCCGCCGGCCAGCCCGATCCGGCCGCCCACGCCGCCGACGTGCTGTACGGCCAGCCCGACCCGGCCGACGTGCTGGCTAGCCCGAATCTGCAGTGGGTCCAACTCACCAGCGCCGGGTACACACGCTATGACGACCTGGCGTTTCTCAAAACCCTGCGCGAGCGCGGCGTGGCTTTCTGTAATGCCAGCGGCGTGTTCGACGAGCCGTGCGCGCAGCACGTGATGGCGTTCCTGCTTTCACTGGCCCGTTCCCTGCCGCTGGCGACTGCGGTTCAGCCGACCGGCCAGTGGAACCAGGTGGCGATCCGCCAGGCGTCGTTCCTGCTGCGCCGCCAGAAAACGCTGATCGTCGGCTACGGCGCGATCGCCCGGCGGCTGATCGAAATGCTCGCGCCGTACAATTTGCACTTGGTCGCCTTCCGCCGCACCGTGCGCGGCGATGAGGGCGTGCGTACGCTGCCGATCGAAGAGCTCGATGCGCATCTGCCGACGGCGCAGATCGTGATCAACCTGCTGCCGGCTTCGCCGTCGACGCGTGGTTTATTCGGTTCCGCCCAGTTCGCGAAACTGCCGCGCGACGCGATTTACATCAACATCGGCCGCGGCGACACGACCGACCAGCCCGCCCTGCTCGACGCCCTGACCGGCGGCCGGCTCGCGCACGCCTACCTGGACGTGACCACACCCGAGCCGCTGCCGCCCGACCATCCGCTCTGGCGGGCCCCGAACTGCCACATCACGCCCCACACCGCCGGCGGGACGGTCGACGAATTAATGCGGCTGGCGGAGCATTTTCTGGAGAACCTCCGCCGCTTCACACGCGGCGACGCGATGCTGGATCGAATCGTCTGATTTAGGGTCCGAGTTCAGCCGGTGCCACAGCAGATTAACGGCGAACTGTTCGGCGGCGTCACGGCCGCCGTACCATGCCGCTCAGCACGCTGATCAGTCGCTTCGGGTCGACGGGCTTGGACAGGTAGGTGTCGAAGCCGCTGTCGATGGCGCGGGTCTGGTCCTGCGGGCGGTCGAACGCGCTCAGGGCAATGGCCGGCAGGCGCTCGCCGGGGGCTTCTTCGGCGCGGACCTGGCGGATCAGGCTGTGCCCGTCGCGGTCGGGCAGGCCGAGGTCGGACACGATCAGCGTCGGCCGCTCGCGGGCAAGGGCCTTGAGTGCGTCCTCGACGTGCCCGACGGCTTCCACGCGTGCGCCGGCCCGCGCCAGCACGCGCGTCAGGCCGTCGCGGGTTTTGACGTCGTCCTCGACCAGCAGCACGCGCACGCCGTCCAGTGACAACGCTTTAGCCGGCGGCTCAGGTGCGGCCGACGACTTGTCGCGGCTGGCGGGCAGCGGGAGCATGACCGTGAAGGTCGAGCCCTGGTCCAGGCCGGCACTCGCGACTTCTATCCTGCCGCCGTGCAGTTCGACCAGCTGCCGCGAAATCGCCAGCCCCAGGCCCAGGCCGCCGTGGCGGCGCGTGGGGGACGGGTCGGCTTGGCTATAGCGGCCGAAGATGGAATCGAGCAGGCCCGCTTCGATGCCTTGTCCGGTATCGTCGATGCGGATTTCGATCGTCGCGCCCCGCCGCCACAGGCCGACGTTAACGCGTCCGCCGGCGGGCGTGAACTTCACGGCGTTGCTGACCAGGTTCCAGACGACCTGCTGCAGGCGTTCGGGGTCGGCCATGGCGTGGCCGATGTCGGTGCCGAAGTCGGTGGCCAGCGCCACGTCCTTGGCCGCCGCCGCCGGACGCAGCATGTCGACGGCACTGGCGACGATCTTCGTCAGGTTCGTCGGGCGCAAGTCCAGCTTGATGCGGCCTTCGCTGATGCGGGCTGAATCGAGCAGGTCTTCGATCAGTTTTTGCTGCGCCTTGGCGCTGCTCTCGATCGACGCCAGCCCCTCGGCCAGCACCTTGGGGTCACAGTTGTCGGCCTGCAGCAGCGACGACCAGAGCAGGATCGCCGACAAGGGCGTGCGCAGCTCATGGCTGGCGTTGGCGAGGAACTGGTCCTTGGTGTTGTTCGCCGCCTGCTCGCGCTGCAGGGCGTCGGTAATTTTGCTTTCGGCGGTTTTGCGGTCCGTGACGTCGTGCAGCGTGCCACGGACGCGGACCGCCTGGCGTGCGCCGGCGTCGCCGTCGAACTCGGCCCGTCCGCGGGATTCGAGCCACAGGATTCGGCCGTCCGGCCGGACGACGCGGAACTCGCAGTGGAACAGGCCGTCACTCGTCGGCTCGGTCGCGCAGCGCAGGCATTCCTCAACGCCGTGGCGGTCGTCCGGGTGAATGGCGGACTGGTGCAGGTCGAAAGTGGCGTAAACGCCCGTCGGCACGCCGAGCAATTCGCGGGCCCGGTCGGACCAGTACATGCGGCGGCTGGGCAGTTCCACTTCCCAGTCGCCCACGCCGCTGGCTTCGGCGTTCTGGCGCAAGCGGTCTTCGGCTTTCGTCGCCGACCGCATCGCGGCACGGCGTTGGGTGATGTCGACGAAGGTAATGACCAGGCCGCTGATGCGGTTGTCCGCCGTCCGGTACGGCAGCACTCGGCGCAGGTACCAGCGGTCACTGTCGCTGACGACTTCGCGCTCGATCGGCACGAGCCTCTCTAGCACGCCGGCGGTGTCGGCGGCGAGTTCGGGGTCGATGAACTTACGCGCCAAATCGCTGATCGGCCGGCCGACGTCGGCGGGGATCAGGTCCATCAGATCGCGCACCGCCGGCGTGAAACGGCGGATGCGGAACTGCGTGTCGAGGAACACCACCGCGATGTCCGTGCTGCTGAGCAGGCTGGCCAGGTCGTTGGTCGTCCGCTCCAGCTCTTCCATCTTCGCCACGAGCTGGGCGTTCACGGTCGTGAGCTCTTCGTTCAGACTTTGCAGCTCTTCCTTGCTGGTTTCGAGCTCTTCGTTGGAGCTTTGCAGCTCTTCGTTGATGCTGGTGATTTCCTCGTGGGAGGCCTTCATCTCCTCGTTGCTGGTCTGCAGTTCCTCGATCGTGCTTTGCAGTTCGTCGCGGGTGCGGCGCAGCTCTTCGGTGAGCTGGCCGTTCATTTCGCCGTTGGCGGCCACGAGGACCGGGGGCGGCGGGTCGTCGTGTTCTTCGAAACTGACGAGAAAATGGACGGCCGACAGTTTCGGGTCCAGCGGCGACACGGTGATGCTCACGCGCGTCCGGTCTTCGCCGCGGCCGAGCTTGCCTTCGGCGTGGTGGACCTCCGCGCTTTCCGAGAACGCGCGGTTGATGGCGTTGCGGAGCGTGCTGCGGATGTCCTCACGGACGAGCGTCATGATGTCGCGCGTCGGCTCGCCGCGCGGCTGTTCGAGGAACCGTTCGGTGCGGCCGTGGTAGTAGACGATGCGGCCTTCGCGGTCGATGACGACGGCGGCAGGCGTGAACTGCTCGAGCAGCAGCCGGTTGGTCATCTGCGCGACCGTGCCGGACGGCAGCAGCCGGGTGACGGGTTCGCCGTCAGTGCCGTTGGGCGCGGCACGCAAGGAGCGGGCGATCGGAAAATCGATCATCCCGTGGCGGGTCGAGCCGACCCGGCGATAGATACGGGCGCGCTTGTCGATCGGCTCGAACAAGTCTTCAGCGCCGGTGATCGTTTCGGAGTTGCCCAGCAGCATCGTGCCGTTCTCGCGCAAGCCGAAGTGCAGCATCTGCAGCACGCGGCGCTGGACGTCGGGCTCGATGTAGATCAGCAGGTTGCGGCACGTGCACAAATCGAGCCGGCTGAACGGCGGGTCCTGCAGCACGTTCTGCGGGGCGAACACCACGAGTTCGCGCAATTCCTTTTTGACGTGGTAGAACGCGTCGTCTTTGTAAAAGAAACGCTCGAGGCGTTCGGGCGTGATGTCGCTCTCGATGCCGCCGGGGAAGATGCCCGCCCGCGCCTGGCTGAGCGAGCGCTCGGCGGTGTCGGTGGCGAAGATCTTGATGTCGAAGTGCTTGCCCGCGGCTTCGGCGGCTTCGAGCAGCAGCATGCCGAGCGTGTACGCCTCTTCGCCGCTGGAACAGGCCGTCACCCAGCAGCGGATGGGCGCGTCCTCGGACCGCTCGCGGACCATCGGCAGGATGACCTTCTGGCGCAGCGTTTCCCAGACCTCGGGGTCGCGGAAAAAGCCGGTGACGTGGATCATCAGGTCGTCCGACAGCGCGTGCACCTCGGCCGGGCTTTGGCGCAGCGTGCGGACGTAGTCGATCATCCGCGCGGTCTGCAGCAGGCTCATGCGGCGTTGGATGCGGCGGACGATGGTGGGCTTCTTGTAGCCCGAGAAATCGTGCCGAACGCGGGCGCGCAGCACGGCGAGGACTTCAGTCAGCGCCAGCTTGTCCTGCCGCGCGACCGACGCGGGCGACTTGTCTTCTCCCGCGGCGTACGGGTGGGTGGCATAGGCGACGATCGCTTCGAACATCTCCGCCGGCTTCAGCACGGTGTCGGCCAAACCGCTGTCGATCATGCTGCGCGGCATGGAAGCGAAGCGGCAGGAGTCGGGATCCTGCGCGATGCACATTCCGCCGACGGCCTTGATCGCCGCCGCGCCGGCGGTGCCGTTGCTGCCGGTGCCGCTGAGGATGACGGCGATCGCCCGCTCGCGCTGTTCTTCGGCCAGGGATTTGAAAAAGTCGTCGACCGGCCGGCGGTGGCCGGCCAGGGCGGCACTTTCGCCCAAGTGCAGGTGCCCGTCCTTGATCGTCATCGTGAAGCCGGGACGGATCATGTAGACGTGGTTCGGCAGCACCTCCATCCCGTCGCTGACCTGCAACACCGGCATTTTCGTGTGATGGCTCAGCAACTCCGCCATCACGCTCTCGTGCTTGGGCGAGAGGTGCTGGATCAGCACGAAAGCGATGCCGCTGTCGGGCCGTGTCGCCTGGAGGAACTCTGTATACGCCTCCAGCCCGCCGGCCGACGCGCCGACCCCGGCGACGGCGAACGGCAGGCGCGGCGACAGCTCGCCGTCAATGGGTTGGGCCAAGCGTTCGGGCCGTGTTTCCTCGACCACCGCCTCGTCGGCGTGGCCATTGGATTCCGCAGGCTGTTCGTCCGACATACGTCCTGTTCCGTTCTAAGCCTTGCCGGGTCCCTGAGCTTCCGCGCCGGCGGGCTTAGCTATTATTGATCGGAACGCGCCCGATAGAAAGTTACCGCACCCCGTAAAAAAGGGTTAACCCTTATTCACCGATCGAACTGCGCGTCAAACGCGATCGCGGACGGCTTGAAGTCGATGCGCCTCACGAAGGCCGCCGCCTCGGTCGCGCCGTGCTCGCGGTCCATGCGGGAATCTTCCCATTCGACGCTGAGCGGGCCCTGATAGTTGATGTCGTTCAGGGCCACAATCACTTCCTCGAAGTTCACGTCGCCGTGGCCGGGGCTGCGGAAGTCCCAGTAGCGGCGGTGGTCGGCGAAGTTGGTGAAGCCGCCAAACACGCCCACCGTCCCGTCGCCGTGGCCCCACCAGGCATCCTTCACGTGGCAATGGTAGATGCGGTCACTAAAGCTGCGGATGAACTTCACGTAGTCGACGTGCTGATAACCCAGGTGCGACGGGTCGTAGTTGAAGCCGAACCGCTTGTGGCCCTTCACGGCGTCGACGGCGCGCTGGGCGGTGACGATGTCGAAGGCGATTTCCGTCGGGTGCACTTCCAGCCCGAAGTTCACGTCCTGCTTGTCGAACTCGGCCAGAATCGGGGCGAAGCGCTTGGCGAAGTCGTCGAAGCCTTTCTGCCAGTAGGCCTGCGACGTGGGCGGGAAGGCGTAGAGCGAGTGCCACACACTGCTGCCGGTGAAGCCGTTGACGACGGCGGGGAAGTCGATCTTTTTAGGGGCCGCGTTACGGAACCGCCGGGCGGCCTTGGCGGTGTCGGCCATGCGGGCGGCCGAGCGTTGGCGGACGCCTTCCGGGTCGCCGTCGCCCCAGATTTCTTCGGGCAGAATGCTCTTGTGGCGGTCGTCGATGTTGTCGCAAATGCACTGGCCGACGAGGTGCGCGCTGATGGCGTGGCAGGTGAGCTGGAAGTCGCTCAGCATCGCCCACTTGTCTTTGACGTACTTCTCGTCGGCCAGGGCCTTGGCGACGTCGAAATGGTCGCCCCAGCAGGCCAGTTCCAAGCCGTCATAGCCGAAGGCCTTGGCCTTCTTGCAAAGTTCCTCGAGCGGCAGATCGGCCCATTGGCCAGTGAAGAGCGTGACGGTGCGGGCCATGTGTCTCCTTGAATGGCCCGATCAAAGCGGCTGCGGAGCGTGGTGTCAATCGTGAGAAGATCAAACACGAAGGCGCGAAGCCACGAAGAGCGAACCGGCGTCAGCAACGTGCAGCAAGCTTTTCATCTATCTTCAGATCAAATAAAGCTTGCAGCGGAACGCGGCCGCCAAGCTGATCTTCGTGGCTTCGCGGCTTCGTGGTTCATCCTTAGATCTTGGCGACCACGAAGTTCTGGCCGGTCTTCACCGTGCCGGCTTTGAGGGTGATCGTGAACGTCTGGGTCGACGGTGTGACGGTCTTCCAGCCGGTTACATTTTCCAGGGCCAGCGTGTAGCTGCCGGCGGCGAGGCCGGTCAGGGCGTACGTTCCATCGACTTTAGCGGTCGTGTACGTTTCGCCGCTGTCGCGCAAGCCGTTCTTGTTGGTGTCGAAGAACAGGTTCCAGACCGTGGCGGCCGCGGCACTATTCCACTTGGCGATCTGGGCGAAGACTTTGCCGGCGACCGACGCCGTGCCCGCCGGCGGGACCGTCGGTGTGGTCGGCGTTGTTGGTGTCGTAGGCGTGGTCGGCACGACCGTGACGGCGGTGCCGATGTTTGCGTTGCTAACGGCCTGGTTCAGCGCGACGGTGACGGGCAGGTTCGTGGTCGTGCTGTTGGTGATCCGGTATCCGCTGGCGAGGATCGGGCGGACCTTGTACGTGCCGGCCGTCAAACCGGCGAAGGCGTAAACACCGTTCGCGTCAGTGGTGGTCTGCTTCTCACTGCTGTCGAGCACGTTATTGCCGTTGGCGTCGATGTAGACGACGCGCGACGCGACGTAGGTTTCGGTGGTGTCAAACAGGCCATTGCCGTTGACGTCGTTCCACAGGGCGCCGGTGATCGAACCGAGGTTCGTCGGTGTCGTCGGCGTGGTGGGAGTCGTCGGCGTTGTCGGTGTCGTGGGAACGGGGGCGTTCGTCGTGCCGATGTTCGCACCGGTCACGGCTTGGCCGCCGCCGACGGTGATCGACAGGTAGCCGGTGGTGCTGTTGCTCATGCGGTAGCCGGTCGGGAAGACGCGGCGGACCTTGTACGTGCCGCTGGTCAGGCCGGTGAAGCCGTAGTTGCCCTGGGCGTCGGAGTTGGTTTGGGTTTCGCCGACGTCGAGCTTGCCGTTACCGTTGGCGTCGATGAAGACGACGCGGGCGCCGGTGAAGGTGTCGGTGGTGTTGAACTGGCCGTCGCCGTTGGAGTCGTTCCAGAGATAGCCGCTGATCGAGCCGAACGTCGGACGGATGCCGATGGCGATGTCGCGGTAATGCACGTCGGACAGGCCGGCGATCGTCTGCGTGGCCGTGGTCAGTGTGGAGGCGGCCGTGATGACGGCGCGGACGCCGGCACCCTCGCTGCCGACGATGCGGGTGTCGAAGACCAGTTGGTACGCCCCGACCGTGTCGGTGAGGGTGGACGGCTCGTTAGGGTCGAACAGGCCGTCGGCGTCGAGGTCGAGGTAAACGGTGCGATTGGCCAGGCCGGTTTCGCCGGTGTCGAACAGGCCGTTGCCGTTGCTGTCCTGCCAGACGGTGCCGGAGGCGGTGCCGATGCGGGCGAGGGCGTCGGTGGACGTTTGGACCGCGAAGTTGACGTTCGTCTGGCTCGTCACGTTCGCCAGCGCCAGGGTCAGGCCTTCGGTGACGGCGGTGACGCCTTCGGGCGTCTCGATGCGCAGGACGTACGTGCCGGCCGCGACGTCACGGACGCTGTACTGCAGGGCGTACTTGCCCTGGGCATCAGCCACAGCGGACGGCTCATTCGTGTCGGCGGTGCGGTTGTCGTTCAGGTCGATATAGACCTTCGTGCCGGCCGTGAGGCCGCCCAGGGGGGTGGGCGACTGGTTGACGATCGCGCCGGAGACTTGGCCGTACTGCCAGGATTTGAAGGTCGAATAGAACGGCTCGGCCGCCACCAGCGGCGACTTGTAGTACTGGCGCAGGGTCAGCACGTTCGAGCTGGGCGTGACCTGCAGCGTGGTGTCGTGCTTGAGCAGGCCGCCGGGGCGGGCGCTGATCGTGCCGCCGCGGCCTGCCCAGTTGTTCACGATCGTGAAGTAATAGGCGACTTCGAAGTTCGGCAGAATGGTTTCGCGGTAGACGCGGTCCATCGTCTTGGCCCAGACGGCATCGTTCGCGCCGACGTTGCCGAAGCCGCGCACGTTCCACTCGGTGGCCATCAGCTTCTTGCCGACCGCGCCGGCGTACTGAACGGCCAGCGCGGTGTTCCTGGCAATGTCGTTGACGGTGTCGGTGACGTTGCCGTACGGGTGGAAGCCGAGGAAATCGACCTTGTCGAGCGCGTTCTGGACCCTTAGTTCGCTGATAATCGTGTTCAGGTCGAGCGGGCTGTAGCTGACGCCGGCGCTGACGACCGGCTCATTGATCGCGTCCAGTTCCTCGGCCGCGGGGATTAGGAAATCGTTGACGTACGACTTCAGACCTTCGGTCTTGTTCGTGCCGGACGGCTTCCAGTAGTGGCCGGCGTCTGGCTCGTTGCCGATTTCCCAGTAGTCGATCACGCTGGCGAGTGTCTGTGTGCTCTCGGGCGTTTCGGTCGCGCCCATCATGTGGCGAATCAGGCCCTTGACTTGATCGTCGGAAGTCGGCGTGAGTCCATTGTCCGGCTGCACGATGCCGAGGATCGAAAAGCCTTCGCGCTTCAACTGGAACGCCCGCGCCATGGTGCGGGCCATGCCGTCGACACTGGCCTGGTCGGCGGGAATCTCGCCGGCCGTGACCGCGCCGTAGTCGCTGACGGTGTCCCAGGCGTTCGGACGGCGTTCGTAGTTGTTGAAGCCGAACCAGATGCGCACGGATTGAACGCCCAAGGCCTTGGCCTGAGCGACGGCCGTTTCGAAGTTCTCGGCCCACATCGCTTCATCCACGAAGTTGATGGCGACCGGGGCCGCGGCCATCAGGCGGCGCGATTCGAGGGTGTCGAGCAGAAAATGCGTGTTACGAGCGGACATCAGATTCGGTTCCTTACGCCCGCCACTGGCAGCGGGTCGCCGTAAAGATACGAAATGGCAGACGTTAAGGAAGGAAAATCCGTCCGTTTTTGCTTATCGGCCCCGGCGGGATTTTACAGCCTTCTCACCACAAAGTTCTGCCCCGACCGGGTTTGCGCGGCGGACAGGGTCAGGGTGAGCGCCTTCGTCGTGGGCGACACTACGCCCCAGCCGGCCACAGGGGCAAGGGCCACGGTGTAGGTGCCGGCGGCGAGGTTTCGGAACGAAAAGGCGTCGCCGGCGGCTTTGTCGGTGGCGACTGACATTTCATTCACGTCCAGCAGGCCGTCCTTGTCGGCGTCAATGAACACCCGCCACGGCGTCGCGGCCGCGGCACTGTTCCATTGGGCGATCTGGGCAAAGACCCGCCCGCTGATCGAGGCGGTCGGCGTGGAGGGCGTATTCGGCGGCGGCGGCGGGACCACCGTTGTGGCCGTCGCACCGAGGTTCACGCCCCCCACCGATTGCCCGGCCGCCACCGTGACCGGCAGGTACGCAAGCGGCGTGCCGCTCAGGCGGTAGCCGGCCGGGAAGACGCGGGTGACGTAGTACGTGCCGGCGGGCAGGTTATCGAAACGGTAACTGCTGGCGGCGTCGCTGTTGACGCTGCGTTCGCCGGTGTCGAGCTTGCCGTTGCGGTTGGCGTCGAGGAACACGCTGCGTATGCCGGTGAAACTGTTCAGGCCGTCGAAGACGCCGTTGCCGTCGCCGTCGTTGAACACGTAGCCGCTGATCGACCCGCCCGCCGCCGGGCCGCCCGGGCCGCCGGCACTGCCGCCGACGGTGAAGTTGACGTTCGGCGTCGTAATCAGGTTCGTGAGCCCCACCGTCACCGCGCCGATGACGGCCGTGACGTTCGACGGCGTCTCCAGGCGCACGCTGTAGATGCCGGCCGGCACGCTGCCGATGGAATACTGCAGCGAATACGCCCCGGTGCTGTCGCTGGACGTGAACGGCTCGGCGGCGTCGCGCACGCTGTTGGCATTGGCGTCGACATAGACCGTCATCGCCGTCAGCCCGGTGCCCACGCCGCTGGTGCTAATGACCCGGCCGTTGACCCGGCCGTACTGCCAGGTCTGGAAAGTCGAGTAGAACGGGTTGGCCGTGACGAGCGGCGTGCGGTAGTAGGCGTCGAGCTGCGCGATCGGCGACGTGGGCGTGACGCGGAGCGTGGTGTTGTGCTTCAGCAGCCCGCCCGGCCGGGCACTGATCGTCCCCCCGCGGGCGTCCCAATTGTTGACGGTGGCGAAGTAGTAGGCCAGCTCGTAATTCGGCTGGATGACGTTCTTGTAGATGTCGTCGATGGCGCGTGCCCACAGGGCGTCGTTCGCGCCGGTGTTGCCGAAGCCGCGGACGTTCCATTCCGTCGCGACCAGCTTTTTGCCGACCGCCGACGCGTACTGCACGGCCAGCTTCGTGCGGTCGCGCGGCTCGTTCACCGAAGGGTTGTTCGGGTCGTACTTGCCATACGGGTGGAAGCCGGCGTAGTCGATCGCGTCCAAAGCGTTCTTGGCCTTAAGCTGATCGAGAATGGCTTTGAGATCCGTCGGGCTGTAGGAAACGCCGGCGGAGACAACCTTCTCGGCGTCGCCGCGGGCGTGCAGTTCCCGCCCGGCGGGGATCAGGAAGCTGTCGACGAACGACTTCAGCCCGGCCGCCTTGTTGGTGCCGGAGGCGACCCAGTAGCCGCCGCTGTCGGGTTCGTTGCCGACTTCCCAAAAATCGATCGCGTCTTTCAGCCGCGTTGTACTGAACGGCGTCTCGGTCGAATCCATCAGGTGACGAATCAGCCCCTGCACCTGACCCGCCGATGTGGGCGCGTTGCCCTTGTTCGGCGTCACGATCGCCATCACGCTGAAGCCGGCACGCTTCAGTTCGAAGGCGCGCTTCATCATGCTCTGGATGTAATTGACCGTCAGCACCGCCGGCCGCGGCTGGCCGGCCGGGATCGTGCCGAAGGCCGGCACCGGGTCATAGGCGTTCGGGCGGTCGTTATAATTGTCAAAGCCGAACCAGATGCGCACGGCTTTGACGCCCAGGTTCTTCAGATGCGAAATGCCCGTCGATAGATTCGCGTCCCAATTCACCTCGTCGGTAAAATTAATCGCCAGTGGTGACGCGGCGGACAGATGACGACGCGGTTCGAGTGCGTCCAACGTGTACGAATGACCAGTAGCCGATTTCAATTGGCAATCCCCTTACGACTCAGATTCGAGAACAGTGTGAGGTGTACATATCCGCTGGAGGGGCCGGTGCCAAACAAAAACCGTGCAGCCGACAGCAATTATGAACAAATAGAACCGATCGCGTCATTTTGACCGCCCGCCCCGGCGCGATACGATCCCCCTCGCCCGCGAGAGTGGCGGAATTGGCAGACGCGCAGGATTTAGGTTCCTGTGCCGAAAGGCGTAGGGGTTCGACCCCCCTCTCTCGCATCAGGCCGTGCCCCGGCGACGGCGTTGCAGCG
>DASVSC010000222.1:0-1672 GCA_036388295.1 Tepidisphaeraceae bacterium | reverse complement strand
CAGCGGCAAGCTGTCGCTCAACCGCAAGACGGTCGATCTGACGTCACTGATCGACGACGTGGTGCGCATCTGCGCGCCCGACGCGCAGGCCAAGCAGATTCACGTCCGCACCATTGTCGCGCCCGCCGCCCGTCTGGTCAGTGGCGACCCGGCACGGCTGCAGCAGATCCTCTGGAACCTGCTCAAGAATGCCATCAAGTTCACGCCGCCAAAGGGTCAGGTGACAATCAGCTGCGGCGACGGCGTTGACGGGCAACTGAAAGTCGACGTGCTCGACAGCGGCATCGGCATCGACGCGGCCACCCTGCCGCGGGTTTTCAATGCGTTCGAACAGGGCGGCAGCAGCGTCACGCGGCGCTTCGGCGGCATCGGCCTGGGGCTGGCGATTTCGAAGGCGCTAGCCGAAGCGCACGGCGGCACGCTCACGGCCGCCAGTGAGGGCTCGGGCCGCGGCGCCTGCTTTACCCTAACGCTGGCCACGCTGGCCGTCGCGCCGCTGACCGCCGACACCGGGCGGCGTCGGATGCCGGACGTCGAGCCGCTGCGTGTGCTGCTGGTCGAAGACCACCCGGACACGTCGGACGTGATGACCCGTCTGCTGCGCAACTTGAATCACCGTGTCGAACACGCCGGCACCGTGCGCGAGGCACGCCAGCTCGCGCAGAGCGCCGTGTTCGACGTCGTCATCAGCGACATCGGCCTGCCCGACGGCAGCGGCGTGGAACTGATGCAGTACCTCAGCGCCGAACACCGCCTGAAGGGCATCGCGATGAGCGGCTACGGCATGGAGGCCGACATCCGCCGCAGCCTGCGTGCCGGCTTCCATACGCATTTGACCAAGCCCGTAAACATAGACCTGTTGGAAGCGGCAATCGGTGAACTGGCCAGCTATTCGCGAACGGCGTAGCGACATCTCAAGCCAGGCGCAGGTACCGAAAATAGGCGGCCGCGAAGCAGCGGTCGGCCACGGCGGCGGTCGACTGCAGGGACGGATCGGCGGGCGTCGTGATGTTCAACGTCGCCGCAAGCGGCCGGGCCGTTAGCTCGCGCAGCGCGAAGGAGGCCTCGTACTCAGTCCCGTGCAATTGGTGGACCAGCTGCTGTTGCAATGCGTTGATCGTCAACTCATCGGCATCCGGGTTCAGGCCGCTCGCCAAGACCGTGATTGATACCACACGCACGCCCCACCGCAGCGTCATCAATCCGGCCGTCGGTGCCGTCGACTGCCAACGCAGTTCCAGCCGCTCCGGGACGGCGACCAAGTCCGTTTCGAACGCGTCAGGCATGCGCCAGATCAGGCCGGCCAAGTGTCCGATCAACTCCACACACCCGGGCACGCGTTGGAGCGTGTCGTAGTCGTACGGCGTCGCCGCCATTAGTTCACCGTTAGGGGCCAAGTCGGCAACAGCGAAGGACTGCATCCATCCATAGGTAACGCATGCGACATGAAACGAAATTAATGCGCTCAGACTGGCGATCTAAGTTGCGTCTGATGATAGATTTTTAATCCGTGTCCGCCGGACAGCCATGTGGACTGAAGAGGATGGACGGAATCGGACGCGCGGCTGATCGAAAAGCGTCCACCCAACTTCGCCACGGCTCGTCGAAGGCCGCAATAGCCGCGCAAGCAACTGCATTGACAAGGATCGTCGGGCAGAAGGTTTTCAACGTC
>DASVSC010000221.1:0-7110 GCA_036388295.1 Tepidisphaeraceae bacterium | reverse complement strand
GTCAGCACGCGGCGGTGGATGAACTGATCCGTGTCGTCGAATCCAAGTTTGCCGGCGAGCACATCCGCATCGGCGGGCGGACGCAGGAGGCGGCGGCGTTCCTGCGTGAGACGCGATCGGCGACCACCGCCTCGTCGACCGCGGCCACCGAAGAAACGGTGCGTGTGCCGGCCGACGGGAAAGCGGCCTGGCGCAGCGTCTTCATGAGCGACACGCTGGCCGAGGAGTTCAGCACCACGATGCAGCAGACCGGCTGGGGTCGGTACATGACCAGCCCGGACACCCACGTCCCGGCCGCGGCGGTGGACGCCGCGCGGGTGTACGTGAACTGGATTGGCGTGGTCTTCGCCGTCGATTTGCGGACTGGCAAACTGGTGTGGCGGACCGAAAAGTTCAGCCGCTTCAACGGCCAGACCATGTCGGTGGTGCAAAGCGGCATGGACGCCGCCGCCTGTACGATCACGGCGGCCGACGGGCGCGTGTTCGTCGTCGGCACACCGGCACCGCCGAACGGGGGCACGCCCTCGGGCAACACATTGCGGTGTCTTGACGGCGCGACCGGCAAAGTGCTCTGGAACACGCAGAACGCGATGGGCCCCACGGGCACGGCGGTCGGCCGAATGGTGGCGGGGGCGTTCTCCGGCCCTACCGCCGCGCCGGACGCGGCCGCCGCGGGCAAAGTGTCCGCCACGCCGCTGTCGCAGTACACGTTCACCAGCACCGCGCTCATCGACGGTCCCACGCTTTATGTCGTCGGCGCCCCGCAGGGCCAGGCGAACCTGGAGCTGATCGCCATTGACGTCGCCAAGGGGGGCAAGCTGTGGTCGCTGCCCTTGGGAGCGGCGGTCGCGGGGCAAAACTTCCGCGGCCAAATGCAGTTGCCGTCCGCAGTGTTGCGCATGGACAGCGGAACACTTTACGTGCTCACGAACAACGGCGCACTGCTCTGCGTCGACACGGCCGACCAGACCGTCCGATGGGCACTGCGCACCGAAGGGCCGCCGCAGTCGGACCGTGAGAACATGATTTTCTTCAGCAACTCCGTGCCAGCGCCGGTCATCGAACCGCCCGGCGAGATCGTGCTGAGCGGCGGCCGGCTGTACATCAAAGAGAAGGCCACGCGCCTGCTGTACGCCCTCGACCCCAGCGGCCCGAAGCTGCTCTGGAAGCGGCCGCTGGGAAAAGACCAGGGCATTGCCGGCGACCGCGCGGGCCGACTGCTGACCACGGGCGCGGCCGCCGAAGCCATCGACGCCGCCACGCACGCCCTGCTCTGGAGCACGCCGCTGTCGGCCAAAACCGGACAGATGCGGCCCGTGTTCGCCGGGCGAACCATGCTCGTGCAATCCGCGCGCGGCATCTTCATGATCGACACCAATACCGGCGACGTGCTGAAGGTCTTTCGTAGCCCGGACACCGCTGCCGTCGGCGCGAATCTGCTGGTCAGCGGCGACCGACTCATCAGCGTCAGCAACCGCTCGGTCACGGCGTACGCACTCGTCGACGAAGCGGCGGCGAAATAATTCCTGTGGGATTCCCGGAGCAACGGACATGATCAATCGAATGTGCTGGCCGGCCCGCCTGACGCTGATCGCCTTGACGGTTCTAACGGTCCGCGCCGCGCACGCCGCCGACGTGGGCATCAGCGTGACCGGCATCGGCGAAGCCAAGGCCAAGCCCACCAGCGTCGAACTGCTCGCGATTGTCGACGCCGAAGCGGAATTGACGGCGGACGCGCTGGTGAAGTTCAACGACGCCCGCAAGAAGGCGATGGCCGCGCTCGGCGGGCTGAAGATGGCGAACCTGAAGCTGGAGCCGGCCGGCATGACCGTCAGCGCCGCGGTCGACCCGGGGGCCGCCAGCCGCGGCATGGGCGGCGCCGCGACGAACACGCCGCAGAAAACGCGCATCGCCGAGGACATCCGCATGGTCCTTACCGGCGTCGACACGATGAAGCCGCAGGACGTCACCGACGCGGTGATGAAGCTGATCGACACCGGCCGCGATAGCGGGCTGATGGTCGGGCCCAAGACGCCGACGAATTATTACGAGTTCCAGACGATGTCCCAGAACCCGGCCGGGTACGCCATCGCGCAGTTCCGCCTCGACGACGCCTCGGCCCTGCGCGAACAGGCGATCGCGCTGGCGATGAAAGACGCACGCGAACGCGCCGAGAAGCTGGCGGCGCTCGCCGGCGTGACGCTCGGGCCGGTGGTGTCGGTCAGCGAAGACAATGGCGGCGACGAAAACGCCAGGGCACAACAGGCCCGCGCCGGACTGACGAGCAGTCCGCAGGCCGTGCGGTCGGCGCGGCTGGAAGAAATCAGCGTCAAAGTGCTCTTGAGCGTGCAGTTCGGAATCGACAAATGAGCGTGCGCCGCCCGAACACCGCCGCCCTGCTCGTCGGCCTGCTGCTGCCGGCCGTGGTGTGCCCGTCGGTTGTGGCGCAGGATCGGGCGCTGTTGCCCAAGCACATGACGCCCGCGGCGCAAAAGGCGATCAAGGCCGGCCTGGACGTGCTGGCTAAAACGCAGTCGCCCGACGGCAACTGGACGGGCTCGGCCGACGGCGCGACGTACGGCGTGGTCGTGGCGTCGCTGGCGGGCATGGCGTTCCTGGCCAACGGCAACACGCCCAGCCGCGGCCCGTACGCCGAAAATGTCCGCCGCGCCGAAGGCTACGTCATGAGTCAGGCGCGCGAGAGCGGCCTGATCTGCAGCGCCCAAGAGGTCAACAGCCGCAGCATGTACGGCCACGGCTTCGGCCTGCTGTTCCTGGCCAGCGTGTACGGCATGGAAAGCGACGACAAACGCCGGGGCACGCTCAAGACGATTATCGACAACGCCGTGAAGCTCACCGCCACCGCCCAGAGCAGTCTCGGCGGCTGGACGTACGTGCCCGGCGACGGCGACGAAGGGAGCGTCACCATCACCCAGATGCAGGCCCTGCGCGCGGCCAACAATGCGGGCTTCACCGTCCCCAAGGGCACCACCGAAGCCGCGATCAAATACCTCGAAAAGTGCCAGACGCCCGAGGGCGGCATCATGTACAGCTTCGGCTCCGACCCGACCCCGCTGCTGGCCATCTCCGCCGCCGCGCTGGCCAGCATGTACAATGCCGGCGACTACGAATCGAAAATGGCCGACACCTGCCTCGCCTGGGTCCATAAGCAGATGTCGATCAACAAAGGCAGCTGGTCCAAAGGCAGCGGCCACGACTTCTACACCCACCTGTACGCCAGCCAGAGCTTCTACCAGGCCGGTGACAAATACTGGGACGACTACTTCCCGCCCGCCCGCGACCAGCTCGTTAAGTCGCAGGGCAAAGACGGCGCCTGGGAAGGCGACGTCGGCCCGGTATACGGCACCAGCATCGCCCTGATCATTCTGCAGTTGCCGTACAAGTATCTCCCGATTTATCAGCGTTGAAGCAGACAAGAGTAGCCGCAGATGAACGCCGATGAACGCAGATCAAACAAAGCTGTTCCTTCTCATCTGCGTTCATCGGCGTTCATCTGCGGCTAAGTTTTTTTCTCCGGAGTCGGATTGGACCCATCAATAGACAACAGTGACCTCGACGCCCTGAACCAGCTGCGGGCCGCCCGCGACCGCATTCGCGACCAGATGGCCAAGGTGATCGTCGGCCAGGCCGATGCGATCGACCAGCTGCTGATCTGCCTCTTCGCCCGCGGCCACTGCGTGCTGGAAGGCGTGCCCGGTTTAGCCAAGACGCTGATGATCCGCACGCTGGCCGATTCGCTGTCGCTGCAGTTCTCGCGCATCCAGTTCACGCCCGACCTGATGCCCAGCGACATCACCGGCACCGACGTGATGTACGACGACCGCGCCACCGGCGAGCGCACCTTCAAGTTCATCCACGGCCCGATCTTCGGCAACGTGCTGCTGGCCGACGAAATCAACCGAACGCCCCCCAAAACGCAGGCCGCCCTCCTGGAAGGGATGCAGGAACGCCAGGTCAGCGCCGGCGGCAAACGCTACACGCTGCCCGACCCGTTCTTTGTGCTCGCCACGCAAAACCCGATCGAACAGGAAGGCACCTACCCGCTGCCCGAGGCCCAGCTCGACCGGTTTCTGATGAAGATCATCATCGACTACCCGTCGGCCGAGGAAGAGCGGCGGATTTACCGCATGACCACCGGCGACAGCACCGCCGCGGCCGAGCCGGTGCTGAGTGGCGACGAAATGCTGAAACTGCAGAAAGTCGTGCGGCGCGTGCCGGTGAGTGATTTGTGCGTCGATTACATCACGGCCCTCGTCCGCTCGACGCGTTTGGGCGAACCGTCCGCGCCGGCGTTCGTCAAAGAATGGGTCCAATGGGGCGTCGGCCCGCGCGGCGGGCAATCCCTGATGACCGCCAGCCGCGCCCGCGCCGCGCTCGACGGTCGGCCGGAGGTCAGCATTGGAGACATCCGCGCGATGGCCGTCCCGGTCCTGCGGCACCGTATCGTGCTGAACTACAACGCCGAAAGCCAAGGCGAAACGCCGGCCACCGTGATCGCGAAGCTGCTGGATAGCGTCCCGCTGACCCCCAAGGCCGCCCACGATGCCCGACTCCAAGTCGCACTTAAATCCTGACGTGCTGGCCAAGATCACGCCGCTGGGCCTGCGGGCCGAGCGCGTGGTGGAGGGCACGATCAGCGGTTTGCACCGCAGCCCGCTGCACGGCGTGAGTGTCGAGTTCGCCGACTACCGCGAGTACGCGCCCGGCGACGACCTGAAGCGCCTCGACTGGCGCGCCTACGCGCGCTCCAACCGCTACTTCATCAAACAGTACGAGGAAGAAAGCAATCTGCGCTGCACGCTGCTGCTGGACTGCAGCGCCAGCATGAAATACGCCGGCCGCACCTCGGCCATGAGCAAGTTCGACTACGCCGCCACCACGGCCGCCTCGCTGGCGCACCTGCTGATCCGCCAGCGCGACGCGGTCGGCTTGGCCTTGGTGGACAAGGCCCAGCGCGTCTGGCTGCGCCCCGCCGCCACGCACGCGAACCTGACGAAGATCATCGACACCCTTTCCGCCGCCCGGCCCGATCGCGAAACCGAACTCGCCACGGCCATGAACGGCGTCGCCGCCCAGATCGCCGGGCGCGGCCTGGTCATCATCCTGTCCGATCTGCTCACCGACCTCGACGCGTTCTACACCGCGCTCGGCCGACTGCGGCACAGCGGGCACGAGATTTTAGTCTTTCAGTGCCTCGACGCCGACGAGATCGAACTGCCGTTTCAGGATTCGGTGCTCTTTAAAGACATTGAAGGCCAAGAAGAATTATTCGCCGAGCCGTGGGCGTTCCGCCGGCAATACCGCGAGGCGATGCTGGCCTTCATCGAGGACGTGCGCCAGCGCTGCCATAGCGGCGGCATCGATCACTTGCTGCTGACCACGGACCAGCCACTGGACGTCGCCCTGTCGCACTACCTGCACCGCCGCCAGCGCACCGGCGGCGCGGCCAAGGGGAGAGGCGGCGTCGGCTGATGGGGTTCCTGAACGCCTTTTTCCTCGGCGGCCTCGTCCTGACGGGCGTGCCGATCCTCATCCACCTGCTGAACCGCCGCCGGTTCCAGCGCGTGGACTGGGCGCCGATGAAGTACCTGAAGCTGACGATCAAATCGAACCGCCGCCGCCTGCGGTTCGAACAGCTGCTTCTCCTGGCTCTGCGCACGCTGCTGATCCTGCTGCTGATCCTGACGGTCGCCCGGCCGCTGCTGAACAGGGCCGGCGCGGCGTGGCTGCCCGGCCAGGCGCGCACCAGCCGTTTGTTCGTCTTCGACAACTCCCTCAGCATGGCCTACGCCGACGGCGGCCGCGTCGCCCTCGACGGCGCTAAAGAAGCCGCCCGCGCCCTGATCACCCGCGACACGGCCCGAGACGTCGCCACCGTTCTCGCCACGGCCGACACCGAACCGCGCCTGCGCGAAGCGCCGCTCGATTCGCCCAAGGTCGTCGATGCGATCAACAGCGTCGCCCCGAGCGACACGCGCACCGATTGGCCGGCCACGTTCGCCGCGATCGACCGGGCGCTGTCGGTCGCCACCTTCCCGTCGCGCGAAGTCATTCTGTTCACCGACCTGCGCGCCAGCGGCTGGTCCGACGTCAGCGGCATCGCTAACCCCTGGAACGCCAGCGGCGTCACGCTACGGATCATCGACGTCGGCAGCCGCCGGACCGACAACGTCGCGCTGGTGTCGCTTGAGCAGGAGCACCGCGTCGCACTGGCGGGCGAGCCGGTGCGGTTGCGGGCACAAGTCCGCAACGACACGCCCACCGTCGTCACCGGCGCGACGGCCGTGTTGTCGGTCGGCGAAGACGCGGCGCGCAGCGAACGGCCGGTGCAGTTGCCCGACCTGCCCGCGGGCCAAACGGTCGACGTGCCGCTGACGTTCACGCCGGCGACGGCCGGGCAGGTGCCGGTGCGCGTGACGCTCAAGGCCGACGCGCTGGCGCGGGATGACATACGCGATTCGGTCGTCGACGTACGGGCGACGCTCGCGGTCTCCCTGATCGACGGCCAGCCGTCGTCCAAGCCGTTCGAAAGTGCGACCGACTTCCTGGCCCTGGCGTTCAGCCTCGGTGCGTCGCCGTGGTCGGTCACGCGAACGTCAGAAGCAGAATGGAACGCCGTTCGCACGGCCGGCGAGGCCGACGCGTACGTGCTGGCCGACGTGGCCGCGTTGTCCGAAGCGCGCGTGGCGGAATTGGACAAGCGGGTGCGGGCTGGCGCGTCACTGATGATCTTCGTCGGCGACCGCACCGACATCGGCCTGTTCAACGACCGCCTCTACGCCAACGGCCGCGGCCTGCTGCCGGCGAAGCTGGCGGGCGTCGTCGACTCAGCGGCCACCGGACTGGTGATCGAACCCGCGCAGGCGTCGCCGCTGGAGCAAATGGCGAAGCTGACGCCAGCGGCACTGGCGCGCGTGCAGACGAAGAAATACATGTCCATCGAACCCACTGATGCCAAAGGTATGAATGCCGGGGCCGACGGCGTGCGGGTGCTGGCGCGGTGGAACACGTCCGAAGCGCCGGCGGCGGTCGTCGAAAAACGGGTCGGCCGTGGCAGCGTCGTGCTGTGGCTGATGCCGGCGGACAAAA
>DASVSC010000220.1:0-5595 GCA_036388295.1 Tepidisphaeraceae bacterium | reverse complement strand
TCGCGGCAGCCATGGCCACTGGTTACCTCGCTTCCGCGAAAGACATTGGGCGTCTCGCTTAGACCAATGCGGCTTTGAATACAGTACTATTTCACCCGGCGCGGCGGCATACGAACACGTCTGCTGCTTCTATTCAACGCTTATTGCGTGATGGCAGAGGCAAGAGGGCAACGAAAAACGGCGGCATGAATCTTGTGGATTCATGCCGCCGTTGATTCAAAAGCGTCCTGTCGGACACCGCGTTACTCGCAATTAGCGAGCGCGACGGCGACGGAGGGCGACCAGACCGCCAACCGCGAGGGTGGCGAGGGCCGTGGGTTCCGGGACGACCGGAGCGACGACGAACGCGAGGTCGTCATAACGGTTCTGGCCTGCACCGTTCGGGTTGGTGATCGCGGCCTGGGTGATCGTCAAGCCTTCGGGTGCCGTGAAGCCAAAGAACACAGCATTAGCACCGACAACCGTCGCCCCACCGATCGGCGCGGTCGAACCGTCGCTGAACGTGAGGGTGATCAGCGTGTCGCGGGTCGCGCCACGCGGCAGAGCCGTGAGGCCGAAGAACGACAGCGGGTTGTTAAACACCATCGTAGCGGGCGAACCCGTGCCGGCGATACCGAGGTAGCCACCATTGATGGTGCCGGTGGCCGGAGCCTGCGTGAAGGGGTAGTTCGGGTTCGCGGAGGTCGCCGTCGAACTGCCGTCACCCAGCGGGTTGGTCGGCGACACAGCGCCGGGGTACCGGGTCAAAGGGCCACCGGAGATGACGTTGGTGCCTTGGTCCAGATTCGAGTCAAAAGCATTCGTTGCGGTAACGGTGCCTTCAGCGCGGTAGAACGAGAAGATTGGGGTGCCGACGAGGCCGTCGCCGGTCGCGCCGCCGCTCGGGGCGACGTAGATCGGATTGGTCACGCCATTACCGATGTCCACGCCGTTGTTGTTCGACGTGGAGTTGATGAACGTGCCGCCTTGGCCGCGCTGCTGGAAGTCCAGCACGCCGCCGGTGTTGGCAGTGTTAGCAGCCGCGACAAGGGCGCGGGCCGCCGTAAGGCTGGTGTTACCGACTTCGGTGATCGTCAGATTGTTGGGGTTGGGATTCAAGATCCCGGTCTTGTCAACCGTAAGCGAAACGGCGAACGAGGTGGACGCCGTGGCGGCCAAAATGATAGCAGCAGTGATGCTCGAGAACTTAGACATTGCCTCTCCTCTGAAAACTGAAAAAGAAAACGACTTGGAAGAACCTAGTGAATTGAAACGAACACGAATCACCTATCGACGAACGTGTTTTGAGTTGTTCCAGCCCTCCAGCATGATTAACGATGCCCCGCCTGATCTCGAGCCTTGCCGCTTTACGTCGCCTAGCCGGACCATTCGACACGAAACCCGACTCTACTGAGCGGACTCTACGTCGTGATCTGACATGGACACCGTACAACCCGCAGCACGGCACTCGATATGGCTTCCCTTCCGGCTCACACACCAGTGTGCGTTATTGGCCGGCCCGACAAATCTACTTCAGAAACAGATTGCTGTCTAACAAAAATGCGACAAAAGGTGCACAATTTTTCGCCTCGTCCCGAATTGCTGATAAACCGGGCAATCTAATCCGACAGTTCCCCTTCGGCGACATTATGCACTTTGGCCATAGCGTCGGCTTCGCTTGAGCAGCAAGCAGCCGAGGCCCGCGAGGCCGAGGATCGTCGGCTCGGGAATGAGGGACGACCCGCTCACCGTGAACGTGCCATTCGCGATCTGCGAATCCAAGGCCTGTGAGCCATTGTAGGTCACAATTTGGCCGGTACGCGGGTCGAAGTCCCCGATCGAAAACGTTGTCGTCTGGCCCGCCAGAGGCACCTGCAAGCTGACCGTTCCGAGCAGGATCAAGCCGTTTTCCGGAAAGGCACCGGTGTTCATCAGAGCACCGGCCTGCTCTGCCCAGACGCCCGCCGCCGTAGGCGTGGTGGTAAAGCTGCCGACGACTTCGTTAAACTTCGTGGCGTTGGTGGCGGCACCGCTGACGCTCACCGGACTTGGCGGAATGACCCCGCTCCGCGTGACGGAGAACGCTCCGCTGAACAGTCCGCCCTCGGCCGCGATTTGGGACGGGCTGCCGGTTTCCTGAAGGTAAATCGGCACCTCGATCGTCGTGTTGGGCGTGGCCAAAACATTGGTGACGGGCGTCGTGTAGGCGAAGGTGACGGCCGCTTGGGCCGATGCCGTCATAACAAGAACGCCGACCGCGGAACAGAGCACAGCTCGCATAACAGACCTCCGAACGATGGTTGAACGAAGACCGGAATTAGTAGGAAAGAACGGTGCCCTGCCGGCGACGGAATTGCAGGCTGTCGATGCTGTCGACCATGTTGTCGTTGTTGAAGTCGAAGTAGGCGATGAAGCCTTCATCGGTGCTGGTCTTGCCCTGGGCGGCGCGGAACTTCAGGCTGTCGACGCTATCGACGCCGCGGTCGCCGTTCTGGTCGCCGAACAGGCGGTGGAACGTGAGGCTGTAGTTCGCGGCGAGGGCGTTGCCGGCGAGATCGCTGACCTTGCTAGAGTCGACCTTCAGGTCGTAGACGCCGTCGCCGAGGCTGTTGAAGCTGCTGCCGTCGGTGAGGCCCAGCAGGTAGGTCATGCCGTCGTTGCTGGGATTGGATGCGGTCACACTGAACGTCGCCGCATAGCCGACGCCGTTGGGGTTTTTCAGGCCCAGGCTGATGGCGGCGTTGCCGAGGGTGACGGGTTCATTGAACGTGACGCCGAGGGAGTTGACCTTGCTGCGCTGGGTCTCGCCGCCGTTGACGACGCCGGCCACGGTGGGCGCGGCCAAGTCGACGCGGGTGATGTCGATGGTGTTGACCCGGGCGTTGAAGGCCCCAGGCGCCCCGGCGATGGTGAGATTGCCGTCGGTGACGTTCACGCGGGCGTAGAACGTGTCGGCGGCACCGAGGCCGTTCGAGTCGATGGCGGCGGTCTGGCCTTCCAAGGAAAGGTTGTTGGTCCCGCCCGTGGGGGCATTAATCCGCACGTTGTACAGCCCGTTGGCCAGCGGGACGTTGAACGGGTTGCTGGTGGTCTTGTAGACCGGGCTGTAGTTGAAGGTCGTGTTGACCGCCACGCCGCTGGCGACGGCCACGCCCTGGCCGAACTGCGTGCTGTTGTAGTGGGCGAACGCGCCTTGGCTGCTGTAGGTCAGGCCGTCGGTCCAGGTGCGGCTGGCGGTCACGCTGTTGACGCCGGCAGGCAGGGTGACGTTCATCACGTAGACGTTTTTCACCGTTTTCGTGCCGCCGGGCAGGCTCACCTGTAGGGGCGACATCACGCCGAGCGACGTGCCGTTCAGATTGAGCGTGGGCGCGCCGATGTTGCTGTAGACGGTGATTTTGGCCGCGGAACTGTTCCGCACGGTCCAGTTCGTGTCGGCGAGCTGGATGATCTTGCGGTTGGCGTAGTTGCGGGTCGGGTCGTTCCAGATGGCCGAGTAGTAGTGGTAGGCGTCCTTCAGGGTGCGGTCGCGGGTGGTCAGGCCCTTGTCGTTGACGCCGTTCTGATCGCCTTCGCTTTTGCCGCTGGAGCCGTGGTCGAATGCCTGCCAGACGATGCGGGCCCAGAGGTTGTTCAGGGGCTCGTACTGGGTGGTCTGCATGGCGACGACCAGCGCCTGCCCGTTGGCCGGGTGGTAGTTCGTATCCACGCCGCCGTTGGGCGTGAGGTGGACAGGGATGATGGGGTTGTCGGCAAAGTGGTACGCGCTGCCGCCGGCACCATATTCGGTAATGGCAATTGGCTGGCTGGGATACGAATTGATCACATTCTGCACGCCGCCGGTGCCTTCCCAGCCGATGTACCAGCCGTCGTAGCGGTGGGTGCCTTTGATGTCGGCGATGCCGTCGGAGTCGTCACTGCTGCTGTGGTGGCCGCCGTATTGGGCCACGGCGGTTTTGCGCGCGGGGTCGACGCTGCGGCCGATGGTCTGCAGCTGCGTGAACGTGTTGTGGACGCCGGGCGAATTATCGGTGGTTTCGTTGGCAAAGCCCCAGGCGAAGACCGACGGATTGAGCTGCGTCTGGCGGGTCATTTCCTGGTACATGTCCTGGGCGTTGGTCAGGAACGTGGTGTTGTCGCGCGTGGTGCCGTTGATGGCGATTTCGGTGTAGACCAGCAGGCCGACTTGGTCGCAGTAGTCGTAGAACGCCTTGTTGTGCTGGTAGTGGCTGGTGCGCACGACCGTGGACCCGGCGGCCATCAGCAGGTCGACGTCGGCGCGAATGCCGGCGTCGGATTGGGCCCAGCCGATCGGGTCGCCGTTGGCGTTGCGGCGGCCGGTGTCCTGATGGGCGTTGGCACCGACAAGGGCGTACGGCTGGCCGTTGAGCAGGAATGGGGCGACGTTCGGATTGTTGTTGGCGTTGGCGTTGATGGTGAACGAGCGGATGCCGACCTTTTTGGACTGGAAGTCCACTAGCGCGTTTGTGGTCGCGTCGCGCACTTCGACGTACAGCGTGTACAGGTACGGGTCGATCCGGCCGTTCCATAGGCGCGGGTTGTTGAGCGTCGTGGTCTGGTTCAGGACGCCGCCGGTGGACGAACTGGCCAACGGCTTGTTGGTGGTGACCTCGGCCCGCACGGTGCCACTGGCGTCGACCAGGTAACTGGTCACATTCAGCGACCGGTTCGAGTTGCTGTTATTCTCATAAACCGTCTTGATGTTGAGCGTAGCCGACGTCGAACCGACCTGCACTGGCGAGTGCTTGAAGTAGACACCCGGCCCGGCGATGGGCGTTGCCACGTCGCCGGTAATCTGCACGTTGTTCGGAGCTGTGTTGGTACCCGCGTTGGTTGTGTGCTGGACGTTTTCCAGTGGCGATAAACGCGTCTGCGGCAACGCCAGCAGCGACACGTCGCGGTAAATGCCCCCCTGCCGCGAATAATCGCCGCTGTTCGACGGCGCGACGTCCAGGTTCTGACCCGGCTGGTTGTGGACCCTCACCGCGATCGTGTGTTGGCCGGGCGTGAGGCGGCTGGTGACGTCGAACATGAACTCGGCGAAGCCGCCGTTATGGCTGTCGACGGCGGAAGAGGCGGGCTTGTAATCGACTTGCTGGCCGTCAATGAACAGGCTGGTGACGCTCATTGCCCCTTCGAAATCGAGCAGCAGGCGCTTGCCGCTCAGGGACGCATCGACGTTGATGTTCTTGAGATACCAGCCGTTGCCCTGCTGGTAGTTCTGGGTCGCGGCGTCGATATTGTTCCAGGTGTGCGGCAGGTTGACGGCGGTGCCGAACGAACCCACGTTGCCGGCACTGATCGTCTGAGGCGAACCGCTAGGGTTGAGCGCGAACCGCCAGCCGGCGTTCTGGTTGATCTCCACCCGGGGAGATGTCGGGACGGCGTACGGCTGATCGACGGCCAGCATGCGCCGGCCTTCAAGAGCTTCCACACCGTTACCGCCGACTCGTTTTTGCTGATTCTTCATAGCATTTCCTCCGCACAACGCCTGAACCCGCCCCTGAAACAAGATTCTCGACCCGGCTCAACGCTCCGGTCCGCCCGGTGCCAAGGCCGCCCCACCCTCACCTGCTGCAATCCCCGCGTCAGATC
>DASVSC010000219.1:0-11766 GCA_036388295.1 Tepidisphaeraceae bacterium | reverse complement strand
GGTGCGGGGCCGACGCGATCGTTCGATTTGTGGGATTCGTCTTAGCAGACGCAGCAGCACATCGGCATGTTGTTCATCATCAGGTAGCAGCAGGTGCCGGGCATCATCATGCTGTTCATGCAGTCGCAGCAGGCTTGGCACATTTTTTCGGCGTTCTTGTCGCCACTGGTGCAGGTCATGACGCAGCCCATGTCGGTCATCTCGCAGTTGCACATGCACATCGTCATGTTGCACATGCAGACCATTTGGCCGTTCATCATGATGCAGCAGCCCATCATGCCGCCGGCATTCATCATCATCATCTGCTGCAGCATCATGGCCGCGGTCTTGTCTTCGCAGACACAGGTGATTTTCATGCCACCGGGACACTTTTCCATGGTCATGGTGCAACGCGGCATCATCATGCCCGGCATGGCGGGCGACATCATCATGCCGGGCGTCATGGACGGGGTCATCGGCATCGACTGGCCGGGCATCATGCCCATCTGCATCATGCGTTCGCTGGTCATCATCGGGTTCATAGTGGTTCCTAGTGTTGGAATGGGATTCGAAATCGTGCGACGGGGCCCGCCGCGTGAGGACTGACTCTAGAAGAACTCACACTGTCGTCGCAAGACGAATTGACGTGGTGTCGGAAGGATTAGGCGCGCAAGTCTAGGATTAACCTCGACTTGTAATTATACTAAATCTATAGGAGATCAAGAAAGCGTGGCCGCTGTCGGAGGTAAGTTCCATAAATGATGGACTTTTAGGTCATGCGATGATAATGTAATACCGATAATTCCTGCATACATAGTAGGAGTAGGTTGTTGGAAGGAGACCGCCATGCATCCCGTCACCGCAGATCGGCCGAGCGTCGCCAGATTCGCCGTTCCTTGGCGTGGCTCGATGGCGTGTGCCCCGATCCCGGTCGCGGCCTATTGGTACGCCTGGCACCGCGCCCGGCAATTGGCAGCGGCAAGCAGACCGCGGTTCGACCCGCGTCGGAACTAGGGGCCGATATGCTTAACGCGATCCCACCGGAAGGTACGCCCGCCCTGCCGGACGTCGAGCGACGCCGGATGATCCTGCACCTGGCCCGCAACGTCGCCACGGCCCGCCAGCGGGCGGGCTGGACGCAGCACCAACTCGCCCAGGCCGCCGACCTGTCGCGCGCCACCATCCATTTAATCGAGGCCGGGGCCTGCGACCCACGGCTATCGACCGTCACCAGCCTGGCCAAAGCGCTCGGACAGCCGGCCGTTAACTTATTCGCCGAACAGTCCCGCTAAGGCGACGAAGGCATCGTCACAATGTCACGGTGCCACGGCCGTGAGTATGCGCCCGCAGCACCCACGCCTGCCGCTTTGCATGATCCAGAACTAACGACATGCCGGCCAAGACACCCTTCGAACTTTTCATCCGGTCAGCAAGCAGTCGGGGTTTTTCGACTTGCAGACGAATGAACGCTCGGGCTGCGGGTAGGCCGTCATCCAGACCTCTCGCGTCCTTCCAGTGGAGCGAGTGAACGACGTTGCCTGTTGCTATCGCGCGTTCACGACTCGTCTGGCCGGCCCGTCGTAATCGGTCGTCTGCTCAATGACAGCAGCGGCATCCGGGCCGAAGCCGTGGTCGCTGTTGGCCGCTCGACAGCAGGGGTCGCTCGCCTTACGCTCTGTGCCGCGATCAGCCGCTTGCCCCCAAGTTTTGCGATCGGTTCGCCGACCGCCTCAATAATTGAAAAATCCGGCCAGCCGACGATGAAAGTCATGCGCCGGATTTTCGGATAGAAAGAAAGCTAATGTCCACCGAAGCGAAGTGTCCGTTCAACCCTACCGCCAGCACCGCCGCCGCCACCAACCGCGACTGGTGGCCGAAGCAACTGAAGGTCGAACTGCTCAGTCAGCATTCCGCCAAGTCCGACCCGATGGGCGCGGATTTTGACTACGCTGAAGCATTCAAAAGCCTTGATTTTTCGGCTTTGAAGAAAGACCTCGCCGCCCTGATGACCGACTCGCAGGACTGGTGGCCCGCCGACTTCGGTCACTACGGCCCGCTCTTTATCCGCATGGCGTGGCACAGTGCCGGCACGTACCGCACCGCCGACGGCCGGGGCGGCGGCGGCCGCGGGCAGCAACGCTTCGCGCCGCTCAACAGCTGGCCCGACAACGTCAGTCTCGACAAGGCCCGCCGCCTGCTCTGGCCGATCAAACAGAAGTACGGCAGCAAGATTTCCTGGGCCGACCTGATGATCCTCACCGGCAACGTCGCGCTGGAAACGATGGGCTTCAAGACCTTCGGCTTCGCCGGCGGTCGCGCCGACACCTGGGAGCCGGATCAGGACGTCTACTGGGGCAGCGAAACCAAGTGGCTCGGCGGTGACATCCGCTACGCCGACGGGTCGCCCGGTGTCGAACAGGACGGCGGCGTGGTCAGCTCCGACGACGACGCCGACGGCCAGATCCACAGCCGTAGCCGCAATCTGGCCGACCCGCTGGCGGCCGTCCAGATGGGCCTGATTTACGTCAATCCCGAAGGCCCGGACGGCAACCCCGATCCCCTGAAGTCGGCGCACGACATCCGCGAAACCTTCGGCCGCATGGCCATGGATGACGAGGAAACGGTCGCCCTGATCGCCGGCGGGCACACGTTCGGCAAAACCCACGGCGCGGCCCCTGCGTCGCACGTCGATGTCGAACCCGAAGCCAGCGGCCTCGAAGCCCAAGGCTTCGGCTGGAAAAACAGCTACGGCACCGGAAAAGGCGCTCACACCATCACCAGCGGCCTGGAAGTCACCTGGACGACCAAGCCGACCCAGTGGAGCCATGACTACTTCGACAACCTGTTCGGCTACGAATGGGAACTGACCAAAAGCCCCGGCGGTGCCCACCAGTGGAAGCCGAAGGGCGACGCCGGCACCGGCACCATTCCGGACGCCCATGACCCGGCCAAACGGCACGCCCCGGCGATGCTGACGAGCGACCTGGCCCTGCGTGTCGACCCCGCGTACGAGAAGATTTCCCGCCGGTTCCACCAGAACCCCGACCAGTTCGCCGATGCCTTCGCCCGCGCGTGGTTCAAACTCACGCACCGCGACATGGGCCCGCGCGTCCGCTACCTCGGCCCGGACGTGCCGGCCGAGGAACTCATCTGGCAGGACCCGATTCCGGCCGTCGATCACAAGCCGATCGACGAGAAAGACGTGACGGCGCTGAAGGCGAAGATCCTCGCATCCGGCCTGACGATTTCGCAACTCGTCTCGACGGCATGGGCGTCCGCCTCGACGTTCCGCGGTTCCGACAAGCGCGGCGGCGCGAACGGCGCACGCATTCGCCTGGCACCCATGAAGGACTGGCCCGTCAACCAGCCGGCCCAACTGACGAAGGTGCTCAAGACGCTGGAGAAGATTCAGGCCGACTTCAACGGCGCACAAAGCGGCTTGATCACGTCGACCGGAAAGAAAGTCTCGCTGGCGGATCTGATCGTCCTGGCCGGTTCGGCCGCCGTCGAGCAAGCCGCCAAGGCCGCCGGCGAAGCCGTGACCGTTCCTTTCACGCCCGGCCGGGCGGACGCCACTCAGGAGCAGACGGATGTGACGTCGGTCGCGTTCCTCGAACCGCAGGCCGACGGCTTCCGCAACTACGTGAAGGCCAGGTCCACCGTGCCGGCCGAAAACCTGCTGATCGACAAGGCCCAGTTGCTCACGCTCACCGCGCCGGAAATGACCGCCCTGATCGGCGGCCTGCGCGTCCTCAATGCCAATGAAGGCCAAAGCCAGAACGGCGTCTTCACCAAGCGGCCGGAAACACTGACCAACGACTTCTTCGTCAACCTGCTCGACATGGGCACCGAGTGGAAGTCGACCAGCCGTGACTCCAGCCACTTCGAGGGGCGCGACCGCAGCACCGGCGCGATCAAATGGACTGGCACACGCGTCGACCTCGTCTTCGGCTCCAACGCTATCCTCCGGGCGCTGGCCGAGGTTTACGCCAGCGCGGACGCGAACAAGAAGTTCGTCCAGGACTTCGTCGCGGCCTGGGTGAAAGTGATGAATCTCGATCGCTTTGATGTCGCCCAATGACGCAGGCGATTGGGGCGGACAACGTCAACGGCCGGGATGTGCATGCGTCGCAATCCCGGCCGCTGGCGTTTTGCGAACAGGCCGAGCAAGGGCTGATCCACCGGGCGGCATGACGACATCGTCGGCGAAAAACGGAGAAGGGCGCTTCATCGAATCTTCTCGCATCCTTCCGATGGAACAGCCGAACGACGTGGCCTGTTGCTATCGCGCGTTCCCGATTCGTCTGGCTTGCCCGGCGTAATCGATCGTCTGGTCAATGACAGCAGCGGCTTCCGGGCCGGGGCGACGAAGATGATTGAGAATTGCCGCTTCGCGGGCATGCCTGGATGGCTGCCGGTAGGGGAATCTGTCGGTCATTAGCCTCCGGGCGCGTCCGTTGGCATAGACCACGTTCGTCGTGGCATGAGGGTCGAAAAATGGGGAAAATCTAGGTCAGGCCCTTTCAGTCCCCATCGTTCTTCCCTTGCCCGATCCGGTAGTAGTCAAAGTCCACACGGCCGCCGGAAGTCTTGGTCGAGTAAAAGAAGAGGGCGAAGCGATAACCCATGAAGTGCGGCGCGGTGTAGGAAAGGCGCGAGGTACGACCGAGGGGTGTCCAGGAACGTCCGTCCAGGCTGTAGGAGAAACGGGCGACTTCAGGCGCGGGCTGGAATTCGCATTCGACCTTGAGGTGAACGGTTTTTCCAGAGAGGGGAACGGAGGCAATTTCCTCGGGGTGGTCGGAGTCGGCGCTCACCATGACGAGAGATCTGGCGTCGCCGCTCATCTTTACGCCCGCAAATCCATAGCGTTTCTGAAAAGCGGCGATGCCGGCATAGTCGCCGTCTTTCATGCCGCTCACGTCGATGCTGGTGGTGGCGGAACTGCGAGGGCCGAAGGTCCGCTGGGTGAGGGTATTGGTGGCCTCGGGCAGAGTGGAAACGACCCGGCTGGTGACGAAGCTCAGGTAGCCCGGCCGCTTGGCGAGCGACCAATCACGAGGCTCTGGATTGTGATTCCATTGCCAGGCGAGCGGCAGGTCGGGGGTGCCGGGCCGGCGGTCGAACTCATCGGAGGCGACGATGCCGGAGACGCCGGAGACGCCCTGTCCGCCGGCGGGGATGTCGAGCGCCATGGGCACCTTGCCGTTTTCGCCGAGAACAGGCCAGCCGTCCTTCCAAGTCACGGGCACGAGGTAGGGGATGCGACCGACGGCCTCGTTGTCCTTGAAGAGATACGCATACCATTTGCCGTCCGGGGTATCGATGAGGCCGCCTTGGGCGATACCGCGATCATCGAGCGCGATGCGACCCTCGTAGGGACCGGTGATTGTGTCGGCGCGGTGGACGATGACGCTGCGCGCCCAGCGGCTCCTGGGCGAGGCAATGTTGAAGAGGTAGTAGCGGCCGTTGATCTTGGAGAGCTGCGAGCCCTCGCCATTGAGCCCACCCAAGTCGGTTCCGAAGATCGTGTTGACGTTTTCGATGAGAACCTTGTTCACACCTCCGGGCTTGATGCCGGAGAGATCGGGTTTCAGTTCGGTGAGCGTGATGCGACCGCCCCCGTGCACCATGTAGACGCGACCGTCGTCGTCGAAAAACAGGCTGTGGTCATGCAGCGCGGGCTCGAAATGCGTTTCTTTCCACGGGCCGCGATCCGGATCGCGGGTGGTGTAGATGTGAGTGCGTCCGGTGATGTAGGCGAAAGTCGAGGCATGGAACACGCCGTCGTGGTAACGCAGGCTGCTGGCCCAGGAGCCGGCGCCGTAGGCGTTCTTGCCGTTTTCGAGGCGGAGCGATTCATTGTCGGCCAGGGTTTGATAGGCGTAGGAGGCCATGCTCCAATTGACCAGGTCCGCCGACTTCATGATTGGGAGGCCCGGGCTCATGTGCATGGTCGTGCTGCTCATGTAGTAGGTTTTTCCTACACGGATGATGGCGATGTCGGGGACGTCGGCCCAGATCAGGGGATTATGGGCAGGAATCACGGGTTTGGGTTCCGCCGGAGCGGGATGAGACACGAAGGAAGCGAGCACGAGGGCCACCAGGAGGGAGACTATCGGGCGGTTCAGAGGGCAAGCGGCAGAGACGGCGGAAGGGCGAATCAGGCTGACAAGTTTCTGGTCCATGATTTTGTCCTCGAAGGTAATCCTTGCAAATTAGGGCATCGTTGACGGCTTGCAGCCGGCTCAGCGCGTGTAGATCGCGAATGCGAAGTCCGCGGGGCGGCCCTGCGGGTTCTTCAATGGCCGGTCGTCGAGGCTAGGTCTACATCCCGACAACGACGATGGGCGCGCCGTCGGCGTCCGCGAGGCCGTCTGCCAGCCAGTGCCCGCAGCACGTGGGCGTCGTCATTACTAAGGCTTCGGCTCGCGCCGGAGCAGGCCCAGCTGATAGGGGAGCTGAATATAGGTCTTGGCCGGGTCCCAGCCGGGGCGGAGCCCTTGGTAAAGGAGGGCCAGGTTCGCGGGGTCGATCGTCATCGTCTGGTCGTAGCCGTTGCGCAGCAGTTCGCCGTGGCTGACGTCGTTCGTCCATGAGTTGGAGCCGTCTTCCGAACGGACGCGGGTGCGGTCGGCGAAGGAGTTGGCCCATTCGGCAGCCAGTGGACGCCACGCGCCGTCGAGGCCGTCCGCGATGAAGGCCTTGAAGTAGCGGTTCCAGCGCTCGTTGGCCGCCTCGATCAGGGTGAGGTACTGGTTCGTCCCCTTGATGCGGTAGGTGGAACTGCCCTCGAACAACTCGCGGGCCACCTTGTCCTGCAGCACGATCACCGGCTCGTCGAAGCCGCCGGGGAACTCGGACAGCGTCGTTCGGCTGCGGTAGAAGCGGCCGTCGTCGTCGGTGAAGAAGAGGTAGGCGTGGGTGTCGTCGCAGATCACCCAGTAGTCGAGCCAGCCTTGGGCCACCGACTTGGGCTTGCCCGCAAAGAACGGTTTTGGTTTCGTCCACGTCTGCGGCTTAGAGAGGTCGGTCGTGGTGGAATAGCTCGGGTGCTGGGACTGGTACACGAGGTACCACAACTTCTGCGGCTCGAAATAGAAGATCTGCGGGGCGCAGTGGTACCCGGCGAACTGAGGGTACTCGTCCAGGCAGACCTGCGTGGCTTTGCCGGCGTCTTTCCAGTCGGCGAAGTTGAAGTAGACCATGCCCCACTCGCCGCTCTCTTTGCCGGTTTCCTTTGCATAGGTGGCGTAGATGTGCCAGCGGCCGTCGTAGAAGACCGGAGAGGGGTCCTTGATGCTGACGACATTCCGCTTCGGGTCGGGGTGAGCCTGGATGATCGGACCGCTATCGACCCAGTGAAACGGGCGGGCCAGTCCGGGAACAGCAGCAGCGGCGGGTGCCGTGGCCGGCATCGCAACAGACGTCCCGCCGGGCTCGGCCGCGCGGGCGAGGGTGCCGACGATGCCCTCACTGAAAAACACCACCGTCACAAGGATCGACCTGAGAATACGTTGCATGATGGGTCCTGGTTCTTCGAGCCATGGCCGGTCCGGTCGTCGCGCGACGCCGTGGAAGAAGTATCGCACGACGCGCGACCTTTAGCCTGATTTCGTGCCGTCATTGGTGGGTTACGACCCGGCTCGCCAACGACGGGCTAACGCGCGTGGATGAGATATTCTTGTCAGGGGCAGTATGCGCCGGTACCGTCCTGCGGGCCATGCGCGAGATTGTCAAAGACCTTATCCATACACACATCGTTGGGGATGACACGCCCGAACGCATCGTCGCAGCGCAGGCGTGTCCCGCGCTGCGCGGGACGAAGATCGTCCTGACGGGTTTGACGAACGCGGGCCGCGGCTACCTGATGATCCGGGTTCGGCCGGGCTTTGAGCACTTGTTGGTGTGCCTCGGTGGCGAGGGCCAGGTCTTGGTCGATGACCGATGGCGGCCCTGCCGGGCCGGGCAGGCGTACCTCGCCCCGACGGTTGCCACGCATGCGTTCCGAACGGTCGGCCGTCGGCGCTGGCGGTTCTGCTGGGTCCTGTACGACGGACCGAAGCCGGGCGGCCTGCCGGTGATCGGCGGGGACCGGCCCCGGCTTGTGGACGCCGACCCGCGTGGCCTTTGGTCGAGCATTGAAGGTCTGTACCAGGAAGCCGTGGGATCGGCCGAGCCCCTGATGCTGGACCGCTGGGCGGCGCTCGTCCAGTCGCAGGCCGCCCGCGTCGTGGACCCGCACCACGAACGTGACCCGCTGTGGCAGTTGTGGGCGGCGGTGACGGCCGACCTGGCCGCGGCGTGGTCCCTCGACCGACTCGCGGGCCGCGCGTGCATGAGCGCGGAACACCTCCGCCGATTGTGCGTCCGGCACACGGGCCGAACGCCGATGGAACACGTAGCCCAGTTGCGCATGGCACGCGCGACCGCCCTGTTGGAGTCGACCCCCATGAAGGTCGCCGCCGTTGCCCGGGCGGTGGGTTACAGTAACCCCTTCTCCTTCTCAACGGCGTTCCGCCGGATCAAGGGAGGACCACCGTCTGCTCGGTGACGATGTAAGGTAACACGCGTTGAGGCGGGCGAATACGAGGCCAGAGGCGACTAAGGACGGAGTCAATATGTGATCAGACTCCCGAAACTCTTGCCCTGCCTACGGTGACCACTCGGTGCCCACCCCGCACTGACGTTGGGATTATCCGAGCGGTCTGCCTCGCAAGCCGCAATTTCCAAGTCGGCCCGTAGGGGATCAAGACATCTGAGGGCGTTGCTGGCGGCGGAACAGATGCCGCTTGCACTAAGGCTGACGGCAAAAATAAAACCTCACAACGAGCTGTATAGAACAGGCCTATTGAAGATCCACGCGATCGCTTGAAAGCGATCGACGACCGACAAAACACCACTCCCTATCGCAAGCCTCGCTCCAGAAATGCGAAAGCCCTCCGACGTGATCGTCGGAGGGCTTTCGTTCTTGCCGAAATCGGGGTGACAAGATTCGAACTTGCGACCTCAACACCCCCAGCGTTGCGCTCTAACCAAGCTGAGCTACACCCCGTCGCGACCGGTCACTTTAGCCGGGCGGACGAAGATGTCAAAGTCGCAGGGTGTGCCGGCCGTGTGGTGCGTGACGGCGGGCCTTACTTGGGCCGTTTCAGGAAATGGCCCTGCTCGCACAGGATCACGAAGTGTTCCACGTTGGCCTTAAGGTCTTCCCAGCGCTGGCGGATCTGGTCGGCCTCTTTTAAGTCGATTTGCTGGTCGTTTTCCACGCTCTCGGTCACCGAATCCAGCAGTTCGCTGAAGTCGCGCACGAGCGTGCGGGTCTGGCGGTACAGGTTCTGGTCCAGGTTGCCGGTCGCCGCCGGCTTCGGGTCGGCGACGAAAAAGCCGCCGGCCTGGTTGCAGACCCAGCGGACGAGCCGTTCGTCCTTCGTCTGGGCGACCAGTTCGCTCACGCGGTCGAGCGGGTTTTTCGTGCCGCTTTGTTCCGGGTCGTTTTCGTCGGCGCTCGGTTCGCACCACTTGTAGATCAGCGCCGCGCTGACCTTCATGGCCGCCGCCACGGCTTTCACGCCCGGGCCGTCGACTGCTTCGCGGATGACCTCGTAAGACTTCATGGCCGGCGATTCTACTCGCCCCGGCTTGCCAGCAGAACGGCGATAAACGATGCTCACGTTTTTCCTCGGGAGAGTTCATTTGGCACGCACGGCATTCCTTAGCGTTTCCCTCAGTATTCCCCTCGCGCTGGGCCTGACTTTTTGCCCCATTGCGACGGCCCAGCTGCTGCCGCCGGGCGCGCAGCGGACGCCCCCGGCCCTGCCGCCGGCGAGCGCGCCGACCTCACAGCCCGCCGACGTGGCCGCCATTCGTAAGGCCCTGTCCGATTACAACGCGGCCGTCGTCAAAGGGGACGCCGAGGTGCTTAAGTCGTTCGTGGTCGTGACGACCGACGTGCAGAAGCGGGCGATGAACCTGATGGGCCGGCTGACCACCAGCGGGCGGACCGTGTACGACGCGGCGATGCAGAAGTACGGCCAGGCGGAGATGACGAAAAGCCAGGTCGAACGCCTGAGCTTCCCCAACGGCTTCCCCGCCCTGCCGGAAGACGGCCTGGACATTCAGCCGAGCGGCGACAAGGCGATGCTTATTAACCGCCTGGCCGCCGAAGCGCCGCCGCTGGGGATGATGCGGATGGACGGCGGGTGGAAGATCGACGGCAACGCCCTGCTGCCGCCGCTGACCGAAAAGCAGTTCAACGACCAGATGACGGTGCTCAACGCCGCGATCGACGCGATCGACCAGACCACCGCCGACATCAACGCCGGGCATTTCCGCACGCCCGACGAAGCCGTCACCATCATGAACTTGCGTGTGCAGAAAGGCGTCCGCGCCGAACAGGCGAAACTGGTCCCGCTGGAAGGCCCGACGACCGGCCCGACGCCCCCGCCGCTGCCGGTGCGGTGACGCGGAAGGGCTGGCGGCTGATAGCGGGTGGCTAGTAGCTGGTAGCTAATAGCTCAAATGGTGTGCGTATTACCGTCGTAGGGCGGGCACGGCCCGCCACCGAGCCGGATAACGGCGGGCAGTGCCCGCCCTACGCAGAGGTTTGTGGGCGTCCAACCTGATGTCGTGCGTCACCGTCTGCTCTTAGCACTAGCCACTAGCCATCAGCCGCTAGCTTCTTCCCATGGCCCAGACCAAACAGCAGATTCAGGCCGTGCTCGCCGCGGCAGGTTCGCACCCGCGGCACCGGTTCGGGCAGAACTTCATGATCGACGGCAACCTCGTGCGCGCGATCGCCGACAGCGCGTCGATCACGGCCGAAGACACGGTCATCGAAGTCGGGCCGGGCACCGGCACGCTGACCGAAGAACTGCTGACGCGGGCGGGCCGGGTGATCGCCGTCGAAATCGACCGCGACCTCGCCGGCCAGCTGCGCAACACCTTCGCCGGCCGGGAGAACTTCACCCTCATTGAAGGCGACGCCCTCAGCACCAAGCACGCCTTGAACGCCGAACTGCAGGCGGCCATCGACGCCGCGCACGCCCGGCGGCCGGCGTCGGGGCCCGGTTCAGTGAAATTGGTGGCGAACCTGCCGTACAACATCGCCAGTCCGCTGGTGGTCGAACTGCTGCGGGCGGGCGTCGGGCTGCTGGTGTTCACGGTGCAGAAGGAAGTGGCCGACCGCCTGCGTGGGAAGGCCGACAGCGACGACTACGGCCCGCTGACGGCCGTCGTGCAACTGCTGGCCCGCGTCGAGGTCTTGCGCACCCTGCCGCCCCAGGCGTTCTGGCCGCCGCCGAAGATCGACTCGGCCCTCGTCCGCCTCACGCGCGACGACCGCCTCGGCGAACACTCCGCGGCGTTCGGGCGGTTCGCCCACACCCTGTTCTCGTTCCGCCGCAAGACGCTGCGCAAAGGCCTGGACATGGGCGGCTACAGCGTCGACCCCGCCACCGTCGGTCTCGACGGCAGTAAACGCGCCGAATCGTTCACCCCCGAGCAGTTGCTGGCCCTGTATCAAGCGGCGCGGACGTAAACGGTGCAGGGCGTGCGACTGATCGCGCGACGCAGCGCTTTGTAGCGGCGTGCTGGGTGGCAAGGGTAAGTACGCTTACCCTTGTCTGCGAAGAGCAAGGGTAAGCGTACTTACCCTTGCCACCCAGAATGCTATATCAAAAGTTTCCCGCTCTAATCTAAGCGGTCTGCCGAAATTGCGTAGCGTGTCCTCTGGGTGCCACAGGTCTCGCGGTACCGCGACCCGTGGCACCCGCTACGCCGCCCGCT
>DASVSC010000218.1:0-13053 GCA_036388295.1 Tepidisphaeraceae bacterium | reverse complement strand
GCGGCCACGCCGAAGGCCGCGTCGTCTCGCGTCCGCGACGGCGAGGTAGAAGCCGCTCACGATAAAACATTTCTAGAAAATCTCTTGTATTGAGACGCAGTCTCATTATGCTTCGCCCGAACGATTGACAGGGACGGCGGTCGAAACCGCTGGTTCCCGGCAATCGGCCGCCGGTTCGGGAAATTGTGAAGGAGCCCTGCGATGTCGTTGTCTGCTCGAAAGTTGTCTAAGCCCCAGCCCGGGACGAGTGGGCAATCCGCCTTCACGCTGGTGGAGCTGCTGGTGGTGATTGGCATCATCGCACTGCTGGTCAGCATTCTGCTGCCGTCACTCAACAAGGCACGGGCGTCGGCGCAGCAGATTCAGTGCAAGTCGTTGCTTCGGCAGTGGGCGACGGCGACTCTGATGTATCAGAACGACAACCGCGACGTGATGCCCGATGCCCACAAAGTCTTCGACTTTCACGCCGGCGTGATTCGGTATCTGAACCAGTCCGAAGCCTCCGAAAGGTTGACGCGTTGCCCGTCGGACAACGACACCCGGCTCGCTACGCTTGGCAACTTCACCCACCCGTTCGCCCCGCGGCCGGACTATTACACGATCACCAACAAAGCGGGTGTGGCTTACAACCCGGTGGTCAGCATCGGCATCAACGTCAACTCGTTTTCGAACGGCGCATTGATGTCCACGACTGCCGGCGTCACGACGGCTACTTCGCGGTGGGTGAAGCCGCGGACGTTCAAGATCGCGGGCGACATGGACGTGACCAAGATCATGATGTTCGCCGACTACCAGAACGACCCGACCGCGACCGATTCGGCCAACCCGGAATGGCCGATCGTTCGGCCGGGCCTGGGGCGTGACACCGCGCCGACCAGCGGCAACGCGACGCGCATGGGCACCGTCGTCTTCCGCCACAACAAGACCGCGAACGTCGTCTTCCTCGACGGCCACGTCGGCACGATCCGCCCGAAGGTTGCGGTAACGGCCAGTGGCATGGACCTCGCCGACGGGGCGACCTGGACGCCCAGCCCGTGGCCGGCCGGGCTTACGGTCAAGCCGATCGCCAGCCACTCGCAACTGTACTACCCCTTCGGCCCCGGCTTCGAAGGCCGCCGCGTTCGCATTTTCGGCGACTACCCGACCGTGCAGATCGACTAACGCCTTGCCGCCGTTCGCGCTGATTCTCAACGTCGGAGCACGATGATGAAGCTGTTTCGTAAAACAATCTTCTGGCTGCATCTGGTCATCGGTCTGGTCGTCGCGATCGGCGTGGCGCTGCTGGCCGGCACAGGGCTGGTGCTGGCGTTCGAACGCCCGATCGTCGCGTGGGCCGAGCGTGTGGAGGCCGGGCCGAAGGACGCTAAAAGCGCGCCGTGGTCGATCGAAGAACTACTGGAGCGGGCCAAAGAGATTCAGCCCGACGCGACGCCCACCGCCCTGACCGTATCGGCCGGTGCGAACGACCCGGTGGCCGTGCAATTCGGCCGCGACCGCGTCACGTACCTCAATGCCTACACCGGCGAAAAAGTCGGCACCGAAGCGACCGCCCTGCGCGGCTTCTTCCACACGAACCTGGAATTGCACCGCCAGCTGACCCTGAGCGGCGACTGGCGCTCGCTCGGCAGAAACATCACCGGGGCGGCGGCGGTCGGCTTTCTTGTCTTGATTGTCAGTGGCCTCTGGCTGTGGATGCCGCGGCGGTTCAGTTGGCCGGCGATCCGCGCGGTGCTGGTGCCGAGCTTGCGCCTCAAGGGCAAAACGCGCGACTGGAACTGGCACAACGCGCTGGGCTTCTGGGCCTTGCTGCCGTTGCTGATCATCACCCTGACGGCGAACGTGATCAGCTACACCTGGGCGAGCAATCTGCTGTACCGCGCGGTCGGCGAACAACCGCCGCCCCCGCGCGAGCAACGGCAACGCCCCGCGAACGCCCAGCCGCAGGGCAACCGCGAAGGCGGGCGCGAGAACAATCGCGAGGGCGGAGAACGACGTGAAGGCGAACGTGCCCCGCGGCCATTGAACGTCGAGGGGCTGAACGATCTGTTCGCCGACGCGGTCACGTACAACCCCAACTGGACGTCGATCAACCTGCGCCTCGGCAACCGGCGCGGCGAAGGCGAAGAGGGCGGCGAAGGCGGCCAAGGCGGCCGGGGCAATGTCTCCTTCGTCGTCAGCCAGGGCGACACTACGGTCCCGTTCAACCGCGTCACGCTCCACTACAGCCGTCAGACCGGCGAGCGGACGCGGGTGGAAAGCTTCGGCGACAACACGCTCGGCCGCCGGCTGCGGATGCTGGTCGTCCCGACGCACCGCGGCGAAGTCCTCGGCAACTTCGGCCGCAGCATTGCCGCGCTGGCGTGCGTCGCGGCGCTGGTACTGGTCTATACGGGATTGGCCCTGTCGTACCGCCGGCTGGTCCGGCCGGTGCTGGCGCGGGTGAAGTTCCGCCGGCAGCCGGTGCCGTCGGGCGCGCCGCTTGAAAGTGGCGTGCTGCTCTCGGCCCGCACGGAATAGAGGCCACTCGCCGCCGCGCGGCATTTCCATATACTCCGGCACATGAGCGACCTGGTTCCCGTCAAACGAGCCCTGATCAGTGTGTCGGACAAGACCGGCCTGGCCGAGTTCGCGACCGCCCTCGTCCAAGAGTTCGGCGTCACACTTCTCAGCACCGGCGGCACCGCCAAGTTCCTGCGCGACGCGGGCTTGACCGTCACCGACGTCAGCGACGTCACCGGCTTCCCCGAAATGATGGACGGCCGCGTGAAAACGCTGCACCCGAAAATCCACGGCGCGCTGCTGGCGGTGCGCGATAATCCTGAACACATGGCGTCGGCCAAGGCACATGGCATTGAGCCGATCGACATAGTCGTGATCAACCTCTATCCGTTTGTCGAAACCGTTAACAAGCCAAACGTGACTTTCGATGAGATCATCGAAAATATTGATATTGGCGGCCCGAGCATGGTTCGCTCGGCGGCAAAAAATCATGCCAGTGTCGCTGTCGTAACGGCTCCAGCGCAGTATGAAAAAGTCCTAGGCGACCTCCGTAAGCACAACGGGGCCACCTGCGCCAAGCACCGGATGAAGCTTGCGACCAACGCATTCACTCAAACATTCCGCTACGACAACGCGATCTCTGAATATCTTATTTATCACCAAGCGAAGATTTCGGGCGAGTCGCCATCAGGCGAACCGTCGCGCGAGATCAAGCTCCGGTACGGCGAGAACCCGCACCAGCACGCTAGCATGATCCCCAGCCAAGACCACCCAAAGACCGCCAGCGTTGCTCACGCGACGCAGCACCACGGTAAGGAGTTGAGCTACATCAACGTCCTCGACGCCGACGCCGCGTTGGCGTGCGTGAAAGAGTTCGACGGGCCGGCTGCATGCATCGTCAAGCACGCGACGCCCTGCGGCGTGGCGAGCGGCCGAGTCTTGGCCGAGGCGATCGACGCTGCCTACGCCTCCGACCCAACTGCCGCGTTCGGCGGCATTGTCGCGACCAACGTGCCAATGAACCGCGCCGCGGCCGAAGTGCTGACGGCCGGACAGAAGTTTCTCGAAGTGATCGTCGCGCCGTCGTTCGAGCCCGAAGCAATGGAACTGCTCAAATTGCGATGGAAGAATGTGCGGCTGCTGGAAGTCGGACCGATGTTTACCGAAGAGCGCGTTGGCCGACTCCATCGCGTGGGCATGGGCAGCCTTTTCGGTGCCGGTCTCATGCACGAACGCACGATCGTTGGCGGCCGGCTGTCACAGCAGAGTGACCTTGTCGGCATCATCGAATCCGAATGGAAATCCGTCGGCACGCGTGCGCCAACGGCCGCAGAAGTGAATGACTTAAAAGTCGCTTGGCTCGCCTGCAAGCACGTGAAGAGCAACGCCATCGTCATCGCCAAAGATTCGGCCACGGTCGGCATCGGCGGCGGGCAGGTCGACCGGGTCGGGGCCGCCCGCATTGCCGTTGAAAAGGCGGGCGAGCGGGCGAAGGGGGCGGTGGCTGCGAGCGACGCGTTCTTCCCGTTCGCCGACGGCCCGAAGCTATTGCTGGACGCGGGCGTCACGGCCATCGTGCAGCCGGGCGGCAGCGTGCGGGACCAGGAAACGATCGACCTTTGCAACGCACGCGGCGCGGCCCTGATCTTCACCGGCCGTCGGCACTTCCGACACTGATTGCCTTAGGTGTTTACCCACAACCACACGGCAGACGGTGGGCGATGCCCACCCTATAAAGGCACATGATGCACACTGTCCTCCTGATCCTCGGCGGCCAAATCGCGTACCACAACTACCCACAGACGGCGCAGATTCTTGCCGACGTGCTGGAAAAGGACGGCCTCGGCGTCCGCACGGCGCAAGCGTCGCCGGCCGAAATTGACTTGGCCGGTGCGGACGCGGTCGTGGTCTTTACCGACGGCGACTTCTTCACCGACGACGCCATCACGCGCCTGGCCGCTTACGTGCGCCGCGGGCACGGTTTGGTCACCCTACATACGGCGGCGAACACGAATGTCGCCTCGCCGTTGATCGGGCCGCTCGTCGGAAGCCGTGTGCAGGGCGGCGTCATCGGTAAGCACGCCGCCCGTATCGTCGATGCCGATCACGCCATCACGCGAGGCATCAGCGATTTCGATATTGACGACGAAATCCACGACTTGAAGCCATTGGCCGCATACCGCACACTGGTCGACGGCGACATGAACGGCAGCCGCCAGCCCCTGGTGTACGTCAAAGCCGAAGGCGAAGGCCGAACCGTACACTTGGCCCACGGGCATGCGATCAGCGGCATATCGAACCCGGTTTGGCAGGAAATCTTCCGCCGCAGTGTCCGCTGGGCGATCAACGGCGACGACGCGAAGGCGTAATCCTCTGTAGTTGGCGGAAGGTTTTCCTTCTTAGATTCCAGCCATTCGTGCCCGAACCGCGTATGAATCAGACGATGCGAAATCTTACGCTTGCCGCTGTCACCGTGCTGATCTTTACTACGGCCGCCCATGCCCAGCGCACGATCGCGCAAATCACCGCGGACGTAAAAGCGGTGCGGGTAGCCGACGCCGCACAGCGCGGCCCGGCCGCCGAGAAACTGGACGCTCTCGCGCGGGAGGCACACGCCCTGCAAGCCGGTCAACCCGCCGCGGACGAAGCGGCTCTTGCCCGCTCCGCCCGCGCGTTGTTCACGCGCGCATGGGCGCAAATGCCTTGGGCCGACGCGCTCGGCCAGATCAATGCCGTCGTCGCCGAGGGCCGGCCGGCGTATCTGGTCCCGACCGCCCGCTCCGCGCGCGCCGGTTTATCCGTCCGTGGTCTGGAGAAGGGGGAAACCACCTTTGCCGACGCGAAGAAGGCGGTTGATGATCTGATTGCCGCCGACCCGAAGGACTCTGCCGCCGCGCCGGCGTTGTACGAACTGTCGATGCGAGCCGCCGACGCCACCGAGCGGCAGGCGATCGAAGACCGCTTGTTGAAGGATTATGCGAAGTCCGGCGAGGCCGCCCGCCTTCTCGACGAACGGCAGCAGGCGAAGGAGATCGGTAAGCCGTTCGACCTCACCTTCAAAGACTTTCGCACCGGCAAAGAGATTTCCCTGCAGCGCGACCTCAAAGGGAAGATCGTCGTCATCGACTTTTGGGCCACCTGGTGCGCCCCCTGCGTCGCCGCATTTCCGGAGCTGAAACGTCAGTACGCGACCTACAAGCCGCAGGGCGTGGAGTTTATCAGCGTGTCGGTCGACGATTCACCCGCCGACGGCGGCGAGGCGGCCCTGAAGGCGTATCTTGACGCGAACCCTGACCTCAACTGGCTCCACTATTACCAAGGCAACGGCCTGGAGAGCACATTCAGCAAGCGCTGGTTCGTCAACAGCGTGCCAATGGTGTTTGTCATCGACGGTGACGGCATTTTGCGGGCCAACCGCGCTTTGGGCCACCTGGACCGACTGCTCCCAGAACTGATCGCCAAACGGGACGGCGCGAAAAAGCCGTCATAAGTCTGCTTTATGGGCCCCGATAGCCCGGCCGGCGTGGGGCGACTTGAACAAACCCGCACGCCGCTTTACGATGAGCGGCCCGTCTGACGGCGGGCGGCCGGCCTACGGGGGTCGGACGAGAGCAATTTGAGAGTCAGGACGTCGTTATGATCAAAGTCAAACTCCGCGGCAACGAAACCGCCGAGCAAATGCTGAAGCGCTTCAAAAAGGCCTGCGAAAAAGAAGGCCTCACGAAGGACCTCAAGCGGGTCGCTTATTACGAAAAGCCCAGCGAAAAGCGCCGTCGGCGTGTTCGCAAGCCCCAGCCGCCGGCACCGCTCCGCGGCGGCGGTCGCGGCATCTAAATCGTCTCGGCCGGCGTATACGCTGGCGGAGCGACGCGCGCCGGATACCCGGCGCGGTCCGAACGGGCATGCAATGAGGGCCACAGTGTGAGCGACGCTGCCGTTTTCACCGAACACCTGTCGAAGGTGTACAAAGACTTCTGGGGCCGCGATAAAGTGCGCGCGCTCGAAGACCTGAACCTCACCATCGAGCGCGGCGAAGTCTTCGGCCTGCTGGGGCCGAACGGCTCGGGCAAGTCGACGACCATCAAACTGCTGCTCGGCCTGATCTTCCCAAGCCGCGGCCGCGCCGAAATCCTTGGCCAACCGGTCGGCAGCACTGATATCAACCGCCGCATCGGTTTCCTGCCCGAAGAATCGTACCTCTACCGCTTCCTTAACGGCGAAGAGACGCTCCACTTCTACGGCCGGCTGTTCAAGATCCCGTCGCGGGATTTAAAGAAACGCGTGCCGCTGCTGCTGGACACCGTCGGCCTCGACGAAAAGGCCCGCAAGCGGAAGCTCCGCGAATACAGCAAGGGCATGGCCCGCCGCATCGGCCTGGCCCAGGCGCTGATCAATGACCCTGACCTGGTGCTGCTGGACGAGCCGACGACGGGCCTTGACCCGATCGGCACGCGCGAGATGAAGGACCTGATCGTCTCGCTGAAAGAGCAGGGCAAAACCGTCATCCTCTGCAGCCATCTGCTGGCGGACGTTCAGGACGTGTGTGACCGCATCACGATCCTGTTCCGCGGCCGCATGCAAACCCTCGGCCACGTGAAAGACCTGGTGCAGGTCAAAGACATTACTCAGGTAGAGGCCAAGGGCCTGACGCCGGCGCAGCTGGAAGAATTGCGTCTGTTCGTGCAGCGGTACGGCACGCAGGCGGCCGTCACGCACCCGACGACTACGCTCGAAGACCTGTTCATCAAAATCGTGCGCGACCAGACGGGCAGCGGCGGGTCGTACACGAGCAGCGATTCGTGAGGAGAACGGCCAGTCGGCTAGTCGGCGAGTCGTAAGAACGGGCGTATTCAGCCGGTCTTTACCATTCACCCACTTGCCGACTTGCCGCCAAAGATCATGCCAATCTACGCCGCTCTTCCCGCCTTTGTCACCGAGCACGCCGGCTGGTTCGTCGCCGGGCTGATCGTCGTGTTGGGGCTGCTCGTTTACGGTTTGGCCGACGTGCTCCGCAGTCGGCCGGGTCGCATCTGGGCCATCGGCGGCGTTTGTTTTCGTGACGCCATCCGCCGCCGTGTGCTGTGGATCACGCCGCTGGCTATGCTCGGCATCATCCTGGTCGGGCAGTTCCAGAAGCCGTTCGACGAACAGGACGCGATCCGGCTGACCATCAAGGTCTGCTTGTTCACCACCGGCCTTGTTGTCGTCATCATCGCCCTGGTCACGGCCGCGACCAATCTGCCGCGCGAGATCGACAACCGCGTTATTTTCACGATCGTCACCAAACCGGTCACGCGCCTTGAAATCGTCATCGGCAAAGTCGTCGGCTTCGCCCGCGTGGCGGCCGTGATGCTGCTGGTGATGGGGGCGTTCATCCTGGTGTACGTGCACGTGCAGTCCTGGTGGCTGGGCCGGCAGATCCAATCGGCCCTGGCTTCGCCGTTCACCGAGCAGACGCGCCGTGTGTGGCTCGAACACTTCAACGAGTACGGCCTGCTGCAAGCGCAGTCGATTGCGCCGCCGGAAGCGATGCGTCAGTTCGCCCGGCCGCCGCAGGACGAGAACGGCGGCTGGATTTTGGGCGGTTCTCAGCACGGCATCATCCGCCTGATGCTGCCGCCCGAAGCGCTGAAATCAAAAGCCGTGCCCGATGCGCCCGCCGGGTCGGTCGGCGCGGCCCTGCTGATCAAAGTCGCGTACGAACCCGTTCGCAGCGTCGCCACCACCGACTCACCGGCGACACCCAATGCCGGCCCGCAAGTGGCGGTGCAGCTGCTGGAGTCGCGGACGGGCGGGGTTGTGGTGTCGGCCGACCAACTCGGAACCGGTGGAGCTGTAACGCTGACTGATCCCTCAGGCACACAAGCCGTCGTCGTGTCGATGAGCCCCGAGCGCGCCATGCAGATTGCGCAGCTGACATCGATGTCCGTTGATGTTCAAATCATCTGTACGTCACCGGATTACCTGTACCGGATCACGTCAGAATCGGTTGCCATGGTCGTTCAGGACTCCGAGACGGAAAGCCATACAATTACGTCTCCTTTCCCGCCAACACTCCGCGGAAGCACCGGCCGAATGGGCCAACAGCTCGTCGGACCGACGCGTGGTGTCCAGCCGGTGGCCGTTTATAGCTGGCGCGGCGAGCCGGTCCGCGGCCGCAACGGCTTTGTGCCGTTCGAGTTGAACGTAGGCGTCGAGGCGGCCGCTGGCGAGGAGAGCAATGAGGTTGTCGGCTCCCTTGAAGTGCGTGCGCTCGACCGGAAAACGGGCGAACTCAGCCCGCCGGCCTTCGTCTACCCGGAAACACGCCGCGCCGCGTTTTTTGACCTGCCGGAGAAGTTCATTCAATCCGGCGACTTCGACTTGCACGTGCGGAACCGCACCACGGGCCACATGATCGGCCTGCAGCCGGGCTCGGTTTCAATGGTCGCGGGCCGTGAGTTCTTCGCATTGAATCTGCTCAAGGCGCTGTTCGTCCTTTGGCTGCTCGCCGTCCTCACGGCCGCGGTCGCCTTCTGGTGCAGCACGTTCGTCTCCTGGCCGATCGCCGTCGTACTGTCGACGCTAATCATTCTTGGCCACTGGGCCGTGTCGAATGTGGACCTCGGGACCGGCATCGGCGCTCAAGTCGCCAACGACTTTTTTGCCAACAACGCGCCCGTCGCGGCCGTGGTGAACTCGTCCGTCGAGCGACTGTCGCGCACGCTTCAGTTGGTCGCCAACTTCCTGCCCGACATCCGGGCGTTCGGCATCACCGACCGCGTCGAACGCGGCATGTCGCTGACGCTGCGTGACATGGTTGAACCCTTCAAAGTGATCGTCATGTTCGTCCTGCCGCTGCTGACGCTGTCTTACGTGTTTCTTCGCAACAAAGAGGTGGCGCCGTGACGCGTCGGTCGTCCCTTCCATTGGTGGGCGCGCTCGTCGTGTCGATTCTCGGCGCGGGCGTGACCCGTTCGCTCGTTGTTGGTCAACGTCAGAAGGTTGACGCCACGCGTGGCACGGCGGTGACGGCCACCGCCGACCTCAGCAACGTCAACAGCTTCGCGCTCGGCCTGCTGCTCGGCGGGCTCCGCGGGCCGCTGGTGATGGCCCTCTGGACGAGCAGCGAAAGCCAGAAGACCGAACGCGCGCTGGAAGACTTCGACACGAAGGTCGAACTCATCCGCCTGTTGCAGCCCGAATTCGACACGGTCCACTTGTTCCAGATCTGGAACAAGGCCTACAACATCAGCGCGCAGATGGTGAGTGTGCCGAACAAGTACACGACTATCCTCGACGCGCTGCAGTACGGCTTCGACGTTAATCGCCAGCGGCCGGACAACATCAACATTTTGGCATCCGTCGGCGGCCTGTACTTCGACAAGTTCGGCAACGCGGCGGAGAAGGCCTACTTCAGCAGCCGGCTGCAGAGCGAAACGCTGGCGCCACAAGACCGCGTGCGGGTGATCTTCCCCGCCGAGCAGCGGGCCCTGGCCGTCCGCCAGGCACGGCTGGCGGGGGCGACGGCTGTCGAACTCAGTGCTTTCGAGGCCGATGAGGAAGGCAAGCAGCTTTACTTAAGTCTGCCCAAAGCCGTCGCCGACGTCGTACAAGCGAACGCGAAGGACGCCCCTTTCACGTATGAGCCGCGTGCGATGCAGACGGGCGAGCGCCGCGACGCGTCCGGCCGGCCGACGCAGCACGCGGCCCTTCTGGACGACCGTCACTTGCTTCTGCCGCAGTTCACCACGCCGCGGCCGGGCGTCTCGCAAACGTTTACTGCCGCCGATGGAAGCGACTTGCCGTACCTGATGCAGTTCCAGCCGTTCCCCTACGGCGTCTCGCCGTTCGCGATGGCTTACAACTACTTCAAGCAGTGCGAATGGCTACAGGAAAATCGTCAGGCACGGCACGCGCAGCTGTCGGACCATGTCATCGCGTCACGCGCAGCGATGTCGCTGATGAAGTGGAGCGAAGAGGATTGGTATGCCGCACTCCGCGCGGAAATAGACTTGGCCAATCGCCCGCAGCCGAATGATGATTCGCAGCTCACCGCGGCGACGCTCGACCTCGTGCTGGACGCCGGCTTTCCCGCCGGCCACCTGCTGGACCAGGCGATTTGGCGCTACGAGAACGCCTCCCGCGTCGCCACAAGCGCGGCCAACGAGTTCGAAGCGCATATTAAGAGGTTTCCCGAAGAGGAACTCAAGTACCGATCGCACATCCGTGACCTGACGGCCCGTTCCCAGTTCACTGCCGCCGACGCCTTGTACCTCCGGGCGATGCACGCGACGGGCGACGCCCGCCGCGATCTGGCGACCCGCGCGGCCACGCACTACCGCCGCGCCGCAAGCCTTTACACGCGATATCTGTTCCGCTGGTTCATGGACGATACGGAAGGCAGGCAGATTCTGCCGCAGGACGTGCGTAACCTCCGGCGCGCTGACGTCGACGAAGACGTACGCCTGCCCGGGGACATGTATCCGCGTCTGCGCGACGAAGAGTTGGCACCGTCACTCGAACGCATGCGGCGTCTGCACGAAGCGAGCAACTACGCGCTGCAGAACAGCGTCGACTTCGGCGAACTCTACCCATACATCCTTCGCTGCTACGCCCGGCTGCGCTCGCTGTCGCTGGTGCGCTGATCCGGATTGCGCCCGCGGCGCTCAAGGCACGCGCCTCACATCATCGCGAAGTTCTTCAGCATCGTCAGGCCGATGGCTTGGCTCTTTTCCGGGTGGAACTGCGTCGCCATGACGTTGTCGCGCCAGACGGAACTGACGAAGGAACGGCCGTAATCGGTGGTGGTGGCGATCACGTTCTCGTCGGTCGGCACGACGTGGTAGCCGTGCACGAAGTAGACGTTGCTCAGGTCCGCCAGCCCGCGCGTTAGCGGGCTGGGCCGCTGGATGGCCAGCTGATTCCAGCCCATGTGCGGCACCTTCAGGCCGACGCCGGGGTCATCGACGTTGAAACGGACGCACTGTCCGCCCAGCACGCCAAGCCCGCGGTGTTCGCCGTCTTCGTAGCCGACGTCGAACAGCATTTGCAGCCCGAGGCAGATGCCCAGGAACGGCTTGCCGGCCTTGATGTGGTCTTTCACGGCTTGGTCGGCTCCGCTTTGGCGCAGAGCCGCCATTGCGTCCTTAAATGCACCCACGCCGGGCAGGACGAGGTGGTCGCACGTCCGAACCTGATCGGGTGACGAGATGACCTCAGCCGGGTGGCCGACCCGCGCGAACGCGTTCTGCACCGAGCGGAGGTTGGCCATGCCGTAGTCGAGAATGCCGATCATTCCGGCATTGTAGCGGGGGAGGAGATGCGGTGGGAAGTGGAGAGTGGGAAGCGGGAAGTAAGACGGGCTAACTTCCGCCCGATTCCGACTCCCACTGATTCAAGGCACAAACCCGAGCGAGAAGCTGAGCACCTGCACGTCGTCTTCGCCGTTCTTCGTTAGCGGAAGGGCGAAGTCGATGGCGATCGGCACCTGGCCGAGCAGGGGCAGCGAGATGCGGAAGCCGGTGCCGATGGCGGTGCGGATGGTGCCGACTTCAAAATCGGACTCGACGGTGCCGACGTCGACGAAGGCCACACCGCGGACGATTTCCTCGTACAGCGGGTAGCTCACCTCGGCCGAGCCGGTGGCGCTGAAGTCGCCGCCGATGCGGTCATCGTTCGGGCCGGAGCGGGGCGTGACGCCGCGGAAGCTGAAGCCGCGGATGGAGTTGATGCCGCCGGCGTAGAAGCGTTCGAAGAAAGGTGCGTCCCCGGCGATGTACCCGGCGTCGCCATGGAAGGCCAGGATCGTTCGGCGGTCGAGCAGGTCGCTGAACAGCGTGTAGTAGCGGTCGTGTGACAGCGTGAGCCGCTGGAACGTGTACTCGCCGCCGAGCAGGCCGACAGACTCCCAAGCGGCCTGCGTATTCGTGCCCTTGCTCGGCAGCAGGCCGCCGGTCGTCGTATCGCGACGCACGGCCAGGGTGACGCTGGTGAGCGAGTGCGAGCCTTGCTCTTCCAGAATCTCGAAGGCGCGGATCGGCTTATCACGAATGTGGCTGATGTCGACTTGCTCCAGTCGCAACGCGACGGAGCCGGAGTAAATGTCGTTGAATCGATGACCGAGACTGACTCGGCCGCCGATGCGGTTGTCGTCGTAATATTCGCGCTCGCGGTTGCGCAGGTACGCTTCGACCGAGATGCTGTACGGCTGGTCGAGCAGGTACGGCTCGGTGAAGCGGATGCTGGCGTTGGTGGCTTCCGTGCCGGGCTCGAAAGTGAGCCGTAATGTTTGGCCGGCACCGACGAACGACTTATCACCGCCCAGGTCGCTGAAGCTGCGCGGCCAGTTGGTGATGTCGAAGTTTTTCTGCGTGTAGGTGATGTTGCCTGCTACGCCGCCGTTGCTGTTGACGCCCGCGCCGAACGTAAGCGTGGCCGTGCGGGCTTCCTCGACTTCGACGAGCAGATCGCGCTGGTCCGGGTCCGAGCCGACGGGCGTAATTTTCACGGCCGAGAACAGCGGGGTGCCGCGGAGGCGTTCGTTGGCGTCCTGTAGCTTTCCGCTGTCGTACA
>DASVSC010000217.1:0-1772 GCA_036388295.1 Tepidisphaeraceae bacterium | reverse complement strand
TACTTCGTGCCGGCGTGCGCATTCAGCACCATCGGGACGAGCACGATGACATTGGCTAGGAAGATCGTGACCACGGCCTGCCATGCGCTCAGGCCGTTTTTCATCAGGCCGCTGGCGAGCTGATAAGTCGGGATACACGCGCACATCGAGACCCAAAGCGCTGTGATAGACCAGACCGACCACGTCCGCTGCGCGAGCGTGGTGGGTGCCAGGTCTTTGTTGTAGAGCGACGAAGTCACCGCCGGATCCTTGGGGATGCTGACGGTGGGCGTAATGGTGTCGAACGTGGTCATGGGCGTTAATTCAGACAATGCCGCACAGGCCGCGCTTGAGGAACTTGCCGTCACCGGCTTGGCCGACGAAGGTGCCGTTATCGACGACAACCTTGCCACGGCTCAGCACGGTGCTGACACTGCCGGACAGCTTCATACCTTCGAACAGGTTGTAATCGCAGTTGGACGAATGCGTTTTAGCCGAACGGATTTGCGGCTTGTTCGAGTCGAACAGAACGATGTCGGCGTCGCTGCCGACGGCGATGGTTCCCTTCTTCGGGAACATGCCGAACATCTTCGCGCTGGCGGTGCTGGTGAGGTTGACCCACTGGCTCAGGCTGAAGCCATGTTCCACGACCGCGCCTTGATACACCACCGCCAAGCGGTCTTCCACGCCCGGGCCGCCATTCGGGATTTTAGTAAAGCTTTCACGTCCTAATTCTTTCTGCCCTTTGAAGTGAAACGGGCAATGATCGGTCGATACTTCCTGCAGCACGCCGAGCTTCAACGCATCCCACAGCGGCTCGATGTTCTCCCGCGGCCGCAGCGGCGGGGTGAACACGTACTTGGCCCCTTCGAAGTTCGGACGGTCGTACTGGGTGTCGTCAAAGAAGAGGTACTGCGTACACGTTTCGCCGTAAGCGCGCAGGCCGCGCTCGCGTGCGCGTTTGATTTCGTCGGCCCCGCCGGCGGTGCTGACGTGCACGATAAATACTGGCGCCCCGGCCAGCTCGGCGACGCGCAGCGCGCGGGCGACGCCGTCGATTTCCGTCACCGCTGGCCGCGACTGCGCGTGGTACTTCGGCTCCAGCTTCCCGGCCGCCGTGAGGTTGCTGATCATCTCATCGATGACCACGCCGTTCTCGGCGTGCACCAGTGTCAGCCCGCCGGCCGCGCCGGCGTCGCGCATCACGCGGAACATCGTGCGGTCGTCGACCAGGAACACGTCAGGATAGGCCAGAAACAGCTTGAACGTCGGCACGCCGTGTTCGATGACGCTGGCGAACTCTTTCGTGTGCTGCGGCTCGTAGCTCGTCACGGCCAGATGGAAGCCGTAATCGACCGCGCACCGTCCGTCGGCCTTGGCGTGCCAGTCGTCGAGCGTCTCTTTGAACGTCTTGCCCTTGTACTGAATGGCGAAGTCGATGATGGACGTCGTCCCGCCGACCGCCGCGGCGCGGGTGCCGGTGAAGAAATCGTCGCTGCTGACGGTGCCGCCGAAGGGCAGTTCCATGTGGACGTGCGGGTCGATGCCGCCGGGGATGACGAGCTTGCCGCTGGCATCGATGATCTTGTCGACGCCGGTGGTCGGAAGCTTGTGGCCGATCGTTTTGATCGTCTCTCCGTCGATCAAAACGTCGGCCGAGTAATCGTCAGTCGCGGTGACGATGCGGCCATTTTGGATCAGGGTCGTCATAAGTTTCTCTTAGCCGCAGATGAACGCGGATGAACGCAGATGCAAAACAAAGATTTCATTTTTTATCTGCGTTCATCCGCGTT
>DASVSC010000216.1:0-34413 GCA_036388295.1 Tepidisphaeraceae bacterium | reverse complement strand
GACGCCCGCGTCCGATAAACCATACGCTTCCCGTGACCGACCGGTTTGACCCCATCTTCGTCCTCGACAGCGGCTTGGGCGGGCTGACCGTCGTCGAGGCGCTGCGCCGCCGCCTGCCGGACGAGCGGATTATTTATTTCGGCGACACCGCCCGGCTGCCCTACGGATCGAAAACGCGGCAGACGGTCGGCTCGTTCGTCAAACAGATTATCGAGTGGGGCCTGACGTTCCGCCCGAAGCACGTGGTCATTGCCTGCAACACCGCGTCGGCCCTGGCACTGGACGAGACGCAGCGGCTGTTTCCGGACCTGGCAATCAGCGGCGTGATCGAGCCGGGTGCGGTCGCCGCCGCCGGGGCCGTGGCCAGTCTGCCGACGCCTTGCGTCGGAGTCATCGCCACGGAGGCGACCATTCGGTCGAACGCGTACCAGGACGCCCTGGCCCGCCACGCGCCAGCCACCGAGGTGCTGGCGCGGGCCACGCCGCTGCTGGTCCCGCTCATTGAAGAAGGCCGCCGGCCCAGCGACGCGGTGGTGAACCTTGCCCTGCGCCAATACCTGCGGCCGATGCTGAAGCGGAAGATCAATGCCTTGGTCCTCGGCTGCACGCACTACCCGCTGCTGCGTCCGGCGCTGCGGCGGGCGCTGGGCGAGGGCGTGACGGTCATTGACTCGGCCGAGCAGTGTGCCCAAGATGTCGCCGCGCGGCTCGCCGCGGCCGGACGACTCGCGACGGCGGGGCCGGCCGAGCGGTCGGCAGACGAGCGGCTGAAGCTGTTCGTGACCGACGATCCCGACCGCTTCGGCACGCTCGCGCCGCGGTTCCTCGGCTTCCCGGTCGGCCGTCCGCAGCGCGTCGCGCCTGAAACCCTGTACGACTCCGCCTCCAGGCCCTCCCTGCGGCTGCGGGCTTAAAAGGAACAGCCTTGCGAACCCACTGTCTCACTGCCCTCGTTCTGGTCGGCCTTGGCGGCGTTCTGGGCGGTTGCGCCAGCAGTTTCCGCTACGACCCCGACGACACCACGCCGCCGCCCGCACAGCGCACGCCGACCACCGCGCCGTCCAACGAAGGCGTCGCCAGCCACGGCTTGCTGCGTCAGGCCTTTATCGATTACCCCGTGCGCGTGTACGACTACTTGCGCGGCCAGACGCCATCGAAGGAAGCGTTGGCCCTGGAAGATTCCAAGCTGCCCGACCGCCGCCGGATGGGCGTTTACGCCCTCGTCGACGAGCCGTTCGGCAAGCGCCCTCCGTACACCACGCGGTACGGCCAGATCGCCCGCTTCGACAGTGACCCCACGGTCCGCGCCAGCGCCATTCGCGCCCTGAACCGTTCCCGCGACGGATCGGCCAGCGGCCTGTTCGTGGCGGCGCTTGCCGACGAATCGCCGGCGGTCCGCCTGGAAGCGGCCAAGGCGCTGGCGAACGTGCCGAACGCGTCGGCCGAGGCGTCGCTGCTGAAAGTATTCCGCAGCGCCACTGAAGAGCTCGACGTGCGCATCGCCGCCGCCGACGCCCTGCGGCAGCACCGGTCGCTGGAAGTGGCCCGCGCGCTCGTCAACGTCCTGAGCGATCGCGAGTTCAGCCTAGCCTGGCAGGCACGTCAGAGCCTGCGCACGCTGACCGGGGCGGACGAACGGTACGATCAGGCCGCTTGGCTGCGGCTGATCACCAGTCCCGACGTCGCCCTCGGGTAACACCCGATGAAAGCGCTCGTCTTCAACGATTCGCTCCATTACGACCCACGTCGCGCGGAGCCCGACCCGGCGCTCGGCGACTCGCTGATCCGCGTCCACCAGGCCGGCGTTTGTTCGACCGATTTGGAAATCACGCGCGGCTACATGAACTACCGCGGCGTGCTGGGCCATGAGTTCGTCGGAACAGTGATCGAATCCGCCGACAGCAGCCTTGTCGGCCGGCGGGTGAGCGGTGAAATCAACTGTCCCTGCGGCCGCTGCGACTTGTGTCGCGGTGGGCTGTCGAATCACTGCCGTGACCGCACGGTGCTGGGCATCCTGAACCATGACGGCGCGTTCGCCGACCATGTGCGTCTGCCGTTTACGAACCTGCACCCGTTGCCGGACGGCGTGGACGACGACCGGGCCGTGTTCATCGAACCGCTGGCAGCGGCGTTCCAGGTCACGCGGCAACTTCGCGTGGACGCCAAGACGTGGGTCACCGTGCTCGGCGACGGACGGCTCGGCCTGCTGGTGGCCCAGGTGCTGCGCAACGCCGGCTGCCCCGTTCGCATGATCGGCCGGCACGCGGACAAGCTCGCGCTGTGCGAGAAATGGCAGATCCGCTCGCGCACCGTGAGCGACATCGCGCCGCGGCACGATCAGGACGTCGTCGTCGACTGCACCGGCAGCGCCAGCGGCTTCGAACTGGCCACCAAGCTGGTGCGGCCGCGCGGGACCATTGTGCTTAAAAGCACGGTGGCGCAGGGCATTCCGCTGAACCTGTCGTCGCTGGTCGTCGATGAAGTCACCGTGCTCGGCAGCCGCTGCGGGCCGTTCGGCGAAGCAATTCACGCCCTGCAGCAAGACGCGGTCGACGTGCTTAGCCTGGTTTCCAAGCGGATGAAGCTCGAGCAGGGCGTCGAAGCAATGGATTTGGCCGGGCGGCCGGGCGTGATGAAAGTCATTTTGACGATGCAATGATTGAGGACAGACATGGCCAAAGAAACCGCGATCGTCCTCAATAACGGCAGCCTCGACAGCGCGGTCGTCAGCGCGCTGGCGGCGCAGGCGTATCGGCCGGTGTTCCTCCACGTCGAACCCGGCACGGCCGGCCCGCCGACGCGGCGCAAGGTGGCGTACACCGACCAGGCGGCTCACTTCAAACCGTTCCGGGAACACACGCTCACGATCCCGCTCCCGTCGCTGGCCGGCGACGCGGCGGCCACTGACCCGCGCGCGGTCGAATCGGTCACGCAGGGCCTGCAGCGCCTGACGCCGATGATCGGCTTGGCCATTCACCTCGCCGCGGCGTATCAGTCGGTCGCCATTTACGTCGGCCTGCGGGTCGGGCCTCGCGTCGACGATTTGGCGCGGGCCACGGAATACCTGCAGGTGTGGGATGAACTGGTACAAATGACCCTCGAACGGCCGGCGTTGCGCGTCGTCGCGCCGCTGCTGGAGATGGAACTGTGGCAGGCGGTGGACCTGGGTTTTCAGGTCAACGCGCCGCTGGACCGCACGTGGAGCTGTGTCGACGAACACGGCGATCCGTGCAACGCCTGCCGCGGCTGCCGCAGCCGCGACGCGGCCTTCATGCAGGCGGCCAAGCCCGACCCGCTGAAGACGACGCGGACGGTGTAGCTGACGATTTGAAACCGCGACGGTCGCCGGCAATTTCGTACAATCCCGTTATGCAGCGTCTGACCGGCATCGACGGCCTTTGCTCGCTCCCGCCGGGAGTGGTGCTGAGCGTCGGCAACTACGACGGCGTCCACGCCGGCCATGAGGCGATCCTGCGGGCCATGCGCGACGACGCCGGCAGCGGCCCGTTGGCCATCCCGATCGCGGTCGTCACTTTCGAGCCACACCCGTTGACCGTGTTGCGGCCGTCGCTCGTGCCGCCGCGCCTGACGCCGCTGCCGATGAAGATGCGGCTGCTCGCGGAGCGGGGCGTCGATTACCTGGTCACACTCCCGCCGACGCCGGAAGTGCTCGGGCTGACGGCCGTCGCGTTCTGGGAACTGCTGCGCGACCGTGTGCGGCCGTCGCGCATCGTCGAGGGCCAGAGCTTCAACTTCGGGCGCGACCGCGGCGGCACGATCGAAAAGCTGATCGAATGGTCGGCCGGCACGGACATCGTCGTCGAACGCCGGCCCGCGCACGCCGTGCGGCTGGGCGGCGTGGATGTCGCGGTGAGCAGTTCCGTCGTTCGGTCGCTGTTGCTGGAAGGGCGTGTCGAGGACGCCGCCCGGTGCCTCGGCCGCGCGTACGAACTGGAGGGGCAGGTCGTCCAAGGCTTCCAGCGCGGCCGGACGATCGGCGTGCCGACGGCGAATCTGGATGGCGGCGAGCAGCTCGTGCCCGCCGAGGGCGTGTACGCCGGCCGTGTTAGCCTCAGTGGCCGAACGTACGCCGCGGCCGTCAGCATCGGCACAACCCCGACGTTCGAACAACGCCGGGCGCAAGTCGAAGTCCACATCATTGACTTCAGCGGCGACCTGTACGGAAAGCCACTGGCCGTTTCGATGCTGTCGCGGCTGCGTGATCAGGAAAGATTTTCCTCGGTGGACGCCCTGAAGACGCAGTTATCGCAAGACATTTTGGCGGCGCGTCGAATTGGATTGGCTGAACCGTCCGGCGCGTGATAGATTTCGCCAATGGCAAAGCAGTCCTTGCCCATCTTGCAGTCTCCGCCGACGATCGAACAGGTGGCCGAAGCGAACGGTCGCTACGCCGTCGAGGCGTTCTACTTCGTGCAGAAAGGCCTCGCGATCACCGCGACCAAGCTGCACGCCGAGCGTACCGCGCCGCAGGGCCGGCACATCACCGGGCAAGAACTGGCCGAAGGGCTGCGTGACATCGCGCAGCAGCGTTGGGGCCTGCTGGCCCGCACGGTGCTGGGGCAGTGGGGCGTCTACACCACGCTCGACTTCGGCCGAATCGTCTACGCGATGATCGACGCCGGCATCATGGGCCGCAGCGACGAAGACCGTTTGGCCGACTTCAAGGCCGTCTACGACTTCCGCAGCGCGTTCGAAAAGCAGTACAAGATCGCTCCGCTGGTGCAGGCGTGACCGCACCGTTGCCCCGGCCGGACCTGACGCCGCGACGCACACTCTTCTGGACGGCCCTCGGCGTCTTCGCCGTGTGGTTCGCGTTTCTCGCGTGGGTCTACGTGTCGCAAATACTGGTGAAGAAGGCGTAAGAGCAGAAATAGATAGGCCCGGCGCGACGTCTTTGTCTTTCCTTACGCCTTACGCCTCTCCCCTTACGCCTCCATTCCCCTCAGCCGTCCAGTTCGGTCGGCTCCGCGGGCGCGCCTTCCGGCAGCGTGATGTCGCCGCTGCGCCACGGGTCGCTCAGGGGCTTGCCCATCACGAACGTTTCGTACCCGAGCCATGCGGCGCAGACGCTCACGGCGTGGCCGGCCTGATCGGGGGTGTCGAACAACTGTTCGATGCGCCGCTGGTCCCGCGGGTCCTGCCAGAGTTCGACCAGATTGCCGATGGTGTAGACGCGCAGCATCTGTTGCAAACAGAGTGCGATCTCGGCCTTGAGGACCTGGTTCAGCGGGACGTCGAGGATGGGGTTGCGTTCGAACATTCGGGGTTGGTTACAGCCTATCACCCCTTGGGAGTGAGTCAATTTTCATTGAACATGTTTGTCAGCGTCGTCGGAAAATGGCTTTGGCTACAGCAAAGGTTCGACGAGAAACGAAGCCGGCTGCGTCGCTCTGCCTTGCGGCCCGGGGCTGCTTTGCCTACAACCGGCCGGTTCCATGACCGCAACTGAGCTTCTGGACGGCAACGCCTGCATCGTCGGCCTGCAATGGGGCGATGAGGGCAAAGGTAAAATCGTCGACTTCCTCGCCGAAGGGGCCGACATCGTCGTCCGCTACTGCGGCGGGGCGAACGCCGGGCACACCGTCAACATCGGCGGAAAGAAGTACAGCACCCACCTGCTGCCCGTCGGCGTCTTCCGGCCGAACGTGATGAACCTGATCGCCAACGGCGTCGTCATGGACCCCGTCGCGCTGTTCAAAGAAATCGACAACCTGGCCGCCCAAGGCATCAGCGTCACGCCGGAGAACCTGCGTGTCAGCTATAAGACGCACGTGGTCATGCCGTACCACCAGGCCGAGGACGGCGCGCGGGAAACCGCCGCCGGCGACGGCAGCATCGGCACCACGCGCCGCGGCATCGGCCCGACGTACGCCGACAAGGCCCACCGCAGCACCGCCATCCGCGTCGCCGACCTCGTCAGCGAAGAGCGTTTGGCCGCGAAGCTGCAAGTGATCGTCGCCGAGCGCAACACCATGTTCGGGGCGCTCTACAAGATGCCGCCGATCGACTGGCGGGCGCTGTTCGATCAGTACAAAGTCCTCGGCACACGCCTGGCCCCGTTCGTCGACGACACCAGCCGCGTGCTGATCGACGGGTGGAAAACGGGCAAAAAAATCGTCTTCGAAGGCGCTCACGCCAACCTCCTCGACATCGACCACGGCACCTACCCGTACGTCACCAGCAGCAGCTGCTCGGCCCTGGGCCTGTTCACTGGCGCGGGCGCGCCGCCGCAGTGCGTCAAATCGTTCGTCGGCATCATGAAGCCGTACTGCACGCGCGTGGGCGGCGGGCCGTTCCCGACCGAGCAGGACAACGCCACCGGCGAGTACATCCGCACCCGCGGCCGCGAGTTCGGCACCACCACCGGCCGCCCGCGCCGCTGCGGCTGGCTCGACGCCGTCGCCACCCGCTACAGCGTCGAACTCAACGGCATCAACGCCATCGCCCTGACCCTGCTCGACGTGCTCAGCGGCCTGGACGAAATCCAAATCTGCACCGGCTACAAACTCAACGGCAAGCCCCTCGACGGCTTCCGCGCCGACATGGACACCCTGGCGGGCGTCGAAGCGGTTTACGAAACCGTGCCCGGGTGGCGTGAAGAAATCACCGCCTGCCGCAGCTACGACGAACTGCCCGCGAACGCGAAAAAGTACGTCGAACGGCTGGAAACGCTGCTGGGCGCGCCGATCGCGATGGTCAGCGTCGGCCCACAACGCGAAGCGACGCTGCTGCGGCAGAGCGGGTCCTGACGCCGATCCGCCGACCGCGCGACGACAACCGTAAGTGCACTTTTTCGCCGCCATCTTGTTCCGGCCATTCGCAAACACGCAGCGCACGCTAAACACAGGGCCGGCCACACGGCAGGCCGAAAAATTGCGTCCTCCGGCCGTACGGCCCTTGCCCAGCCTGCCGTGTGACTTGTGGCCGATGCCACCCGCTACAAAGCCGGCACCGACACCCGCCCCTTCACCCGCACGGCGCAGCCGGCGTTGTGTCCCCTCTCCCGGTATGGCCGGGAGAGGGTCAGGGTGAGGGCCGCGGGCGTCGATGGGCTCGATCGAAGCGATAGTTGACGGTCGCACCAACATTCGATCGCCTCTTTGCAGAACAACGTCGCTGGCAAAGCCCTCACCCTACCCGCGTGCCTGCGGCACCTCCCGGCCATACCGGGAGCGGGAATATAGCGCTCGCGTTGCGAGCGGGCGCGGATCAAACCGCAGCCATCTATTTGAACATCGTCGGCACGCCGTGTCGGCCAAAATCCAGACAATTTCGCGGCATTGTCGCCCGCAACTGTCTCGCGCCCGGGCATCCGTTAGACTCCGTCTCATGCCCGCCGGCCTTCGTTACTTTCGCGCCCGCCACGTCGCCATGATGACCGGCTTCGGCGTCATCGACGACGGCTGCGTCGTCGTCGACAACGGCAGGATCGCGGCTGTCGGCCCGACGCGTGACCTGAAGCCGTCGCACGTCGACGTCGACATCGACGGCCTGCTCACGCCAGGCCTGACCAACGCCCACACGCACCTGGAACTGACGAACGTCCCCCGGCCGCCGACGCCGGGGACGTTTCAGGATTGGCTGCTGACGACGATGGCGTCGATACGCAGACCCGATGTGGAATCGTTCAATCGAAAGCGGGCCGACGCCGTGCGGGAGGGCGTCGCGCAATGTTTGAAGTTCGGCGTCACATTCGTCGGCGACATCACGCAGAACGTGGACGTCGTGCGGCCGCTGCTGGCGGCGTCGCCGCTGCGGGCGATCAGCTACGGCGAATGCCTGGGCCTCGGGCCCCGTCGCGAGCGGTTCGACGCACTGATGCGGCAGGCGTGCGACCCGGCGACGGCCGCCGCGAACGTGGAGATCGGCACCTCGCCGCACGCGCCGTACACGGTGGACGCGGACGGCTACCGACGCTGTACGTCCGGCCGCGACGGCGAACGTCGTAACGGGTGGACCACGCACGTCGCCGAGACGCCGGACGAGTCGGCGTTCATCGCCCGCCGCGGCGGCGCGTTCGCGGACCTGTACCGGGCCCTCGGCTTTGACCCCGGACCGGGCGACGGCTTCGCGGGATCGCCGGTGCAGTGGCTTTACCGACACACCCGCGGCACGGCGGGCGGCCTGCTCGCCCACGTGAACTACTGCAGCGACGCCGACATCGATCTGATCGCGCAACGCCGCGGGGCTGTGGTCTGGTGCCCGCGCACGCACGCCTATTTCGGCCATCCGCCGCACCGCTGGCGCGACATGATGGCGGCGGGCGTGACCGTCTGCGTCGGCACCGACAGCTGCGCCAGCAGCCCGGACCTGAACGTGATGGACGACGTACGGCTCGTCCGCCGGCAATCGCCGGATGTCGACGCGGCGACGCTCTGGTCACTCGTCACGACCGCGGCGTCTCTGGCGCTGCGCGGCGCGACGCTGGACCGAATCCAACCCAGCGGCAGCCTGACGGTCGGCGAACAAGCCGACTTGGTGGCGTGGCCGACACGGTCGGGCGATCCGCTGGCGGAAGTGCTGGAAACGCCGGGGCTGCATCCGAGCGACGTCTGGATCGCAGGCATTCCCGCTCACGATATGGCCGGCATTGGGTAGGGCGGGCACTGCCCGCCGCGGGGCGAAGACGGCGGGCAGTGCCCGCCCTACGGCAGAGCGCCGAGGGCCGTCCGATTGCGGCCTCTTGTCCCCTCTCCCGGTATGGCCGGGAGAGGGTTAGGGTGAGGGCCGGCGACGGAAAATCTTATCGAAGCAAATGGCGGCCGACGGTTGAGTATGCCCGGTCGCGGCCCTCACCCCAGCCCTCTCCCGGCCATACCGGGAGAGGGAGCCAGAAGGCCGTTATACCGACGCGACGCTGTTCTGACGCCGGCCATTAGAAAAGCGAACCTGTGCGCTCAGGTGCCGAAGTCGGGCGGGTGGGCGCCACGTAGTTTTTGCGGCTCGGGGTGAGCGGCCGAATACGTGGACCAAAGCGCATCGGCGGCTTCAGTCGGCAGTGCAGCGGGTACGGAAATCGTGGCAGGCAGCAGGGTTGCCGTGAGTCGCGGCGTGGCCAGTTGCAGGGCCGCGGCGGCGGTCGTTGTCGCGTGGCCGATCAGGGCGACGCCTGCGTTGGCGGCGGCGTCGAAAACGCGGTAGCGGGCGGCCATGTCGGTCGAGTCGTATGCGATGACCACGCCGTGCACGGGGGCGTTCGCGCTGATCCATTCGGCCTCCAGCGCGTCGCTCGTTTCGATCACCACGTAACGGAACAGCTTCTCGTCGCGTAAGCGTTGCAGGCGGTGCAGCGGCCAGCCGACTTTTAGGTCGTTGGCGAGCAGGCCACGGGCGATGAGGAAGTCGAAGGGGCGGCCGTGCGTGGCCACGCGGCCGCGGACGCGGTCGCCGCCGCGACGGTCGAGTTCGCTGGCGTCGACGACAAGGCCGGTGAAGGGCGAATCGGGCGATACGCCGGCGGTGATCGAGCCGTCCGCCTGCTCGCGCCAGACGGCGGCGACGGCGTGGCCCGTTCGGCCCAGCACGCGTGGGGCGGGAGCGTCCGCGTCGGTCATAGCGTGCCGGACCCGTTCGATTTCGCCCGGCTGACGGCGGCCGCGACCATGCGGTGGATGCGGTGCGGGCGGCTGACGGTCTGCCAGGTCATCTTTTTGTCCGAGTTCGTCATTTCGATGCACCCTTTGCCGAGCACGCGCTCGCCGACGGTGGTGTAGAAATTGACGGCGTTCACTTTGCGCAGCGGGCAGCTTTGGATCTCGATCGAGAATACGCCGCTCACGCGCACGAGGCGCAAATCCGTCAGAATGTAGTACCGGCCCATCCACTGGACGACCGACCACATCACCCGGCCGGCGATCAGGAACAGGCCGAACTGAATCAGCAGCGCGCGCGACATGATCGGCGGCACGCGGATGACGTACACGCACGTCAGGGCCAGGACCGCGATCGCGGCGAAGCGGACGGAGTTCAGAAAGATGAACCAGCGCGACGGCTTGATCAGCAGGTGAACCAGCTCGCCCTGCGGGATGACGTTGCCGGCGAGCAGTGTTGCCAATGGCGAGACGACGGCGTCGGCCACAACGGCGTCGGCGGCCTCGGTCGCGGGGGCGATCAGTGACGAACGGCTGGCGGCCGGCGCGACGAGCGGGGCCAAGGACTGCGGGGCGAGGGATTCCGGCGGCTCATCCCTTGGCATAAATCGCTTCCTTCAAGGTGCAGATGTCGGGCAGATTACGATAGACGTTGTCGTAGTCCAGGCCGTAACCGACGACGAACTCATCGGGGATGTCGAAGCCGACATAATCGGCCGACACTTCGCGGGCGGTTTCGCGGTCCTTGCGGAGCAGCACGCAGGTGCGCACGCTTTGGGCGCCGAGTTCTTTCAGGATCGGCACGACCAGTTTGAGGGTGCCGCCGCTGTCGAGGATGTCGTCGACCAGCAGCACGTGCCGGCCGGCCACGTCGCCGAGCTGCTTGGCCAGCACGCTGCTGCCCTGGGTGCGCAGGCTGGCGCCGGGGTAGCTGCTGACGGTCATGAGGTTGATCTTCAGCCGCGTGGGCATTTCGCGGATCAGGTCGGCCGTCAGGATGATCGCGCCGGTGAGGATCGGGACGATCGTCAGTTCTGCGGCGTCGTCGCCGAGGTCGGCCAGGATTTGCCCGGCCATCTCGCGGACGCGGGTGCGGATGCGGTCGGCGGGGATCAGGGTTTTTTCAATGTCGCCCAGCATCAGCGGAGTGTAGCGGGACGCCGGGCGGCTGACGATTCGCAAACCGCTTCGGTGCCCCTATCATGGCCTGGTTACGGATGAAGTCATTGGAATGAAGAAGCCGCCGCCGCCCGAAGACAGCGCGATTATCCGCGTTTTGGACCGTTCCGAGGCCGCGATCGCGGTGCTGCGGCGGTATTTCGCCAGCTATTTCGGCGCGATCCTCAAAAATGTGCTCGGCTTCCTGCTGATCCTGCTGGCCTTCCCGGCGGTGGTGGCCATCCCAATTCCGGGCGGCGGACTGCTGATGTTTTTGGTCGGGTTCGCCATGGTGGCGTTCCCGGGCAAACGCAAGATCACCAGCACGCTGCTGCGCGGCCGGCCGCTGCGGATCGAGGCGTCGATCTTCACGACGGCCACGACGGCGGTGTCGCTGCTGGTGATCGCCGTGCTGCTGTGGTTCGTCGGCCGTCAGTACACGCGTTTGATTCAACACTTCGATTTGGACCCGGACAAAAGCACGCCCGGCTTCATCGCGGCCATCGCCGGCGTCTGCGTGGGCGCGGCCATGGTCACGTGGGTGGTGATGTGGCTGGGGCTGCGGTTCACGAACTTCCTGATCCGCCTGGTGCCGCGTTTGCGCCGCTTGATGCGGCCGATGATGCGCAAGTATGGTATTCGCCTGCTCCCGCCGCCGCAGTTCAAGGGGCCGGGCACGGTGTCGCGGTCGCAGCAGGAAATCATCGAATTCTCGCCCACGTCCCGTCGCCGGTTTTACGCGACCTGGGCCTGGCTGAAGCCGTGGCTGATTCGGGTGGTGAGCGTCGGCATCACGGTCTGGCTGTTCTACAAGCTGATCCGCCCGGTCGTCGAGAACTGGGACGACGTCGAGCCGTTCGTGAATAAGATTCGGCCGATGGATTTTGTCGTTGCGGTCGGGCTGTTCGTGCTGTTCTTGTTCGTGTTCCGCGTGCTCAGTTGGTGGACGCTGCTGCGCGCGCTCGGGCGCACGGTCCCGATCGCGCCGGCGACGCGCGTCTGGTCCACCAGCGAACTGGCCCGTTACCTGCCCGGCGTGATCTGGCAGGTGATCGGGCGGATGTACCTGATCAAGCCGTACGGCGTGTCGGGCAGCATCTGCAGCACGTCGCAGGTGCTGGAACTGATCGTGTTCATGCTGGCCAACATCATTGTGGCGGTGGCGTGTTTGCTCTGGTTCGGGTTCAAGCAGGTGCAGGGCGACGCCCGCTGGTGGCTGATCGGCGTGATGGCGCTGCTGCCGACGCTGGCGCTGCTGCTGCACCCGAGCGTGTTCTACGCGCTGATGAACCGCATTATCCGCACCTTCAAACGGCCGCCACTCGACACCCGCGTGCCGGGCCTGACGCTCGTCGGCTTGCTGGCGTGGAACATTCTCGGCCTGTGCGTGATGAGCCTGGGCATCTGGATGATCGTCCACGGGCCGCTGCAACTGCCGATCGGCAAGTGGTGGGTCGTGGCGGGGGCGTACTGCCTGGCATGGTCGGCCGGGTTCCTGGCGTTCTGGGCGTCGGCGGGAATCGGCGTGCGGGAATGGGTCTTTATGCTAGTGGTCGTCGTCATCCTGCCGCCGGCGGTGAAGAACGCGTTCGACCACGATGCACTGCGCGACTTCGCCGGCCTGGTCGCCATCGTCCTGCGCGCCTGGGCGACGACGGGCGAACTGGTGCTGGCGCTGATCGCCTACACGGTCGATCTGCGCGGCGCCTTGTCGACCTTCCGCAACCGCGGCCTGCCGTTGCCGACGAGCTCGTAACGGCAACCGCTTTTATTCGAGCGGGGCGACGCTGGCGTCGTTCGGGTCCTGCAGATCACGAACGACGGCGTCGGTCGACGACACTTCCACCCGCCGGTTCATCGCATGGGCGTCCCGCGTATACGCCCGCTGGCGGACGGGTTCGAAGGTGGAGCAGCCCTGTACGCGCAAGACGTCCGGCGACACGCCCTGCGTGACCAGATAATCCGCCGCCGCCTGCGCCCGGCGGAGCGACACGTCCATGAGCGCTGGCGGCGTGGGCGTTTCGAAATCGTCGCGTGAGGCGTGGCCTTTGACGACGACGACGAAGCGAGTGCCGACGATCTGCTTGGCGATCTCGTTGAGGTTTTTCAGGTCGTCGGGCGTCAAGCGTGCTTCGCCGCGTTCGAACGCGACGCGGGTGCCGACCGTGGCCAGCTTGCCTTCGCGGATCGATTGAACGGTCGGGTCGATTCCCTCGGCCGCATCGGTGCGCTCGACCTGAACGCCTTTTTCGCCGGGCCCGCGAAGCGTCATGCTCTTTTTGATCATGGCTTGGTCGACCGGATCACTGCTGTTGGGATCGGGCACGTAGCCGAACGCCGCGCGAATCTCAGCGACCTGCTCGACCAGTTTCGCCTGCTGCTTGTTCGGCTCGCCGTCTGCCGAACCCAATGCCGGCGGCGTGGGCGAGGGTTTGAGCACCCACAGCAGCACGAACAGGCCCATCATGCACATGATCAGATCGGCGAGCGTGAAGATCCATTCCGGGCATTCTTCGCAGATCTCGTGGGGGTCGCATTTTTTGCATTTGGCTGCCATGGTAGTAGTGGGAAGTTGATAGCGGGAAGCGGGAAGTTAAGACAAGGAGCGAATAAGTCCGCCGATAAGACGTCCAATTTCTTGTAAGCGCTCGAGGATGGGTTGGGTTACATGTTCGTCAACGAAGCCGAGCCGGGTAGCGACCAAGAATTGGGTTTCGACCTCCTGCCTTGACCCATTTGCGATTCGCAAGAAGCGTTGAAAATCAGCGTTCGTTTGACGGCCTTGGCCTTCCGCAATGTTAGATGCAATTGAGACAACTGCCCTGCGAAGCTGATTGGTCAGACCGAATCTTTCGTCGGCCGGGAAGTGGCGCGTCGATTCGTATACGGTGACGATCAAATCCATCGATCGCTGCCATGCTAGAAGCTCTTTGTAATCGCCCGGCATTGGTTTTACTTCCCGCTTCCCGCTATCAACTTCCCACTAAGCAGCGGCCTTGAGCATCGCCTGTTGGTTCTTCACGCTCATGAAGCTCATCAGCTGCATTTCCACCACGCGTGGGTTGTTGCCGGCCTGGATGCTCAGGACGCCCTGCATGATGATCTCTTTTTCGAACGCCTCCTCCTTGCTCAGCAGGCCGAGCTTCTCGGCGACCGGGCCCGCGATCAGGTTCTGCACGATGGCCCCGTAGAGCGTGCCCGTCAGCGCGCCGGCGAGGGCTTTGCCGATGATCGCGGCGTCGCCGGCGCCCAGGTTCATGAACATGGCGACCTGGGCGATCAGACACGCCACCAGGCCGCACCCGGGGCCGAACTTGGCGACGCTGGCCCAGAAGTGCTTGGCGTGCTTGTGACGCTCCAGCATGGAGTCGATTTCGATGCGCAGAATGCGTTCGATCATTTCCGGCTCGGTGCCGTCGATCGTCAGCTGCAGGCCGCGGCGAAGGAACGGGTCGTGGGCTTCCTTGCTGACGGTTTCCAGCGCCAATACGCCGTCGCGGCGGGCGGTTTCGGCGTAGCCGACCATTTCTTTGACGATGTGATCGATGTGGATCGGCTTGTTCAGCAGCACCTTCTTCGCCGCCACGAACGCCCCGGTGACGGCGTGCAGCGGCATCGACCAGATCGACACGCCGATGGCGCAACCGCCGACCAGAATCATCTCGGCCGGCACGATGTAGGGTGTGAGGGTGTGGGCGGCGTGGTGCATGCCGTAGAGGATCGACCCCCACGCCAGGATGAAGCCGATGATGGTTGCTAAGTCCATGCAAACCTTCCAACGCGAACGGTCGTTCTCGCCCCGGCTGCTGCCGTGCCTTGTCGTTTGGTATCGGCCGGGCGGGCGGGTTTGCGTGAGTTATTGGACGTTGCGGTTGGCGGCGGCGGGGCGAGCGGTTCCAATGGGGCCGTGACCGACGCCCCTGTGCCGACCCCAGCCGTTCCACCGCCCCCCGGCCCGCCGGCGGTGCTGATTTACGTCCGCGACCTGTTGTTTTCGAGCAAAGTCGTCGCCACCGCCCGGGCGGAAGGCGTGTCATTCAAGGTCGTGCGCGATTTATCGAAGCTGATGGCCACCGCGGCCCCGCGACTGATCGTCGATCTGAACTCCGCCGAAAATCTTGACGCCGCCGCGGCCTGGAAACGCCAGTACGGCGGCGAAGTCATCGCCTTCGCCGCCCACGTCGCCGTCGACACGCTGGCCGCCGCGAAAGCGGCCGGCATCGACCGCGTGATGACCAACGGCGCATTCACGTCATCCCTGCCGGCGATCGTCCGTGAGAGCGTGAAGTGAACCGCTGCCGTCGTTCCGGTTCCCGTTCGTGACAGCGAAGACACAATGGCACCCACTTACGGCTTCAACGCGTCTCCGCGCGAACGATGCGGTAGGGCGTCGCATCGACTGGTTCCGCGCTCACGTCCACGAAGCCGGCGTCCCGCATCACGGCAATCACTTCGCTGACGCTGAACACGCGTGCCCCCGGCCGCAGCAGCATCATGTTGAGCTGGAACAGGGCCGAGAACGCCGGGGCCGTGCGGTCGTCGTCGAGCATCAAATCGACGATGAACACGCGGCCGCCGGGCCGTGTGGCGTGGCGGAGCTTCGCGAACAAATCGGCAGCTGAGGCCGGTGTTTCCTGGTGCAGCGCACCGGCGTAGACGACGGCGTCGAACGGGCCGGGCAACGGGTCTTGCCGGTAGTCCGCGGGGTGAAACGACAGTCGATCAAATACCGGCGACGCCCGACAGACGTCGCGCGCCACCGCCAGCACGGGCGACAGGTCCAACAGCGTCGCGTGCAGCGCGGAATAACGCTCCAGCAGCAGGCGCGTGAGCGTGCCGGGGCCGCTGCCGACGTCCAGCAGGGTGCGGGCGTCGCCGAGGTCGATTTGCTGCGCGATCGCCGGGGAGAACGCGCGGGCCTTGGCTTCCATGCCGAGGACGAAGCGGCGGGTCATGGCCGGGTCATCGCCGAGCTGTTTTCCACCGGCCGGCGGCGTCGCAGTGCCGCACACCGTGTCGGCCAGGTTCGTCCACTGGCGGTACAGGTCAGCGTTGTACGCCAGCGCGTCCAGCAGGCACGTCGGCGACGTACGTGACAGCAGCGGCCGGGCGTCGGCGTCGATGGCGTAATCACCCGCCGGCGACTTCGTCAGCAGACGCATCGCCGCGAGCGCGTCGAGCAAATGGACAAGCCGGTCGGCCGGAAGGCTCAGCGACGCGGCCACTGCATCGGCCGACGCCGGGCCGCCGTCCAGGGTCTCGAACAACCGCAGCCGGACCGCCGCGATCAGCGTGGCGGCGGGCCAATAACCGGTGGCGAGTTGCGTCAGCGATTGGGCCGTCCAGGTCATGCGACCGATATACCCGAATCGCCGTAAAGCTGCCGCATTTGGCAGGTCCTCTGACGGCGCGGATCAGCGCCGTAGTACGACGTGCGTTTACCGTAGCGGCCAGTCTTGCTCTCTCTCGTATGACCGGAAGAAGGGATCAGACGTCACACCGAAGTGCCGGCTGCTATCGTGCCCGCCACGTCGCCAACATGGCGTCGAGGGCGACGCTGGTGCGCAGCGCGCTGTGGCCAGTGCTCGGGCACGTTCCTCGACCGAGTAGGTCATCGACGATCGTTTGAATCAACGGCTGTTGGACGTGCGGCGGATGCGGAACGTCGAACGACTCGCTGCCGTTCGCCGTCGTCAGCACGACCGGCCGGTCGGCGAAGCTGGAAAAGCGGATCATGCCACGGCTGCCGACGATGTCGACGTCGTCGCGGTGCACGCCGGCCGAGAAGCACCACGACCCACTGCCGAGCGCGCCCGACGCGTGCCGCCAGTAGCCGGCCACCGTGTCTTCGGCGGTGTAATGTCCGCCGCGGTTGCCGGCGACGCCGTTGGCGGATTCTATGGGCCCACAAAGATGGTCGATGAGATCGAGCGTGTGCGAGGCCAGATCAAGAAACAGGCCGCCGCCGGCGATGGCCGGCTGAATCCGCCATTCGGTGCCGGCGATTTCCGCCTTCGACGCCGGGCGCCAAAGTGTAACGCTGACCGCCTGGACGTCGCCGATCGCACCACTGTCGATGAGTTGTTTCGCCTTGACGAACCGCGGCAGGCAACGGCGGTAGTAGGCCACGAACAACTTCACGCCGGCCGACTCGCAGGCGGCGATCATCCGGCGGCAATCGTCGGCCGTCGTGGCCATCGGCTTTTCGACGTACACCGGCTTACCCGAGGCCGCGACGCGGCAGACGTAGTCGGCGTGGGAAGACGGCGGCGTGGCGACATACACGGCGTCCACAGTCGGGTCGTTGATCAGCTGATCCGCATCGTCATACCACGTCGGCACGTTATGCCGTTTCGCGTAATCGGCCGCCTTCACGCCGTCGCGTCGCATGACGGCCACCAGCGACGAGTCTGCCGCCTTCTGCAGACCGGGCCCGCTTTTGACTTCGGTCACGTCGCCGCAGCCGATGATGCCCCAGCGAATGCCCGCCGCTGTGTTTCGAATGCTCATGCGTCGGGCAAACTAACCGCAGTGGATGTCGCACTGAAGGGGCTAAGACCGAGCGACAGCGGTTTTGCGGACGACGCGCAGCGACGCGATCTTGCGCAGGTCAACGAGTTCGCGGGTGCCGTCGTCGTTCAGGATGACAATGGATTCGAGTTGCCGCCCGAACTTCAGCCGCCGCGGCGAACCGCGTTCGACCCGGATCAGCGCGCTCGACTGCTCGGCCGACGACTTGTCGACAATGTCGGTGATGCTGACGAGCATGTCCGTACGCAGCGCCACTTCGCCAGTCGCGGTGCGAAACCGCAGGTCCGGTGTCGGCCTGGCATCGATTGATTGGCTTTGCGCGATCAGCAGGGCGTTTCGGCAAGTGCCGTCACGGAAGGCGAGGCGGACGGTCACGGGCGTCACGTTCCCCGTCGAGTCGTCGCCGCGTACAGGGCAGGCGAATGCTAAGCCGAGGCAGAGACAGAACAAAACGATTGATCGAACCGAATGCATGCGGCGTTTCCCCGCCCGAAGTGGACGGCCGTGTTTGACGTACGATTCAGCGCGTGCGGGTGCAAGACGACACGATGGATGAATAGGAATGGGGCGATGTAACGTCGACCGACGTAAAAGGGCGGACCCACGTGAGGGTCCGCCCGATGGTTTTTATAGAAGCGATCAACGGCGTCGCTTAACCGACGCTCTGCGCCCACTTGATCAGGATGTCGGCAATTTCCGGCCGGCTGAACTCTTCCGGCGGGCGCTCGCCGGCCTTGAGCAGGTCACGGACCTTCGTGCCGCTGGGGGCGATTTTGTCTTCCGGGCCGTGCGGGCAGGTTTTGCTGCTGACGATGGCTTCGCACTTCTTGCACCAGGCGGTGTGCTCGAACTTCAGGATCGTGACGCCGATCTCTTCGGGCTTGAAGCCGTCGAAGATTTTCTGGGCGTCGTACGTGCCGTAGTACGTGCCGACGCCGGCGTGGTCGCGGCCGACGATGAAGTGGCTGATGCCGTAGTTCTTCCGGATGATCGTGTGCAGCACGGCCTCACGCGGGCCGGCGTAACGCATGGCCAAAGGCAGCACGCTGAGCATGGTGCGCTCTTTGGCGTAGTAGCCGTCGATGAGCGTGGTGTAACAGTCCATGCGCGTCTGCGCGGGAATGTCGTCGGCCTTCGTTTCGCCGACGACGGGGTGGATGAGCAGGCCGTCCGTCATTTCCAGGGCGCATTTGGTCAGGTATTCGTGGCTGCGGTGAATCGGGTTGCGCGTCTGGAAGGCGGCGACGGTGTTCCAGCCCTTGGCAGCGAAGGCGTCGCGCGTCTGCTTCGGCGTCAGGCGGTACTGCGGGAACTCCGGCTCGTTGTTGATGCTGACGACGTCGACGTCGCCGGCCAGGTTGAAGCTGCCCTGTTTGGCGGTGACGGCGATGCCGGGGTGCTTGGCGTCGTCGGTGCCGTAGACTTTGTTTTCGAGCGCCTTGTCGTGCGGGTACTTCTCCGTCACCTTCATCGTGCCGAGCAGTTGGCCCTTTGAGTCGTTCAGGGCGATCGTGTCGCCGACGTTGATTTTCGCGGCCACGTCGTCGGCGGGGCTGAGGATGACCGGGATCGGCCACACCAAGTCTTTGTTCGGGCCGTCGGCCAGACGCATCTCGTTGCAGACACGGGTGAAATCCGCCTGCCCCATGAAGCCCTTCAGCGGACTGAAGCCGCCGATGGCGAGCAGTTCCAGGTCGCCCTGTTCGCGGGGCGAAAGCGTCACCTGCGTCAGCCCCTTGGCGGCCTTGGCCTTCTCGGCGGCATCGGACGACAAAACGCGATTAACGAGAGAACCACCGTGCGGGGCAACAAGCGACATAGCCGAATCTCCTATGGGAAATCAATTGGAGGGTCGACAGTAGCGGCGGCACTTCGGCCATGCAAGTCGTGAAATCGCGCCCCCAATTCGCGACTTTGCTAAGATCAACTTATGGCCAGCGTTCCCCAAGTGTTACTGAATCGTCCGAAGGTCGGCACGAACGCCCGCGAGCAGGTGGACGCGTACGAACCGGTATGCGCCGTGTTCCGCCGCTACCTGCACGGCGAGAAGCTGAAGTTCACGCCGGAACGGGCAATGATCCTGGACGCGACGTTGCGTAAGGAGGGCCTGTTCGAAGCCGAAGGGTTGGTGGACGACGTCAAAGCCCTCGGCCACCGTGTCAGCCGGGCGACCGTCTACCGCACGCTGAATCACCTGCAGGACGCCGGCATTGTGAAGCAGGTCTTTTTCGACAACCGTCAGAGCTATTTCGAAGTCATCGCCGGCCGAAACACGCACGATTACCTCATCTGCGTCGACACCGGCGAAGTGATCGAGTTCAACTCCGACAAGCTCCGCAAGCTGCGCGACGAAATCTGCGCCGAGCACGGCTACGAGCCGATGAGCCACCAGTTCCACATTTTCGGACTGTCGCCCAAGGCCCGTTCGCGCAAAAGCTGAAATACCGCTCAGCACATGGCCGCGTACGTCGCCAGGGCGAGCAGGGCGATCCTAACCTTTTTGTCCCAGAAGAGCGGGGCGAATGTCATCATCGGCGGCCTCCGGCAGTCGTCTCGCAACGCTCGTGCCTGCCGAACTATACTCGCGCGATGGCCGGCCGGCGGTGCGGACGCCGAATTCGTGACAGCCGCAACGGGCCGTTTATGACGGATGTTGCCGAATCGGAACGTTGACACATGAATTGGCCGCAGATAAACGCAGCTATACGAATGGATCTGCTTTCGCCTTCTGCAATCTGCGTTCATCCGCGTTCATCTGCGGCCAATCTCACCCTCGAAGATCGCAACAAGCTAAGCTCCTGGCATGGCCCAAAACGTAGAGATTAAAGCCCGCCTGCGCGACCGCCCACGTGTCATCGAAGCGCTTCAAGAACTCAACGCCACCGGCCCGACCGAACTGCGCCAGGTGGACGTGTTCTTCCTCACGCCCGCCGGCCGCCTGAAGCTGCGGACGATCAACGACACCGTCGCCGAGTTGATCTACTACGACCGCCCCGACGCCACCGGCCCGAAGACGTCCGACTACGTTGTCGTCCCCGTGCCCGACCCGCACCTGCTGCGCCAAGCCCTCGCCCGTGCCGTCGGCGAGCGGGCGACGGTGAAAAAAGTCCGCACGCTTTACCTCGTCGGCTCCACGCGCGTGCACCTGGACGTCGTCGAAGGCCTCGGCGATTTTCTCGAACTGGAAGTCGTGCTGGACGCGCCGGACCAGGCCGAAGCAGGCCAGCGGATCGCCGACGACCTGCTGCGCCGTTTCGGCATCGACACGGCCGACCTCATTTCCGGTGCGTATGTCGACCTGTCTGCTACAATGCCCTAGCCCATGCGATTGTCTCTGTTCGACCCGAAACCGCCGCCCGCGCTCGACACCGGCCCCCGTTCGATCGGGGCCGTGAAGATGCTGCGCATCAGCCTGACCGACCGCTGCAACTTCCGCTGCGTCTACTGCATGCCGGCCGAGGGCGTGGCGTGGCTGGCGAAGGACGAACTGCTGAGCTTCGAAGAAATCGCCGACATCGTCCGCGCCGCCATTGATATTCACGGCATCCGCCGGTTCAAACTCACCGGCGGCGAGCCGACCGTCCGCCGCGGCCTGACCGAACTGGTCCGCACGCTGCGCGACATCCCGGGCGTGGAAGATTTGTCGCTCACGACCAATGGCCACAACCTGGCCGACCTCGCCCGGCCGTTGCTGGAGTCGGGCCTCCATCGGGTGACCATCAGCGCCGATTCGCTGCGTGCCGACCGCTTCAAGACGATCACCCGCACCGGCGACCTCGCAGCCGTGATGCGCGGCATCGACGCGTCGCTGGCGGCCGGGTTCGCGTCGGTCAAGATCAACTGCGTGATGATGCGCGGCACGAACGACGACGAACTGGCCGACTTCGCCCGCCTGACACTGGACCGGCGATTGTCAGTCCGTTTCATCGAATACATGCCGCTCGGCGACAGTGCCGTGATGGGCGGGGCCGTGATGGGCGGGGCCGTCGGCGGACGCGTGGCCGACGACGAAGTCGGCCCCAGCGGTGGCTGCGGCGCGCAAGACCGCGGCGACGTGTTCATCTCCGAAACCGAAGCCCGGGCGCTGATCGAAGCCGAACTCGGCCCGCTCACGCCCGTCGACCGCGCCACCGAAGCCGGCGTCGGCCCCGCGGTCCCTTACCGGCTGCCGAACGCCGTCGGCCGTGTCGGATTCATCAGCGCGATGTCAGCCCCGTTCTGTTCCACGTGCAACCGCCTGCGCCTGACCGCCACCGGCGTGCTGCGGTCGTGTTTGTTCGAAGGCGGCGAAGTCGACCTGAAACCCGTGCTGCGCGGCACTCCTGCCGACCGCCGCCAGGCCATCGCCGACGCCATGACCGATTGCGTGCGCCTTAAACCCGACGTCCATTCCTTCCGCGGCAACGAACAGATGAGCCGCATCGGCGGGTAGCGCAACGCGGGCGTGCTGACAATCGCCCGCGCTCCCGTAGAATCCCCCGGCCCATGGCCCAGCGCAACGACTTCATCGACCGCCTGCAGTACGTGGGCCTGCGGCTCGTTCACATGATGATGCACTGCTGGCCGGTGCACGCGAACCTGCGCGTCGCGCAGCTGATCGGCGATTTCCTCTATTACTTCGACGCCAAGCACCGCAAGCGGGCGGCGTCGAACATCCGGCGGTCGTTCCCGCACTTTACCGAGGACAAGGTCCAGCGACTGACGCGCGAGAGTCTGCAGCAGATGATCATGCTGTTCGTGGAAGTGCTATTCACCGTCCGGAACGTGCGCGTCGACACGTTCACCCGCCACATTAAGTTCGTCAATTTCCAGGAAACGCTCGGCCTGCTGATGCGCCGCCAAGGCGGCCTGCTGTTCGTCACCGGTCACTACGGCAACTGGGAAATCCTTGGCTACGTCACGGCCCTGCTGGGCTTCCCGACCGTTTCGATCGCGCGGTCGCTCGACAACGTCTACGTGAACCGCTGGCTGCTCGGCGTGCGCGAAAAGATGGGCCAGCGGATCGTGCACAAGAAGGGCGTCACAGAGATCGTGATGCAGACGCTGGCCGCGGGCGGAACGGTGGGCATCATCGCCGACCAGGACGCCGGCAAGAAAGGCCTGTTCGTCGACTTCTGCGGCCGCAAAGCCAGTGCATACAAGTCCATCGGCCTGCTGGCCATGGAGCACAACGTCCCGATCATCATCGGCTACGGCCGGCGTATCGGGAACCGCTTGAACTTCGAAATCGGCACGACGGACATCATCTATCCCGATGACTGGAAAGTGCAGGACGACCCGCTGCGCTACATCACGCAGCGCTACACCACGGCCATCGAAAACTTCGTCAGCGACGCGCCCGGCCAATACCTGTGGGTCCACCGCCGCTGGAAAACCCGCCCGAAGGGCGAAGCGCCGGAGACGTACGACTGAGCGGCTTCCATCTCTTCCGCACGCGGGGCGTTGCGTGTTCACCGAGGCCATGGCCACTTAAGCGGCCATGCCGGACGGTCAATTTCTAAAAAGTTCGACACGACAAAGTGGAATGTGTTCTAAGACGAAGCCGGCCGAACGGCGTGGTTTGCGAGGGGACGCTCAGCATCAGCCTTGTAGGGCGGGCACTGCCCGCCGCGGGACGGTAACGGCGGGCTGTGCCTGCCCTACGGCAGAAACTGATACATCAATCCGCGTTCTGCTCTGATCGTGAATCTGCGACGGCGCTACGGATGAGCGCCGCGTACCGTGGCAAGATCGACTCCCAGGCATAGCGTTCGCGCACGTCCATCCTGCCGGCTGCCGTCAGGCGCAAATGCAACGCAGCGTCATGTCGCAATCGATTCACCGCCGCCGCGATCGCGCTCGGCGTACGCGGCGGTACCCGCAGGCCGTTGCGTTCGGGCGAAATCACGTCGCGGATACCGGCCACGTCGGTCCCGATCACCGGCACGCCCGCCGCCATCGCTTCGATCAGCACCAGGCCGAATCCTTCGGCGTCGCTCGGCAGCACGAGCGTGTCGATATCCATCAAGGCGTCGGCGGACGACGCGACCGTGCCATGCAGCGTCACGCGGTCCTGTAGGGCAAAGCGATCGACCGTCGCTTCGATCGCTGAGCGTTCCGGCCCGTCGCCATAGACGTGCAGCTCCGCGTCGGGCAGCAGGGCCATTGCCTCGATCAGATCCGGCACGCGCTTGATCGGGTCGAGCCGGCCCACGAAGCCGACGCGCCACCGGCCGGCACGATGCGTCTCATGTTGCGCGGCCGGCACGTCCACGGCATTAGGAATGACGACGATTCGCTCCGGTGAAACCCCAGACCCATTCTCAGCCACCCGCGCGACCGACGCCGACGGCACCACGACACGCGTCGCCCGCGCCGCGGCCAATCCCTGCGCCCACCAGTGCCACGCCGGGTACGGCTGCGTCGTCTGGATCGCCTGCAGCAACGGCGTCCGCCGGCCGCGCAGGGCGAGGGCGGCGACGCTGTTGGCGTGGACGAGAAAGGAGAACACTACGTCAGCCTCTTCCGTCAACCGGCGCACCGCCCGCACCGCCGTCGGCAATTGCGTCGGCCGTGTGACGCCGACGGCATGAACCGGCACACCGGCGGACGTCAGTTCGTCGGCGACGGGTCCCCACGGTGCCAAACACGTCACTGTGGTTTGAAAGCCGAATGGCCGCAGGCGAATCGCCAAGTCACGCACCACGCGCGGCGTGCCGCCGATTTGAAGGTCCGTGATGACAAAGTGAAGTCGCATTCCCGAAGCCGGCTTGGGCGGGAACGGATGCGAAGCGGAACGGGCGGCGGTGGGCATGGTGGGTTTAAGTCACATCGACGTGGACAAAGAAGGAGAATCGATATGGCTGTGCAGAGTCATTCGGAGAGCGGAGCCTGTGTCACTTTTCCGCCGCCGCCTTACGTTTTTCGTCCCAAAGCCGCACCTGCATGGCCGCTTGTTTTTCCCGTTCTGCGTCGGCGTCGCGGCCGAGCTTGGCGTACGCTTCGGCCAGCAGGTCATGCGCGGCGGCGTCGTAAAGGTCTACGAACGTCGCCTCGCGGGCCCATTTCGCGGCGTTTTCGTTGTCGCCGTCGCGGGCGTACAGGCGGCTGATCTGCTTGGCGTACCGGTTGTCCTGCAGTTCCAGCACGTGCAGGAACTTCAGGTGTTCGATGGCCTTGGCGGGGTCGGACAACGCCTTCTGCAGATACAGCCCTGCCAGCCGCTGGTTCGGTTGGACCGACATCGGCTGCAAGGCGTGGACGGCTTGGTACGCCTTTAGCGCTTCGGGCAGTTGCTTGGCCTTGATGAACTGTTCGCCCTCGGCCGTCAGTGCCTTCACTTTCTCGGCCGACGTTTCGTCGTAGCCCCATGGCTTCAGCTTCGTTTTCATCCACTCGTGCCAGCCCGATTCGACCTGCGACATTGGCTTGCCGGTGGCGGCACGGAAGGCGGCTTCGTCGGTGCTGCCCGCGCCGTAGGCGTTCAGCAGCTTCACGATCGATGACCGGCCGAAGGTTTCGTCGAGGTACATCGCCAGGTACGCGCCCTGCGTGTACGCCTGCTCGCCGTCGGCGGGGCGGCGGGGGCGGATGAAGGCGAGCGGGAAGCCGCGGACCGTGAACAGCTCGTCCGCGAACGTGCGGCGGTACAGCTCGGCCGGCACGTCGGGGAAACGGAACGGCACCTTTTCCTGCCAGACCGCCAGGCCTTCGGTCAGCCAGCGCGGGCAGCGCTGGTTCGTTTGCAGCAGGTTGATCGTGTGAACGAACTCGTGCCGCAGCACGCGGGCCCAGTTGAAATTGCCCTGCTTCGTCCCCTTACGCGGCGCGATGGCCGCCAGCACGCGCCCGAAGCTGACGCCGTAGTTTTCCACGCCCGGCACGCCGGCCATGCGTACGCTGAACGCGTCGTCGGCCGGGTAAATCTGCACGATCACTTTCGTCTTCGGCTGGTAGTCAAAGACGTCGCAGACGTCGGCGTAGACTTCTTCCAGGTAGTCGCTGATCTGCTCGGCCGAGATCGGGTCGGCCTCTTTGTCGGCATAGGTGATGAAGTGCTCGGTCGTGCGTACGTCGTACTTGGCTAAGTCGTCGAGCAGGCGAAGGAAGTTGATCGTTTTGACGTGGTACGGATCGATGGCGTACGCCTCGTCGAGCACTGTGCGGGCCTGGTCGTTGTAGCCGTCGTTGAGGTAGAGGTCGCCGAGCAGGTGCCGCGGGGCGGCTTCCCAGGGCGTGCGTTCGATGGCCGTCTTCAGCAGCGGGACGGCCGGCTCGCGGGTGTAGGCGGCTTCGAACGTTTCGGCGGCGGCCATGTACGCGGCGGGCCGCGTCGGGGCTTTTTCGTCGGCCTTGGCCAACACGTTTTTAAAGCCGGTTTCGTCGCCGCTCAGGTAGCACAAGCCGGCGTACGTGCCGGCCACGTCCAGGCGGTCGTCCCATCGTTTGTAGAGCGCCGCCGCCCGCACGACCGCGGCGGGCGAACGCGCCTGGGCCAGCGTCTGCACTTCCAGCAGCGACGCGTCGGCCGATTCGGGGTCGTTGTCGCGCAGCAGGTCGATCACGCCCTGCATCGCCGCTTCGTTACCGCTGGCGGCGGCCATCATTGTGGTGACGCGCAGCAGTTCCGGTGAACGCGGCGATCGCTTCTCCAATGGCCCGAGCAGGGCGGCCGCTTTTTCGCCGTCGCCGCGCGAGAAGCAGAACGCGGCGGCTTCGGCCCGGGCGCGGTCGTAGCCGCGGTCGATCACGTCAAATGCCCGCGTGTACATCGCCAGCACCGTGTCGTTCAGTTGCGGCGTCTCCTTGTACGCCCGCGTCAGCGTCGCCCAGCGGTGCAAGGCGGTGGCGAAGTCGGTCAGGGCGCCGGCGTCTTCGAAAGTGTCGGGCTCGGTCCGCCATTTGCGCAGCAGATCCTGCGGGGCGTCGAGGAACCAGCGGTAAGCGTTGACGGCTTCGGGATACTGCCCGGCCTTTTCGAGCGCCTGCGCCTTGAGCAGCCGCGCGGCGTACGACTCCGGATCGCGTTCGAGCGCTTTGTCGGCCAAACCGAGCGCGTCGTCGGGCGTGTCGACATTCAGGCAGATTTGGCCCTGGAAGATGATCGCCGGCAGGTCCGCGACGAGCGGTGGCCGGGTGAGCAGGGCGAACGCCGAATCGACTTCGCCGAGGCCGACGAGGGCGCGGGCGCGCAGCAGCGCCGAACGGGCCGGGTCGTTCGGCGGCAGTTCGGCGATGTCGCAGAGCGCCGCGCGGTACCGGCCGGCGGACAGGTTGGCGGCGGCGCGGTCGTAGCCGTCGGCGTAGGCGGGCAGGGCGGGCGCGGGACCGGCCTCGGGGGCGAAACGGGCGGCCCATTCGTCGACCGTCGACGCGATCTGGGCCTTGGCCGTCGCACAGGACAGGAGCAGGCCGACGATCAGGCAGGCGTTCCGCATAAGGCAAGTATATCGTCCGCGTCCGCTATGAGAGCGCGAACGGGTGCGGAGGACTGCGTCGTTTGGTCGCGCGAGACTGCGTCGGAAGGAATAATTCGGTGGGTGCCAAGTTTCGGCACTCACGTCACTCGGACGCTATTGCGTGCTCGGCTTCGAGGACGAAATCCGCCGACAGCGTGGCCGTGACGAAGCTGGCGGCGTCGCGGTTGAGGTATTCGATCAGCGTGTCCGGGCCGAGTGTGATTCGTCCGGTTTCGACGTACGCGGCGGGCACAGTGGCGGCCCGCGGGGCGGATTCGTCGGCCTGCAAACGGTCCGACGAAACGAAGCGCCACAGCCGGTCGGTGGCCGGGAGCGCCGCACGGGCGAGGTGCGGGCCGGCCTCGATCATCAGGTGTCCGCCGGCCGGCACGACGTTAGCCGCTTCGATCATGCGGGCGACGGACAAGGCTTCGGTATCGATCGCGATCAGCCGGCCGCCGAGTTCGCGAATCCGGAACGCACTGCGGACTTTGCCGTTGGCAAAAACGTCACTCGTTTCGGCTTCCTGCAGCATTTCGCCCGGAAGCAGTTGGTCGGCATCGGTGATGAGCACGACGGGCGCGATTCGCGTGTCGGCCAGCAGCCGGGCGTCGAGGGGCATGCGGAAGCCGCGGTCGAGCACGATGCGGGTCGGGCGGCGGACGATTTCGACGCCGCGCACCGTGAGCAGCGGGTCGTCGGACAGGACGGTGCCGATGCCGACGGCGATGGCGTCGCTGCGCGTGCGCAGGCGGTGCACGGCTTGATTGGCCGCCGCCGAGGTGATGCGGATCGGCATGCCGCCGACGCCGGCGACGTAGCCGTCCGCGCTTTCGGCCCATTTGACGGTCGTATAAAACGGCGGCGTCCGGAACGGCGCGATGAGCTGTAAGAACAGGGCCGCCGACTCCGGCGGGGCAAGATCGACGGCGATGCCTGCCGCTCGCAGCAGGGCGACGCCACGGCCGTCGACGTCGGGGTTCGGGTCGAGGCAGCCGATGACGACGCGCGCGATGCCGGCTTCGATCAGACGCGGGGCGCACGGCGGCGTCTTTTTGTTCGTGTGGCAGCACGGTTCGAGCGTGACGTACGCCGTCGCGTCGCGCGCGTCGTGGCCGCGGGATTGGCAGTCGGCCAGGGCGGCGGGCTCGGCGTGCGGGCCGCCGAAGTGGCCGTGGTGGCCTTCGGCGATGACTCGGCCGTTCCGGGCCAGCACGCACCCGACCATCGGGTTCGGTTCCACCCGACCGCGGCCGTTCATCGCGACGCGCAACGCGCGGCGAAGAAGCGTTTCGTCGGTCGGGGTGATCATGTCAGGGCCGGGTCGGCGCGGCGGCGGCCTTGGCGAGTGGCTCGTCGCCGTGGATCAGGGTGTAGGCGAACATCCCGCCGACGCCGGTGCAGAGCAGGCTGTCGGCGATGTTGAAAATCCAGGGGAAGACGTCCAGGTTTGGCAGGATGTAAATCATGTCGCGCACGTAACCGAACGCGACGCGGTCGTACAGGTTGCCCAGCACGCCGCCGAACAGCACGCCCAGCAGCACCTGGTAAAACCGCTGCGAGCCGGACCGGGCGAACAGGTACGCCAGCAGCCCGAGCGCCAGGATCGAAACGACTACGAACACCGGCCGCTGGTTTTGGGCGATTCCGAACACGGCCCCGCGGTTCACGTGGGCCTGGAAGTGGAGCAAGCCGGGAATCGGCTGGGCCACGCGTGACAGGACTTGCTCCTGACCGTTCGCGTCCATCACCCGGCCGGTGACAAGGGATTCGAAGGCGGCGTGCTTCGTCAGCAGGTCCAGCGACAGGCCCAGAATCAACGGGACCAGCAGGCAGGCCCAGGCAGACAAGGAACGATGCGGCGGACGGATCACGGCGAAATAATAGCGGGCAAGTGGGAAGTTGATAGTGGGAAGTAAAAGTAGAAGGGAGAAATGCCCTTCTTCTGCGTCCCACTTCTCACGATCGACTTTCCCCTACCTTAGAACGCCCGACGGAACTGAGACCGTTCCAGTTGGCGGGCGTGTTCGATCGAATACTTCGCCCACGGCTGCGCTTCGAGGCGCGGCTTGCTGATCGGCTTGCCGGTGCCTTCGCAGATGCCGTAGCTGCCGTCCTGAATTTTCGCCAGGGCCAAGTTGATGTCGCGGAGCAGCTTGCGATCTTTTTCGACCAGACCGAGCGTGAACTCCTGCTCGTAATTGTCGGTGCCGGCGTCGGCCATGTGCATGGGCAGAGTGCTCAGGCTGCCGTTGCTGTTGCGCAGGGCGCTGGTTTCCATGCTGCTGACGTCGCCGGTGAGTTCACGGCGTTTCTCGAACAGCAGGTCGCGGAAGTGTTCCAGTTCGCGGGCGGTGATGCCGGCGCGATTGCGGGCCATTTTGCTGTCGCTGCGGACGGGGGCCGGTGGCAGGCGCACGGGAATCGGTTCCGGGCGGATGCGGACCGGCTTGTTCAGCTTCAGAACGGGCTTGGTGGGTTCGGCGGACAGGCCGGCGGCGGATTGCGACTTCGTCGCCGGTTTCGCGCTGGTGGTTCCAATGCCATTGACGGGCGGCTTCACCGCGAGTGACGGCCTGGCGACGGCGGCCGGACGCGGGGCGACGACCGGCGCGGGGGCCACTTTGGCGAGTTGCTTCACGGCCTTGGGCGTGGCCGGGGCGACTGCGGCCTTGCCGTTCGTGGGCTTGCCGTTGGCGGGCTTGGAAGGGGCGGGCTTGGCGACGACCGGCTTGGCGGCGGCGGTCCGACCGGTGCGTGACGCGACAGGTTTCGCCTGCGGCGCTTTGGCGGCGGGTATCGCCTTGGCTTTAAGGGGCCTGCTCGCAACGTTCGGGGCTACGGGTTTGGAAATTCGGCCCGCGACTGCGGGCTTCTTGACGAGCTTTTTCGCCACTGGTGTGCCTCGATCGTTATTACCGCTGCGGGCCGCCAACACGGCGGGCGCCTGGGCCGCCCGGCAAAAATCGGGCCGAGCACGGCAAAGATACATCTTGTCGCACCCCCTGTCAAACCGGGGGCGAACGAACGACGAACAGCCCTGCGGGCGATTCCAGAGCCCGGGCCTCGCTTACCATTGAATACGGCCTAGACTCTCGGGCCGATGTACCGCCTCTGTCGCGAAGTGCGATTCAACCTCCCGACCGGCGGCCAGACGGCCGCCGCCGGCACCAACGGCCATGCCGGCACGCCCGCCGCGGACGGGCCGGCGGTTCACTGGGCGGTCCGGGTGACCCTGTCCGGCGACCCGGACCCGACGTCGGCGTACCTGATCGACATTAAGCGGATCGACGACGCCGTCCGCCGGGAGGCATTCGGCCTGCTTGCGGCGGCGGCAACGTCCGCCGGCGGATTGCCGGGGACGGTTTTGTCGACCTTCGCCGTTCTGAAATCCGCCTGGCCCGGCCGGCGGGTGGAGCGCGTGGAGATCGTCGCCAGTCCGTACCAAAGTTCGGCCGTCGATGCCGGGGAGCCGCACGTGACGCAGTTGAGCCAGCACTTCGAGTTTTCCGCCGCCCACCGTTTGCACAACCCGTCGCTCGGCGATGCCGAAAACCGGCAGCTGTTCGGCAAGTGCAACAACCCGCACGGCCACGGACACAACTACGAAGTCAAGGTCACGATTGCCGGCACACCCGACGAAGGCGGCCGGATCATCGGCGTAGCGGAGCTCGAACGGCTGGTCGAGGAACACGCCATTCGGAAAGTGGATCACAAGTTCCTGAACGCCGAAGTCGTGGAGTTCCAGACGCTCAATCCGAGCGTGGAAAACATCGCCCGCGTGATCTACGGCTGGCTGAAGCCGCACCTGAAACGTCAGCACGCGGCGTTGCGGTCGGTAACGGTCTGGGAAACGCCCAAGACGTCGTGTGAATACTCCGGCGACGAAGCCCCTCGGGTCCTCTCTACCGGTACGCCGGGAGAGGGTTAGGGATAGGGTCTGCCGGGCATCAGACTGGCCGCCAACTCGAAGTCCCTATTCGCAGCCCTCTCCCTGCGGTACCGGGAGAGGGAGTAAGACAACTTCTTCCTTATGGATTTTCTCCTCCTCACCATCGGCTCGCACGGCGACGTCCATCCGTTCGTCGGCATCGGGCGGGCGCTTGCCGCACGCGGCCACACGGTCCGGCTGGCGACGAACGACCTGTTCCGCGAACTGGTCGAACGGGCGGGCCTTCGGTTCATCCCGCTCGGCGAAGCGGCCGCATTTCGCGAAGTGCAGAGCGACCCGAACATCTGGCACCCGGTGCGCGGGCCCGGCGTGGTGCTGAAACACGTGGGCGACACGCTGGCGGCGGTGTATGACGTGGTGGCCGCGAACGCCGGGCCGGGGACGACGGTGGTCGGGTCGACCCTGGCCATGGGAGCGCGGATCGCGTCGGAAAAACTCGGGCTGGCGATGGCGACGGCGCACCTGGCGCCGATCTGCATTCGGTCCGTCGTGTCCATGCCCGCCTTGCCCGGCCTGCCGCCGTTGGGGTGGCTGCCGATGGCGTTCCGTCAGAAGTTCTGGGACGGGGCCGACCGCTGGTTTATTGACCCGATGATCTGCCCGGTACTCAACTCATTCCGGGCCGAAAAGGGCCTACCGCCGGTGGACCGGATTCAGAAGGGGTGGTGGCATTCGCCGCACCTGACGATCGGGTTGTGGCCGGAATGGTTTTTCCCGCGGCAGAGCGATTACCCGGAACAGGTGCGGCTCGCCGGTTTCCCGCTGTACGACGAGTCCGACCACACGCCGCTGGACGCCGAACTAGACCAGTGGCTGGCGGCGGGGGAGAAGCCAATCGCCTTTACGCCCGGCAGCGCGATGCTGTTCGGCCACCGTTTTTTCCGCACCGCCGTCGAGGTCTGCCGCCGACTGAACCGGCGCGGCCTGCTGCTGACGCGGCACGCCGAGCAACTGCCCGCCGATCTGCCCGACACGGTCCGGCACGTGCCGTTCGCCCCGTTCGGCACGCTCCTGCCGCGCTGCGCCGCGATCGTCCACCACGGCGGCATCGGCACGACGGCCCAGGCGCTGCGGGCGGGTATTCCCCAACTGGTCATGCCGATGAGCCATGACCAGTTCGACAACGCCGCCATCTGCCGCCGCCTGGGCGTGGCGGACGCCGTGAGCGTGCGGCGGTTCACCGGCCGGCGGGTGGCGGGGAAACTGGGACGGCTGCTGGCGTCGGAGGCGGTCGTCGCGACGACGGCGCTCGTCGCCGAGAAGGCGCGGGGCGATCGGCCTCTGGAAATGGTCTGCGACCTGCTCGAACGGCTGCCCGCGCCGGCGGGCGTCGCTTGACGATCGGCCGAACATCGCTAAATTATTGCCCCTTCCTGAAGTGGATTTGCCGCACGGTGCACGCAGGGTTCTGCGTGCGTTTGTTTTTTCGGTGCGGGTTTCGCTGCAACAGGCTGATTTTCCTCGAGGACGACCATGGCCCGTGACCTGACCAAGATTCGCAATATCGGCATCGCCGCCCACATCGACGCCGGCAAGACCACCACCAGCGAACGCATCCTGTATTACACCGGCCGCGTCCACAAAATCGGCGAAGTGCACGAAGGCACCGCCGTCATGGACTTCGACCCCGAAGAACAGAAGCGCGGCATCACGATCAACAGCGCCGCCACGTTCTGCGAATGGAGCCGCGGCAACTGGCTGACCAAGACCACGCCGACTGCCGACCAGCTTTACAACATCAACCTGATCGACACCCCCGGCCACGTGGACTTCACGGCCGAAGTGGAACGCTCGTTGCGCGTGCTCGACGGCGCGGTCGCCGTGTTCGACGGCAAGGAAGGCGTGGAAGCGCAGTCCGAAACCGTGTGGCGTCAGGCGACCAAGTACAACGTGCCGCGTATCTGTTTCGTCAACAAAATGGACAAGGTCGGGGCGGACTATGAGTTCTGCTACAAGACCATCCTGGACCGCCTCGGCGCGCCGGCCATCCCGGTCGTGATCCCGATCGGCCAGGCCGACACGTTCGCCGGCGTCATCGATCTGATCGCCCAGGTCGGCTACAAGCCCGAGAAGTACGGCGACGACAAGGACAAGGGCCAGAGCGTCAACAAGGTCGAGATCAGTTCATTGCCGCAGGTCGATCAGGACCGTTTCGCCCACTACCGTGCGATTATGCTGGAAAAGGTCGCCGAATTGGACGACGACCTGGCCGGCAAGTACCTGGAAGACCCGGAAAGCCTGACCGAACCCGAAATCCGCGCCGCCCTGCGTAAGGGCACGATCGAGTTCAAAGCCCACCCGCTGTTCTGCGGCTCGGCCTATCAATACGTCGGCGTGCAGCAGGTGCTGGACGGCGTCATCGACTTCCTGCCGGCCCCGACCGACATCGAAGACGTCAAGGGCCTCGACGTGCGCGACACCGACAAGGTGCTCGTCCGCAAACTCACGCCCGACGAGCCGTTCTGCGGGCTGGCGTTCAAGATCGTCGACGACAAGTTCGGCACGCTCACCTACGTCCGCATCTACAGCGGCGTGCTGGAAGCCGGCACGCGCGTGCTGAACGCCAACAAGGGCACGAAGGAAAACGTCAGCCGCATGTTCCAGATGTCGGCCAACGACCGCATCGCCCGCGAACGCGCCGAAGCCGGCGACATCGTGGCCGTCATCGGCGTGCAGGAAGCCATGACCGGCGACACCCTGTGCGACCTCGACGACCCGATCATCCTCGAACGGCCCACGTTCCCCGAGCCCGTCATCAGCATGTCCATCGAGCCCAAGGCCGGTGCCGATAAGGACAAGCTGACCAACGCCCTCACGAACCTGCGCCGCCAGGACCCGACGTTCCAGGCCAACTACAACAAGGAAACCGGCGAGACGATCATCGCCGGCATGGGCGAGCTGCACCTTGAAATCATCAAGATGCGCCTCACCCGCGACTACAAAGTCGACTGCGTCGTTGGCAAGCCGAAGGTCAGCTACCGCGAAGCCATCAGCGGCAGCGCCAAAGACATTCGCGGCGTGCACAAGAAGCAGAGCGGCGGCCGCGGCCAGTTCGGCGACGTCTGGATCAGCATCGCGCCGTTCGACGGCACGGGTCCGGACGGCAAGCCGCTGGAGCCGGAAGTGCTCAAGAAGCTCAAGTGGGAAGACGGCATCGCGTTCGAAAACAAAATCGTCGGCGGCTCGATCCCGAAGGAGTTCATCCCCTCGGCCGAGTACGGCATCCGCCAGACCTGCAAGACGGGCATCCTGGCCGGCTTCCCGCTGATCAACGTCAAGGTGACGCTGACCGACGGCAGCTACCACGACGTCGACAGCAGCCAGATCGCCTTCGAACTGGCCGGCCGCCTCGCCATCATCGACGCCGTGAAGGCCGCCAAGCCGGAACTGCTCGAGCCGATTATGAAGCTGGTCGTGACGACGCCGAAGGATTTCGTCGGCAACGTCACCGGCGACATCAACCGCCGTCGCGGCCTGATCGTCGAAAGCAGCGAGCGCGGCAACACCGTCATCGTCGAGGCCGAAGTGCCGCTGAGTGCGATGTTCGGTTACACCACCGAGCTGCGTTCGATGAGCACCGGCCGCGCCGCCGCCGCGATGGAACCGCTGAAGTACGCAATCGTCCCGGCGAACGTGAAACAGCAGATCCTGGAAGAGTACGGCGCGGGCCGGAAGTAATCCCGAGTCCTGAACTCAACGGCCGGCCGCAAAACTGCGGCCGGCC
>DASVSC010000215.1:0-10771 GCA_036388295.1 Tepidisphaeraceae bacterium | reverse complement strand
CCGTGCCGACGGCCTTTGGATCGGTGGCGTCAGCTCTATCATCGGCAAACCGGGCTGGGTCCTATAACCAACTTGCTTAGCTCGTTGCGCGAACGCGTTTTTTCTGACCGGCCGGCTTGGGCGCGGCGGTTTGGTTGGTCGCCCGGGTGAGTTCCCGGATGACGTCGACTTCTTCCTGCCGGTACGCCGAACCGTCAGCCCGGAACACTTCGTGGAACCACGGCTGCGGCTCCTGCTCGTACGGCCGCTGCCAAGAGTCCCACGGGTAATTCGTCTGCGTACGGCCCGCGACGAAGCCCCAGTTGTACGCACCCACGCGGTGCTTCTGGAACACCGGCAGCACCGTTTCGAACGTGCTGCCGCTGCCGCGCGACATGTATTCGGTGCAGAGCAGCGGGCGGCCGAACCGCTGAAGCTGCTGGACGCGCCGCTCGGCGTCGTCGGCGGGGCCGTAGCAGTGGAAGCTGATGAGGTCGGAGTTCTCGACCTGCACGCGTTCGTGCGGCTTGAATGTCTCGTCCGAACTCCAGTCGCCCAGCCAGATGCCGCACGTCAGCGGCTGGCTCGGCTTGGCGGACCGCACCCAGTCGAACACGCGCGGCAGCAGCTTGGCGACCACTTCGCCCTTGCGGTCGCCTAAGTCACGCAGGCCGTAAGACATGGCGTTGGGGTTGTCCGGCTCGTTCCAGACGTCCCAGATCTGCACGCGGTCGTCGTCGGCGAAGTGTTTGACCACGCCGACGACGTACTCTTTGAGCGCGTCGAACCGCTTCTCGTCCTGCAGAATCGCCACGCCCGGCGACTGCGTCCAGCGCGAGTTATGCACGCCCGGCTCCGGGTCGGCCTGCGTGCCCAGGTGCGGGAACGGGTGCCACACACTGTCAAAGAACACCGGCATCACGCCGATGCCGTTCTTCTTGGCGATGCCGAAGACGGTGTCGATGCGTTTGAGGAACTTTTTGGAATCCTGCTTCCAAAGCAGATCGTGCAGGAACACGCGGATGGTGTTCATGCCGAGCGATTTGGCCCAGCCGAGCTCTTCGCGGATGACGTCCGGAGAGAACGTCTCGGCCTGCCACATTTCCAGCTGATTGGACGCAGTCCGCGGGGCGTAATTACACCCCACCAGCCAAGGCCGGCTGTTGTACCAATCCTTGGCCTGTTTCGACTTCCATGTTTTCGCCATCAACTAACTCCGGCAGATGATCAGATGGGTCAGGGTAGTGAACGTGACGCGATGGTGTCTACCGATTTAAGGTGACAAATCCGCTAATTTGTCACGGCGTCTGGTGTTCTCATTCGGCATGCCGCCGGTCACGCCGCCTGGCGGTCGCCGGCGAGAACGGGCCCGCCGGGCATTGCGATAGAGCGCGGCCCGCCCGTTACCGTGGCGGCGGCGTCCAGCACTTCGAAGATGCGCCGAGCGCCCGACGCCCCGTTCGACAGCCCCGCGCTCAGGCCGGTGATGGTGGCCAGCGGGCCCCAGAGCTGGCCGACGTAGGAAAGGAACAGCGTCAGTTCGCCGATGGTCAGGCCGCTCTTGCCGTTGTGGACCAGCCAGCCGCCGTACCCGAAGACGACCGCCGCCCCCAGGCCCTGGGTCGCGCCGATCAACCAGTTGTAGGCTAAGAGCGCCCGGGCGTGCCGCCACCAGGTGGTGAGCGTGGTGCGGGTGCTGCGCGGGTACGAGGAGTTCGCGGAGCGTCGGCCTTGACGCGGGGTGCTGACGTTCTGCACGTGTGCGACCAATTCCGCCTCCTGCGCCCGAATGGCCACCATGCGCTCGGCCAGGCGCGGGCCCCATGTGCGGTTGATCAGCGACATCAGCGGCATCACCGCCAACGACGCGATCGTCAGTCCGACGTGCCGGCCTAACAGAACGTAAACTACACTGCAGACCGTGACGGCCGACACCGCGGCACCGATCATGGTGCCGAGAATCTGCTGCGGGCCGAAGGCGTCGATCGTGAAGCGGTACAGTCCGTCGCCGGCGGGGCGGGCGTTGTTGGCGTAGTACGCCGGGCCGAGGCGGCGCAGGGCCCGGTACAAATCGGCCCGCACGCGCCGGGTGCCGCGCCAGTTCACGTGATTGGACACCGCCGCCTGGGCCGCCGTCAGGCCGTCCGACAGCATGCGCAGCACGACGACCGACAACGCCAGCGTCACGATCTGCATGGCCGGGCTGGCGGGCAGGAAGGAAAACAGCCGCGCCGTGGAGGGCGACCACTGGACCGCCGGGTTCAGGACCGTGTCCACCAGCAGCACCAGCGGCCAGGCCGCCAGCAGGTTCACGCCGGTGACCAGACTCACGAGCGTGAACTGCACCGCGAGGGCGGCCCAATCCGCGCGGTAGTACGACAGCGCCCGGATATAGATCCTCATAGGGTTACCTAACGTTGGCGAAGATCAACCTGACCTCAAGCGACGGATTTCCTCAGGTCTTATTTTATCGGACATTTCGGTTTTGCGTTTTAATTTCGGTCGGAAAACGGCCGACAGACTCCACTTGCGAGGCCCGGCAAAAATCCGGCCGAGCGGCAGAACCCCGTCTATTATCGGGGTTTAGGAGCTTGCACATATGCCAATTCGCATTCTGGATGTCGGTCAGTGTGGTTTCGACGGGCCGCGGATGGCCAAGCTATGGCGGGAACGGCTCGGCGCGGAGGTGGTCGACAGCAATTCGGCCGACGACGCGCTGCAGCAGATCAAGCAAACGCCGTTCGACGTGGTGCTGGTCAACCGCGTGCTGGCCGGGGACGGGGCGTCGGGACTGGAGGTGATCGAATCGATCGTCAAGGCCGCCCCGGAGACGCCCGTCATGCTCGTCAGCGACCTGCCGGACGCCCAGGACGACGCCGTCGCCCGGGGTGCCCGCCGCGGGTTCGGCAAAGCGGCCCTCGGCGACCCGTCGACGCTGGAACTGGTCGAACGCACCGCACGCGGGGAATAAAGCATCGCGCCGCCATCAGCGGTCAGCCGACCGCCAGCATGCGTTTGGTTAATTCAAAGGCCGATTTGCGGTAGCCGTCGTGTTTGACCAGGCCCAGGTGGTACTCGTTTTCGTCGACGTGGAACCCTTCGATCGCCTCTTCCTGCTCGTCTAAATCGACCAGGCTGTACCAATAAACGCGATCGGCCTTGGCGTTCGCCGCAGCGATCAGGGCCTGCTCCTGCAGTTCGTATTTCGCCTCGCGATTCAGGGCCAGATCCCACGTGGCGATGCCGGTTTCGGTCACCCAAATGGACCGGCCGCCGGCGTGGCGGGCGATATCGGCGATTTTGGCGTCCCAGCCGTGCCAGTGGTCGCGCCAGTCCCAGTTCGGGTGGCCGGGAAACCACATGCCGGGGAAGGCGTGGATGGCGACGGCGTCGATGTACTGGAGCACGCCGTAGCTTTCGATCAGCCGCAGCCAGTGCGGGTCGACGGGAATCATGCCGCCGAGCACGGTGTACACCCCGCGCTCCTTCGCCCAGTAGGCGGCCGAGCCGATCATTTCACCGAACTTGCGCCAATGCGGGTCGAGGCGCGGGAAGTCCCACTTCAGGCGATTGTTCGGCTCGTTCCACAGTTCCAAAGCAGTGAAGGCGTCGCCGTAGTCGGTGATGATCGTGTCGATGAAGTCTGCATAATCGCGCAGGCGGCGCGGCGGGGCGTTGCAGGCGGCCGCCTCGGCGATGCTCGGGGGCGTGTGCCAGACCGACAGCAGCACGTCCAGGCCGCTCTCGCGCAGGCGGGCCATCTGCCAGTCGTACCACGCGCGCCCTTCGGGCCGCACGTAGTCGGCCCAGCTGATGCCAGTGCGTAAGTGCTTTGCGCCAAGCTCGTGCATCAAATCGATCGTCCGCGTGACCGCAAACCGGTCTTCGTAATGAAACCATTGGCAGAAGCCGAAGGTGTCGCGCAGCGGCGGCGCGGCGGCCGAGCCGCGCACGACGTCGTCCGCGGTAACGGTGGCTTCGGACGGCTGAGTGGCTGCATCGCGGAGTGTCATAAAATTTTCCTGCCTCGGCCGGGGGTCGGCATTAGTTGGCTCAGTCCGAATCCGCGCGCTCTTGAGCGGCTTTCACTTCCTGCGCGACCTTCTTCGGATCGACGTCCCGCCGGGCATCGTCCACGTCGCTCGGCAACGGCACGTCCAGCTGCCGGGCGACGTCACTCAAGATCTGGATCAAACGCGTGATTTCGTGCTCGCTGAGCAGCGCCACCTGCAGGCTCATTTCCGCCCGCCGGTCGGCCAGCATCTGCATGCGGTTCTGCGTGATGAGGATAAACGTGGACAGAAAGATGGCCTCGACGGAAGCGATCATCGCCAGCATGACGAACGGGTACGGGTCCCATTTCGGGAAGTTCGGCACCAGGCTGCTGTTGAGGATCAGCCAGCCGCCGAACCCGATGGCGTGGAGATAAACGAACCACATGCTCCCGGCGAACCGACTGATGAACGCGGCGACGCGGTCGGACCGGCTGAGGCTTTTTTCGTCCGCCTGCCGCACTTCCATGAGGGCACGGATGTTCCGCCGGACGACGCGGGACATGCCGGGGTCGTTCGGCGCACCGGCGTCGTCCGGATGGCTGACGGTCACGCTCATAAGGCACCGTTTGTCAGGTCGGCCGATTCGTTGAGACCTGTGGCCGCCTGGAACTCGGCGGCGTTCCAGGTGGTCATGGCGGACGGACGGGCCGGGTCGGGCTCACACAAGAAGAACTCGTGCGCGGGCTTGTCCAGCATCCGCATCCCGGCGGCCCGCAACATCGCTTCGCACGCAGCCGAGCTGGCGGCCCACCAATTCGTCGGGTCGCCCGCGAAGCCGTGCTCCAGAAACGCCATCTTCGGCCAGCCCGGTTCCTGCAGCAGGTGCCGGTCGTGGAAGTCGCGTCCCCACGTCTGCTCGAACGTCTCCGTGCCCGGCATGGTGAGCGTCTGAAACAGCAGTAATCGGTTCACCTTCTGGCACACGATGTCCAGGCCGAGCATGGGGTACCGCAGGTGGTAGAACACGCCCAGGAACAGCACCAGATCAAATCGTTGTGACAAACGGGCCAGGTCGTAAACCTGCATGCGCTGGAACCGGACGCGGTCGGCGACGCCGAACTGCTCCGCCGCCCAGCGCGCCTGATTCAGATACCGTTCGTCGACGTCGATGCCGAGAACCGTCGCGCCGCGCTTGGCCAATTCGAAGGTGTAGAAGCCCGCGTTGCAGCCGATGTCGAGGCACGACCAGCCGTCTAGGCGGGCGGGGATCGCGGCACTGATTTCCTGCCATTTGAAGCCCGGAAAATCGCCGAGCCAATGGCCGGGGCAGGTCTGTGTGCCGTCGGGCAGGTGCAGGTTGTGAAACCACGGGCCGAGTGATGCGATGTCATCAGCAACACGATTCGCGGGCAAGGCAGGCGTTTGGTTCATGATCGGCTCCCGGACGAAGTCGCACGCCGCAGGGCATCCGACACATGGCCTTCCAGTTCCGCGGCACGGTGGGCGGCGGTGTGCGCGCCCAACACTTTGGCCATCGCCCGCTGGCCAATCGCGCGGCGGTGGTCGACTGACAGGTCCCGCAGGTAGCGCAGCACGTCGTCGGGCGTGCGGGCGATCAGGATTTCGTCGTCCGGCGTCAGCAGCGTGTCCAGGCCGTCCCACCAGTCGCTGATGATCGGCACGCCGCACGCGGCCGCTTCGAACAGCCGCACGCTCGGGCTGTAGCCGGCGGCGATCATGTCCGAACGCGTCACGTTCAGCGTGAAAGCCTGCTCGTTATAAAATCGGCGGTGGACGGCGGGCGGCAGGTGTTCGATGCGCTCGACGCGGCCCCATTCGATGTCCGGCGGGTACTGCGGACCGGCGACGACGAAACTGCCTTCGGGCCAGCGGCGGCTAGGCTCGATCAGCAACGTCTCCAGCGTCGGCTGGCGGTCGATGCTGTAGGTGCCGAGGTAACCCAGGCTCCAGCGCAGCGGCCGTTGTTCCTGAAAGTACAGCGTCGGGTCGACACTGCAGTAGAGCGCGCGGGCGCAGGGCGAGCCGAACGTCTGTTCCAGCCGCCGCAGCGTCGGGCCGCCGGTGAAGGACAGATAAAGGTCGTACTGCCGGATCAGGTCCGGCGACAGATATTCCAAGTCGCCGCGGCCGAGCTTGGCCAGCGTCACGGGCGTGTCGATGTCGTAAAAAGCGGTCAGCCCGTTTGCGGTGTCGATCACCCATTGGCCGACCTCGACGCCCTGCGGGACGTACGACCCGACAATTGTCACGTCGGCTTCGCGGACCAAAATGCCAAACCGCGCGGAAAGGTCGTCCAGGTCTGCGTAAAGCTCCGTCCGACCGTACGGCGGGTTCGGCAGGTCGCGGTTAGCCAAATACCAAGGCTTGTCGTGTTCAAGGAACAACACGTCGTGCCCTCTGGCGGCCAGTTCACGGACCAGGCCGCGGTATGTGGTGGCGTGGCCGTTGCCCCAACTGCTGGTGATCGTCAGGCCGATGATGACGATGCGCAGCGGCCGGTCGGCCGGGGGCGTAGGTCCGGGCGTGATGTCGTGGACCCGGTGCATCACGTTGCCCTCGCCGTCGCGGGCCTTGAGCGATTGATGCCCAGCAGCGATTCGAACTCCGCCACGCGGTGGTCGTACGTGTGGCACGCCGCGGCCCGCTCGAAAGCCGCCTGACCGATCTCGCGGGCGCGTGGCGGCGACAGGCTTTGCAGCTGGCGGACCACGTCGTCGCCGCTGTCGACCACGAGGATTTCGCGGCCGGGCTCGAAGAACTGCTCGACGCCTTCGAACGCGTCGGTCATCAGGCACGCGCCTGCGCCGGCGGCCTCGAACACGCGCGTGGCGGGCGAAAAGCCGTAGCGGGCCATGCTGTCGCGGTTGATGTTCAGCACCGCCAAGGGCGTGCAGTTGAAGGCGTTGTGGTCGCGCGTATAAACGTGGCCGACGTTGCGGACGTTCGGCGGCAGCGCACGGTCGGCCCAGCCATTGCCGCCGATCACGAACTGCCGCCCCGGCAACGCGACGGCGGCATTCAGGAAGAATGCCTCGACCCGCGCTTCACGGTCAGGCAAGCGGTTGCCAAGGAACCCGAGGTCGCCGGCGAAGCGATTGTCTGCGGGCGCGGGGTGGTGGGTCTGCGGGTCGACACCGTTGTAGATCGGTCGGCAGTGCTTCGCGCCGAGCGATTCATACGCATCTGTCACCGGACCGCCGCCGCCGTAGGTGAGGATCAGGTCGTAGCGGGGGATGAGCGGCAGGAACGGGTCGAGCGGGTTGGCCCGCACGCGGTCGAGCGTGGCCGGCGCGTCGACGTCCCAGAAGCAGACGGTGTTCGACGACGTCTTCAGCTCGAGCACGGCCGCTTCCAGCAGTTCGTCGAACACGCCGTTGCCGCTGCACTTGATGACCAAGTCCGCCGTCGCAGCCTCGGCCAGACAGCGTCGGACTTCGTCCGTTCTCTGGTGGCTATAGACCACGACCGTAGCCCATTCCGGGTCAGCGATGTCGCGGTGTTTCTGGCGGTCGTAAGCGTCCGATTCGTAAAACGTGACATGGTGGCCGCGGCCGTGCAGGGCGCGGACGATGCCGCGGTAATAGGTGGCCGCGCCGTTCCAGTAGGCGCTGACGAGGCTGGATCCGAAAAATGCGATGTTCATGCGTGCGTCCCCTGGCCGGCGTGCGTCGCGACCGCTGGCGAGACGGCGGCCGAGCTATCGACAATGGGCATCGGCGGCGGTTCATTGCGCAGCTCCGCGGCGATGTTGAGCAGTTCGTCCACGCGGTGGGCACACGTGTGGTGCGACAGGATCGTCCGGTGCCCGGCGGCGGCCAGTTGCCGGGCGGCTTCGGGCTCGTTCAGCAGCAGACGCAGGTGCGACGTCATCTCGCGGCCGTCACGGGCCACGAGATAATCATGGCCGGGCGTGAACAGGTTCTCGGCGTCGTTCCACGGCGAGCAGACCAGAGGAATGCCGCAGGCGAGGGCTTCGAACGGACGGATCGTCGGAATGCCCGGCAGCTTCTCCACGTACGGCCGGCGCGGCACGTGCACGGTGACCTTGTACCGCGCGAACACTTCAGGGGCCGCGAAGTTGGGCAGCCAGCCGGCGTATTCGATACCGATTTTCGCTAGCGCCTGCTTCGCGTGGTCAGGGTAGCGCACGCCGTGCACGCGCGCCCGCAGCCCGAGCTCGCGTACGGGTTCGAGCAGGAACTCGTGCAGTTCGGCGGTTCGTTCCTCGTCGCCCCAGTTGCCGACCCAGACCAGATCGCCCTCGCACGGCCGATCGGCCAGCGGTCGGAACACGCGTGTGTCGGCCGCTTCGTGCCAGACCCAGGCGCGCTTCGTCCAGCGGCGGGCCAGGTACAGATCGCGCAGCACTCGGCCGAACGCCAGCACGCCGTCGTAGTGACGCAAATCGTACTTCGCCATCGCCGCTTCTTCGGTGACGGCCCGGTGGTGCGTGTCGTGAAACAGCAGGCGGTAGTGCGAAGCCCCGGCCCGGTGCCGGCCGATGCGGGCGACGAGCGTGGGATCGCTCCATTCGTGTACCAGCACCAGTTCGGCGTCGGCGAGCGTGGCGTCCAGATCAATCGTCTGCGGGTCGTACGTCGTGCTGCTCAGCCCCGGATAAGCGGCCTCGAACGCGGCGACCGGCCCGTCTCCGTGCTCGGCCATCAGGTTCTGAAGGCTCCACGCGTCCTGCGGCTCGTACACGGTCACCGTGTGGCCGCGGTGCAGCAGTTCGCTGACCACGCCGCGAAGGAAATGCGCGTTGCCATGGTTCCAGTCGGACCGCAGCGAATGGTAGAACATTACGAGTCGCATAGCACTCCCGTCGGGCGCGACGCCGCGCGGTCTACGCGATTTGCGAGCGTGTGGTAGATCGCTAGATACGCCCGGCCCATCGCTGCCGAACCGTACCGGGCGGCTCGGTCGTACGCCCGCTCGGCGAGGCGGGCACGACGGTCCGGAGCGTCGATCAATTCCAATATGGCAGTGCGTAAAGCCGCGTCGTCATTCGGCGGTACATACACGGCCGCGTCGTCCCAAATCTCACAAAGGCTCGGGATGTCGCCGAGCACCAGCGCGCAGCGCGACAAAGCCGCCTCGAGCACGGACAGGCCGAACGGTTCGTACCGCGCGGGCATCGCGTAAATGGCGGCCTGCGCGAACTGCGAAGCCAGCGCCCTCTCATCGAGCCGTCCGAGGATTTGCAGTCCGTCTGTCGACGCCGCGCTCCCCTCGGGCCCGACGACGTCGCCGGCGACACGGATCGGCCACGGCACGTCGCCCGAAATCCGCCCGAGCGCGTCAATATTTTTTGCATCGTCCCAAACGCGGCCGACCGTCAGAACAACGTCCTGTTTCGGCGCGGCGGCGAAGTCGGCGGCGTCACGGCCGTTGTAAATAACGCCGGCGTCGGGCAACGGGCCGTAGTGGGTTTGGAGGGCCGCCAGCATCGCCCGTGACGGGGCGACGACATAATCGGCCGACCGCAGGCCGTTCGTGACGGCGTCGCGATAGCGGTCCCACAACGGCGGGGCGGGCGTGTTCCGCACGGCTTCGAACCACGACAGCACGCAGGAATGGCCGACCGTTAGCACCGGCGCACGGAACCCGCCGGTCGCGTAGGCGTAGCCGTTCAGGTGGATCAGGTCCGGGCGGAACATCGCCTCCAGGGCCCGCAGCCAGTCCGCGGTGCGGCGTACGTCGTCCCACGGCTCGTCCATCCACTCCAGCTTGTACGTGCTTTCGAACAGCGTGACGTTCGACAAGCGCGAGGCCTGTGCCCGCTGCGCCGTAGACAGTGCCGCGCCCGAGGTCGCGAGCGCGATTGCGACGCCGTGCGGACGCAGAGCGCGCGCGAGTTCCAAGGCATATTGCCAGACGCCGCCGACCGTGTCGGTTGTCATCAGGATGCGCATGACGACCTCACATCAACACCAACGCCTTGAGAAACCCGTCCGGCCGGTCGCGCGTGGCGTTGAGTGCGTCGGCGAGGCGGTCGAGCGGGTAGACGTGCGTGTAAAGCGACGACGGGTCGAGCCGGCCCGACGCGACAGCGGTCACGGCGTCACGCATGCCGTCGAGGTAACGCTTTGGGTCGCGTTCGTGGGCGTTGATGACGTCAAGCCCGCGCCAGTTCCAGAGCTGCAGATTGATCTGCCGCAAGCCGTCCTGGTGATAGCCGGCGATCACCAGCCGGCCGCGCACGGCGCACAGTTCGCCGGCCAGATCGATCGCGATTTGTTTGCCCGTGCATTCGATGACCACGTCGCAGAAGCCGCTGACGTCGTAACCGCCGGTGCCATTGGTGAGGCGGGCGACGTGTTCGGTGACACGCCAAGGTTCGTCGAACAATACCGTGTCGTGTGCCCCCATCTGCCGGGCAACTTCGATCGAATAAGGCCGACGGCTGATGGCGATGACGCGGGCACCCGCTTGTTCGGCCAAGCGGGTGAGGATCGCGCCGAGGAAGCCGATGCCGATGATGGCGACCGTCTGCCCGGCGCGGATGCCGCTGCGGGCGAAGATGTTCATCGCACAGCCGAGCGGTTCGGCCGGAAACGGTGTATCGGCCAAACTTTCCGGCAGCGCGACGACCTGGTCCGCGGCCGCGACGTCGTATTCGGCGTACGCATTCTGCGACAGCACCGCCACGCGGTCGCCGACGGCGAATGACGTGACCGCCGCGTCGACGGCGTCGACGAAGCCCCAGGCCTCATGGCCGAGCTGGCCGGGCGGCATCGGGTAAATGAACCACGGACGGCCTTCCCACGGCGGCA
>DASVSC010000214.1:0-8042 GCA_036388295.1 Tepidisphaeraceae bacterium | reverse complement strand
TTGGCCGAGCCTGCAGCTCGACGCCGCCAACAGCATTGTCAACAAATTGCTCGTCGCCCAGGCCGCCGAGGTGAATGACGTCAAGGGCGTGACCTTCCCCTACCCGCCGGCGTCGTTCGTGAAGTACCAGAAAGAGCACCCGGAGATCGAAGCCCTGCCTATTACGGAAGTCGCGGGCAAATTGGGCGTCAAACGGCTGATTTACGTCGAAATCAACGACCTGAGCACCCGCGCCGACGGCGGCGCGGCGTTGTTCCTTGGACGCATCGACGCGTCAATGAAAATCATCGAAATTGACGATAAGGGTGTCGGTACCGTCGGTTATGGCGAGGAAGGCATCAAGACGCAGTTCCCCGAAAAAGCCCCGCGTGAAGGCGTGCTGAACGCCAATGACCGCGCCATGTACGTCGGCAGCGTGAACGTGGCGACGACCGAAATCGTCAAGCGTCTGATTCAGCACCCCGAAGAGGACTAATCCTGTGACGTCACTCCGATCCGCACATTTTCTCCGCCGCGCGGCATGCCGGGCGTCGGCCGGCGCGTTGCTGGGCGGCTTGCTGGTGATCGGCGTGGGCGGGTGCACGGTCGTCGGGGCCGCGTTGTACAAGCTGACGCCGGAGCAGGAGATCAAGCCGCAGTTCACGCTCGCGGACGTGCCGACGGTGGTGCTGGTGGAGAACTACCGCACGCCCGATTTGTCGGCCAACGATTCGGAACTGCTGGCCCGGGAGCTGCAGTCGAAGCTGGAGGAGAACAAGGTCAAGATCAAGCTGGTCAAGACCGAGAAGATTCTGGACCTGCGCAACAGCCGCCCGAAAGATTTCGGCTCCCTGAGCGTGCCGCAGATCGCTAAGGCCGTCGGCGCCGAGCAGGTTATTTACGTCGATCTGCAGGGCAGCGGCATCAGTTCGCTCACGGGCCAATCGATGTTCCAGGGCAAGGCCGCGGCGTCCGTGAAGGTCATCGACGCCAAGACCGGTTTGACCACCTGGCCGCCCGAAAGCGCTGAAGGATTAAGCGTGAGCAGCGAAACCAACGCCCTCAAAGGCCGCGAGGAAGGGTCGTACGCCAGCGTTCGCACGGAATTGTTCAACGGACTGGCGACGAAGGTCGCCCGCCTGTTTCACACCTGGAAGGCCAGCGACGACGAAGGGAAATGATCCGCCTGACGCGGTAACAGCGGAAGATTTACAAACCGCCCGCTTCCGTTTGTAATAAATGTCCTTCGGCGGTGTCGCTTGTACTGAAACCGGTCGAAACCGACGCACCTCGGCAGTAAGAGAACATGAACATGATGATCGATCGTCTTGAACCGCGCCTGCAGTTCGCCAGCATTTCCGGCCAGATTTATACCGACGCCGACGGGTCCAAGACCTTCGACGCCGGCGAATCCGCCCGCCGCGGGACGACTGTCTTTATCGACGCCAATGCCAACGGCACCTTCGACGGGGGCGAACAATCCACCACCGTCGACCGCCGCGGCCGGTACACATTCACCGGCCTGGACGCGGGTGATTACCTGATCGGCACGACCACGGATACTGACGCCTTCAAGTCCACCGACGTCGGCCTCAACGGCACGCGCGAGGGCCGGTTCGATATCGAGATTCGCGGCCTGGAAACTGCCAGCCCGGCCGTGCGGGCGGCGTTTATCGATGCGGAGAATCGTTGGGAATCAGTGATTCTCGGCGACATGCCCGACGTGAAGCAGCGTGACGGCAGCGTCATCGACGACATGGTCATCACCGCCACCGTCGGCCCGATCGACGGCCTCGGCGGCATTCTCGGCTATGCCGACTCCACCGAACTCCGACGCGACAGCAGCTTTATCCCCTACCGCGGCATCATGCGGTTCGACAGCGTCGATATGCCCGGCCTGCAGGCGGGCAACAACTTGGGCGACGTGATCCTTCACGAAATGGGCCACGCGCTCGGCTTCGGCACCATCTGGAACCAGCTCGACCTGCTCACCGGCCGCGGCAGCCGGAACCCGCGCTTCGTCGGGGAAACCGCTACCGCCGAGTACAACCGCATTTACGAAACCAACAACCTGTCCGTCCCGATCGAAAACGGCGGCGGCGGCGGCACCCGCAACAGCCACTGGCGCGAGAGCGTGCTCGGAGACGAACTGATGACCGGCTACTCGGCGGCGGAAAACGTCGAAGCGCCGCTCAGTGGGATCACCGTCGGCCACTTCGCGGACGAGGGGTACGAAGTCGACCTCGCCGCGGCCGATGAATGGGACCCGGTCACCAACGAAGTCACCCGAACCACGGCGCTCGACCTGGGCGGCGTGGCCAACGAACGCAAAATCACGGTGGCCGACACCGACACCGTCTCGAGCGCCAATTTCGGCTACATCGCAATCACCGCTCCGGTGATCCGGTCGTTCACGATCAACCCGTCACCAGTCGCGGCGGGGACGGACATCACGCTCACCGCCACCGCTATTTCGGACGCCGACGGCGATACGCTCGAGAGCGTGACGTTCTGGCGCGAAAGCAACGGTATCGAAGGCTTACAGAAAGACAGCGACATTCGCCTGGTCGTCAGGACGGTCGCCAAACGCGGTTTGTTCCGCGTCCAGACCAGCACCACCGGCCTGCTCGGCGATACGACGTACTACGCCACCGCCACCGACTCCACCGGCCGCACGGGCCGTCGCGTCGGCGTGGTCAACATCGCCAACGTCACCGCCCCGGAAAGCCGGCCGAACCAGTTGTCGGTGCGCACGCGGTCGGAGAGCGTGGTGCGGTTCGCGTTCGTCGACCCGGACACCAACGTCGACGGCTACCGCATCGAACTCGCCTCGCGCAGCACGTTCACCAATCAGACGATCATCCGCGCGTTCAACATCACGTCCGAATCGACGTCCACCACCATCCGCGGCCTTCAGGAGGGCCAGACGTATTACGTCCGCGTGCGGGCCTTCAATCTGGCCGGCGTGTCGCAGTACAGCGCGCCGCTGGCGTTCGAGACCATTTAACGATTTTCATGCGAAGTTCGCCCTGACACGCCCCCGCGCCGCCCGGCGCGGGGGCGTATCATTGCGCATGCCGAGCGACACCGCGCTGATTATCATCGACGTCATCAATGACCTGGAGTTTCCCGGCGGCGAGAACGTGCTCCCCTGGGCCGAACGCATGACCGACCCACTGCTGCGCAGCCGCGACGCCGCCCGGGCGGCGGGCGTGCCGGTGATCTACGCCAACGACAATTTCGGCCATTGGCGCAGCAACTTCGAGGACGTGTATCGCCACGTGACCCGCCCCGAAGCCCGCGGCCGCCGCGTTGCCGAGCGGCTTAAGCCGGGGCCGGACGATTACTTCATTCTGAAGCCGAAGCATTCGTGCTTTTTCGCGACGTCGATGGTGCCGCTGCTGGAGTCGTTGAAGGTCCGCCGCCTGATCCTGACCGGCATCGCAACCAACATCTGCGTGCTGTTCAGCGCCCACGACGCGTACATGCACGAATACGACATCACCGCCCTGAGCGACTGCTGCGCGGCCGAGAGCGACGGCGACCACAACATCGCCCTCGATCAACTCAAACGCTTCTGTGGCACAACGGTGTGCCGGAGCGACCAGCTCAATCTGAAGACGATGAATGTGGAGGCCTAGCGGCTTCTGGCTCTCTCTCCCGGTATGGCCGGGAGAGAGCCAGAGCCACTAGGCCAAGCATGACATTTTAGACTTCGCCCAGCGCCCACGCATCCACGTATTCGCACAGGCTATGGAAGATCAGCTTGTGCATTTCCTGGACGCGAGCGGTCACCGGGCTGGGCACGATCAGCGGCACGTCACAAATGGCCCGGCACCGGCCGCCGTCTTTGCCGAGGAAGCCGACAGTGGTGATGCCGAGCTTCTTGGCGGCCGCGAAGGCGTTGGCGACGTTCGTGCTGTTGCCGCTGGTGGTCAGGCCGACGAAGACGTCGCCGGGGCGGCCGAGGGCCTCGATCTGGCGGCTGAAGACGTGGTCGTAGCCCATGTCATTGCCGGCGCAGGTGATCGTCGTCGGGTCAAGAAACGCCAGGGCGGCGAGGGCACGGCGGTCGCGGCGGTAGCGCACGACCAATTCCTCGGCAAAGTGCATCGCGTCCGCCGCCGACCCGCCGTTGCCGGCGAACATCACCTTGTTGCCGGCGTCCCACGCCCCGGTCAGCACCGACGCCACCTGGTCCACGACCGGCCCCATCTCGCCCACGAGCGGCACGAGCGCGGCGGTCTGCTCCAACGATTCGGCCAAATAGCCGGACGACATCCTTTTCATCCGTTCGCGTCCTTCGTTTCACCCGAATAGAGGTCGAGGTAAAAGTACATAAGTTCCTTGCCCGAATAGCGACGCGACTTGCCGTGCCGGAAGTGATACTTCCCGAACAACTTCATCGCCGGCTCGCGGTCGACGACCGTGTCGAGGGCAACTTTTAAATAGTTCTGTTCACGGCAGAAGGTCAGGGCCTTTTCCAGCAGCCGCGACCCGATGCCCCGTCGCTGGTGCGCCTCCGCCACGCGCAGCCGGCGGATTTCGCCGACGCCGTCGGAGTGCATCACGCCGATCATGCCCACCACGTCGCGCTTCGCACCTACGGCGACCCAGAAATGGTTGCCTGGCGGCGTCATGTAGGCCATTTGGATGTCGTCGATGTCGAGGCCGGTGTCGTTCGGGGCGATCAGTCCGCCGGCCGCGCCTTCGTGGTAGAGCGCCTGGCACGCGGCCTCGTCGGCCGGGGTGAAGCTGCGAATGACGATCCCATCGTCCGGCATACGCCCGAGTGTAGTCCGAAACACTGGTGGAGCGAATCCCATCCGCTCATTCGTCTCAGTCGTCCGGCACGTTCAGGAACGTCAGCGTGTCGGTCGACACGTCCAGCACCGCCACGGACCGAACCAGCGCCCGATAGAGCGCGCCCGGATTGATCCACCGCACCGACCCGACGCGCCGGTCGTGACGCTGGTGCGTGTGGCCCGTCAGCAGGTAGTGCGCCCCAGTCATCTTCGACGCCAGCTGCGTCACCGTCCGCGAGTTGTCGCCGTGCGTGACGGCAATTCTCTTCCCGCCCAGGTCCAGCGTGCCGCCATCGCCGAGGCATTGAATGCCCAGCGCGTGGGCGTAGCGGGCGAGGTCGACGCGGTCGTAGTCGTTGTTCCCGTACACGAACGCGCTCGGCACGCCCGCCAGCGCGTCGAGCACGGTTTCGCCGCACACGTCGCCGCAGTGAATCAGGTATTCGGCCTTCTGCTCGCGCAGCAGACGAACGGCGACGGCGGCCGTATCGGCGCGGCCGTGGGTGTCGGACAGGATGCCAACGATCATGAGCCCTCCGCCGGCCGCCAATGGGCGAGCGACCCGTCGAACGGCGGCCGGCGCGTCCGCATCAAGTGCCGCACGTCATCGACCGTCGCCCAGCAACGCGACACCAGATCGGCCGGGTACTGCCAAGCCGCGCTGTGCCGCCGAAACTCGTCCTCGTCGTCCAGCCACGGCTCGGGCGAAGCGGGCGACAGAATCAGATCCAGATCCAGATCGACCCAATCGATCGTCTGTTCATCCCACGTCGCCGGTGTGGCAATGTTGACGTAGTAGTCTTCCAACGACCAGTCCGGCCGCCACCGCACCGAAAGGTTCCAGTGCCGGTCCGGCCAATAGAACCGAAGGTTGTGCGAGACGGACGTCAACTGTCCACGATAGCTGTCCAGCGCGGTGCCGGGTGCGGAATAGACACAGATTTGTGAGTCGGAAACGTCTACGACATGGCTGGCGAAGCGGTAATGCTTCGCCCCGTTGAATTTAATGGAGTGGACGCGAATCGGACGCATGAAGAGCAAAGATGTTAGCCACAGATTCGCACAGATGAACACAGATAGAAGAAGCAGATCTTGTCTTTATCTGAGTTCATGTGTGGCTAAACCCTTTTTTCAGACGCCCACTTCCACGTCCGCCTCGACTTCTTCCCGCTGGTCGGCGTCGTTGATGGCCGCTTCGCTGATGCGTCCGCCTTGCGCCACCTGGTCGAACTTCACCGCCACGCGTCGGCTGACGCCCTGCTCTTGCTGGGTCACGCCGTAGAGCAGATCGCCGATCTGCATCGTGCGCTTGTGGTGGGTGATGACGATGAATTGGCTGAGGCTGGTGAAGGCCTGAACGATCTGGCCGAAGCGGACGTTGTTGGCTTCGTCCAGTGGCGCGTCGACTTCGTCCAGAATGCAGAACGGGCTGGGCTTGCTCTTGAAAATGCCCATCAGCAGCGCGATGCAGGTCATCGCCTTCTCGCCGCCGGACAGTTGTGTGATCGACACCGGTTTTTTGCCCGGCGGCCGGGCGATGATTTCAATGCCGGCGTCGAGCGGGTCGACCGTCTTACGCAGCACCGGCCGGGGCGAGCCGTCTTCGCTCGGGCCGCGGGCGCGCATCGCTTCGCGGTCTTCGACTTCCAGCTCCAGGAAAATGTCGGCGCTGCCGCCGCCGAACAGTTGGCGGAACAGTTCCTTGAAGTGCTCGCGCACGGCGTTGAACGTCTGCTCGAAGCGGATGCCGCTTTCGGCGTTGATCTCGTCGATCAGCTTTTCCAGCTCCGCCTTCGCCTGCCGCAAATCGTCCAGCTGCCCGGCGTAGAACGTCTGGCGGCCTTCGAGTTCGTCCAGTTCGCCGATGGCGTCGAGATTCACGTTGCCGAGGCGGCCGATCTTCTCTTTGAGGTCTTTGATTTCCCGGGCGACTTCATCCCAGTCGGTGCTGCCGGCGTCGTACGGGAACGGGCCGCGGTCTTCGGCGGTGACGATTGCCGAGCCGGGCCGCTCGCCTTTGTATTCGGCGACGATGTCGGTGTAACGCTCGGCGAGATTGATCTGCAGTTCGTCCTGCGTGCGGCCGACGAGCCCTTCGCGGCGGACGCTTAATTCGCTTTGCTGAATCTGCAGCTGGTGCCGCTTCGTCTCCAACTCGCCGTGCAGGCCGCGAATGCTTTCGACTTTGGCGGACAGGCTGCGCACCGATTCGAGCTGTTCCTGCAGCTGCGTCGTCAGGTCCGCGACGCGCTCCTTCAATTCGGCCACGCGTTGCTGGTGCGTCTGCTCGTCGTGGGCGGCCTTTTGTGCTTCGGCGCGGGCGGCTTCCTGACGGTCGCCCAGCCCCGCGGCGGACTTGCTGAGGCGTTCGATCTGCTGGGCCGCCTCTTGCCGTTGGGCCTTCAAGCGTTCGACCGTCTGCCGGCTGGCGAGTTGTTTTTCCTGCACCTGGCCGAGCGCGACGCGGCAGAGGGTGAGTTCTTCGCCGAGGTGCCGTGACGCTTCGACGAGTTGCTTGTGCTGCTGGGTCGCCTGTTCGATTTGCTGCTGCAGCTGCGCCTGCTGCGCGTCCAGTTCCGCCTTCTGCGCGGCGGCCGTGGTTTCTTCCTCGGCCAGCTTGCCGGTTTGCGCCAGCAGGTTCGCCAGTTCGCGGTCCAGCAGCGGCAATTCGCGGCCGAGCGAGGCCAGGCGGTCGCGCGTCTGCTGCTGCTGGCTCGTCAGTTCGACCTTCTTCGTGTTGAGCTGGTAGACCGCGTTGCGGACCTGGTTGATCGTCTCTTCCACCTGCCGGGCCTGCTGGCTGCTCTGGCTGAGTTCGGCAGTGAACCCGGCGATGGTGCGGTCGACTTCGGCGATCTGCTGAACGATCGCGTCGAGTTCGCTGCGCCGCGACAGCAGGCCCATGCCGGCGGAGAACGGGCCGGCCTTGATCGCGCCGTCGGGCTCGACGACGTGGCCCTGCTTCGTCACGTACCGCCACTCGGCCGGGCCGACGCGGTGCAATTCGATGGCGTCGGCGAGCGTGTCCACGACCGCCGTGCGGCCGAGCAACGAATCGGCGGCGGGCCGGTGTTCCGTGTCGACTTTAACGAGGTCAGCAGCGAGCCTTAAACCGATTTTGATATCCGACCAATCGACCGCAAACGGGCCCGCTAAGGCATGGCCACTTAAGTGGCCATGGCCTCGGTCATCTTCACGCGACAAAAAGCAGACGCGCCCGGACAGCGCGGGCAGCGCTTCCGCGGGCACGCTCTCAAG
>DASVSC010000213.1:0-25817 GCA_036388295.1 Tepidisphaeraceae bacterium | reverse complement strand
CGTACGCCGATGTGAACGAGCCCGTCCTGGCGATCCGGCAGTGGATGGCCGCCGCCGCGATCGAACCGGCCTGGGCCGTGCCGCACGCCGGGCGGGCGGCCGCGCTGCTCGCACTAGGGTGCCCCGCCGAAGCCATCGCGCCCGCGCAGGCGGCGTACGACCGAACGCAAACGACGCTCGCCGTCGTCGACCTTATCGGCGTCCGCTTCGCCGCATACGAACAAAGTGCCGACGCCGCCGCGGCCCGCGATCTGCTCGAAGCGGTCGACCGCGTGCAGGCCGCGCGGCCGATGGAACCGCGGACCGCGACGTGGCGCGTCGTCCTGCTCTCCCGTCTCGGCCGACGCGCCGAGGCCGCCGCGTGGTTGAACGCCGTGATCGGCGACGCACGGTCGTCCCCGGCGACCCGCATCGCCATGGTCGCGACGGCGGCGGACGAAGGATTCGAAATGCCGCGGACGGCCGCGCAGGCGGACGCCCCGTCCGCCGCCGGCAAAGCGGGCGCGGCCGTGAAAGACCGCGCCGCCCGTCTGGCCGCCATCGAACACACGCGCGAAGTCGCCGGTGACGACGGCCGACAGTGGCGGCTCGACAAGGCCCGCTGGTTGATCGAATCGTCCGACCCTGCCGACGCGAACCTGGCCGTGACGCTGCTGAGCGACTTGGTCCGCGAGGCCCCACGGGACCTCACGCCGCGCCTGGAGCTGGCCCGCGCCCTGCAGCGTGGCGGCAATCCGGACAGCGCCGCCGAGCACCTGAAACTGGCGCAGACGACCGATCCGCGGTCGGCAGAACCCTTGGCACGGCTCGTCGCGCTGCTGCGCGACCGCGGCCGATCGAACGAGGCGAATGAACTCCTTCGCCGCACCGCCGCGACAAGCGGTCTGACGGTCCGGCAGCGGCTGACCGTCGCGGCGTTGTCGCTCGACGGCGGCGACGCCGAGACGGCCGTCAGCGTGCTCGACGGCGTGGCGGACGCGTTGCCGCCCGCGGGCCGATTGGCACGGGCCGAGGCGTTGGCCCGTGCGGGCCGAACCGCCGACGCCGCCGCGGCGTTCGAAGCGTTAGTCGCCGGCGATCACGCAGCGCCCGCCGCCTTGGCCGCCGCTGCGGATTTCCGCGCCGCACAAGGCGACGTTCCCGCCGCCCGCGCGCTGCTCGGCCGGCTCGCCGATTCGCCCGCCGCCACGCTCGCCCGTGCCCGTTTCGAACTCTGCTACGGCGACGCCAAGGCGGCCGGCCCGCTGCTGGCCCGTGCGGCCGAAACCGGCGGCGAAACCGCCCGCTTGGCGCTCATCGACTTCAAATTGCGCACCGGCGACGTGTCCGGCGCACTGGCCGACGCCGTAGCGGCACGAACCGCCTTTCCGGACAGCCGCGCCGTGGCGGACCGCCTGCTGACGGTCCGCATGCGGTCGACGCCTCAGGCGCGTCCCGACGATCTGCGTCCGTTCATTGCCGCCCTGACGGCCGACCCCGAACGGGCCGCGGATGCGAGGGCGCTCGCGGAGTTCGACGCCCTGCCGCCGGACGCGATCGACACGATTGCCCTTGCCCGCCTGAGGGCGGTCGCGCTGAATTACCCGGCCGCATTCCCACTGCAATTGCGCCTGGCAGAGTTGGCCCTGGTGCGCGGTGATGCCGACGAGGCCGTCGCCGCCGGGCGGCGCGTCGCCTCGGCCTTGCCCGACGATTCGGCCGCCGGTTGGCTGGCGGTCCGCACGCTGCGTGCCGCCGGGAGATGGGACGACGTGCGCGCGGCGGCCGACGACTGGAAGCGCCGCCCGGGCGTTGCCGCGGTGGATGCGGCCAGCGTCGTCGCCGACGCGTGGCTCAACAAGCGGCGGACGGACCGAGCGGCGGACGCCTTAGCGGGGCATGTCGCACGATTGACCGCAGACCCGGCCGCCGCCCTGCAGGCGAGCGTGACGCTGGCTCGCGTGCGGCTGGCTCAGAACGACTCGACGAGCGCCCACGCGCTGCTGCGGCCGATCGCGGCCGGGGCGGTCGGCCGGTCGGCGTTGCGCACGCTCGCCTGCACGGACGCGAAGACGGCGGCCGACGGCATGGCATGGCTGAATGAAGCCGACGCGGTGACGCCCGCGGACGCTTGGCCGGAACAGGCCGTGGCGGCCGGGGCATGGGCGGCGATCGGAAGACGCTTCAACGACCCCGCCTGTCTCGACCAAGCCCTGGCGATTGCCAACACCGTGCTGGCGGCCAAACCCGCCGACACCGACCTTCGGCTGCTGCAGGCCGGCCTGTTCCAGCAGATCGGCCGGACCGGGGCGGCGGAGGCGGCGCTGCGCGTCGTGCTGGAAACACGGCCCGACTCGGCGGCGGCGAACAACGACCTGGCGTGCCTGCTGCTGGACGCACGGCGCGGGCTGGCCGAGGCGGAACGCCGGGCCCGGGCGGCGGTCGCCCTGTCGCCGAAGTCGGCGGCGTTCTACGACACGCTCGCCCGCGTCCTGACCGCCACCCGTCGGCCCGTCGAGGCCCGCACCGCCTTCGAAACCGCTCTGCGGCTGGACCCGACCTTACAGGCCGCCCGCGACGGTCTAGCCGATCTGACGACGGCGAGCGTCGCGGCGGAATAATGTCCGGCTCACTGGGATGCCGTGCGAAACATTTTGTTCGCCCGGAATCCGCCCTATCTCGCCATTTATCCCACTTTGCTGCCTGTTGAGCTGCCCTCGTCCGAGAAATTCGGACGCGAAAGTCTTGTCGCGGCGTCTTTTTGCCTGAACGTCCTCGGCCGCCGGTGCCGATAATGATGCAGGTCGGGAAGCGTTATGGCACAACGGTTGCTAAATCATCCTTGGCTGACGTGGGCCGCTTGTTGAGGGTCATCAATGTTGAAGACGCGCCAGCTCAAACTCGGGATCGGATTGATCGGACTCATGGCCGGCTTGGCCGTGGCCGCTTCGGCGGAGCCAGTGGACGCCGACTGGCTGCCCGCGGCGAAAGACGCGGCAGTGAATCCGGGCACGGTCCCGATCGTGCCCTTGCCGCCGGCCGTGTACGGGTCAATGGCGTCGATCGCAATGCTGCTCGTGCTGCGGCACTCCAAGCACCGCCGCTGGGTGACGCTCCGGTAGCCCGGGCGACGCCGGTTCGGGTTGCCGGACGTGCCGATATTCCGGAGTTTGGGGTAAGGACTTCGGCGGGGCTGAGACCTAGGAAATTGCCTTGATCGCACCGTCTATCTTCGTATGATTGATGACAGAACGCCGCGGCCCGGTGCCGCGTCGTGAGTCCGAAGCCTATCGTGGACGCACGCCCGACCCGCCTTCCCGCCCCCTGCTCACGGCGACCGACTTCCGGTCATCCCGCCCGGTCCGAAACGCGTACTTTATTTGCCGACGGTCCGCCTTTTTAGCGGCCGATTCCGTGTGCGTTTTCGTTTTAAAGATCCCGCCCGGCCCCGTCGCCGGCTCGCCGAACAACCCAGGTCACCATGCAGACGTTTGATTTCGTTAACCGCGCCAACGCCGACTACATCGACCAGCTTTACCGCCAGTACAAGGCCGACCCGGGCGCGGTCACTGAGCAGTGGCGTGCCTATTTTGCGGGCTTCGAGATGGGCACCGCCCGGACCGATCTGGATTCGGTTTCGCCGGCCCAGCCCAATGACCAGGCCGACTCCGACCCGGAATACCGCGCCGGCATTTTCGACCTCGTCCACACCTACCGCGAGCTCGGCCATTACAGCGCCGATCTAGACCCGCTGAACCTGGTCAAGCGGCCGCCGCACGCGATGCTGGAGCTGTCGAACTTCAACCTCGGCCAGCACGACCTCGACCGCAACGTCGGCCGCGGCAGCTTCGGCGGGCCGACCGACGGCACGCTGCGCGACCTCGTCGAAAAGCTCCGCATCACCTACTGCGAGGCCATCGGCGTCGAGTTCACGCACATCGGCAACCAGGAACAGCGCGAGTGGCTGCAGGCGAAGATGGAATCTTCGTACAACCGCCCGCCCTTCACGGCCGAAGAGCGCAAGAAGCTGCTGTTCCAACTGATCGCCGCCGAAGAGTTCGAACAATACCTCGGCCGGGCATTCATTGGGGCCAAGCGGTTCAGCGTCGAAGGCGCGGAAGCCGTCGTGCCGATGCTGAACATCCTGGTCGAACACGCCGGCGCTCAGCTCGGCGGCGAAGCCACCGTCATCGCCATGGCCCACCGCGGCCGCCTGAACGTGCTGGCCCACGTGCTGAACAAGCCGTACGAAGCCATTCTTTCGGAGTTCGCCGGCACCAGCGCCCGCCCCGCTGGCATTCAGGGCGACGGCGACGTCAAATACCACCTCGGCTACGCCAACACGCGCTCGCTGCCGGACAAAAAGCAGATCAAGGTCAGCCTGCTGCCCAACCCCAGCCACCTGGAACTGATCAACCCGATCCAGCAGGGCATCGTCCGCTGCAAGCAGGAATGGCTGCACGACAAGGAACGCACGAAAACCGTCCCCGTCTGTATCCACGGCGACGCCGCGTTCTGCGGCCAGGGCATCGTGTCCGAAACGCTGAACCTGTCCGAACTGCCCGGCTACGAGACCGGCGGCACGATCCACCTGATCGTCAACAACCAGATCGGCTTCACCACCCCGCCGCGCCAGGCCCGCTTCACGCCCTACGCGACGGACATGGCCAAGGCGATTCAGGCCCCGATTTTCCACGTCAATGGCGACAAGCCCGAAGCCGTCGCTCACGTGGCGAAGCTGGCCATTGAGTTCCGCCAGAAGTTCAAGGTCGACGTCATCATCGACCTGTGGTGCTACCGCCGTCACGGCCACAACGAGCAGGACGAAGCCAGCTTCACGCAGCCGCTGATGTACAAGGCCATCGCCGCCCGCCCGACCACGCGCACGCTCTACGCCCAGAAGCTGCTGGACGACAAGGCCGCCACGCAGGACGAGCTGGACGGGATGAAGAAAATCGTCCTCGACCGCCTCACCACGGCCCGCGAACTGGCCAAGGAAGTGCGGCCGCGCCTGAAGGTGCCGCACTTCAGCGGCGTCTGGAGCGGCTACGGCTTCGCCGGCGAAGACTGGTCCGCCGACACGAAAGTGAACAAGGCCGTCCTCGAAAAAGTCGTCGCCAGCTACGACAAAGCGCCGGCCGACTTCACGTTCCATCCGAAGCTGGAAAAAACGGTCGTCGCCGCCCGCCGCGAAGCGGTGAAAACCGGGAAAGGCTTCGACTGGGGCGCGGCGGAAATGATGGCGATGGGCTCGCTGCTGCTCGACGGCTACTGCATCCGCTTCGTCGGGCAGGACGTCGAACGCGGCACCTTCAGCCACCGCCATGCCGTCTACCACGACTACAACACCGGCGAAACCTACACGCCGCTGAAGAACGTCGACCCGAAACAGGGCAGCTTCTTCATCAATAATTCGATGCTCAGCGAGGCCGCCGTGCTGGCGTACGAATGGGGCTACGCCAGCGCCGATCCGCGCAACCTCGTCATCTGGGAAGCCCAGTTCGGCGACTTCGTCAACGGCGCCCAGGCGATCATCGACCAGATCATCGCCGCCGCCGAGAGCAAGTGGGCCTACATGAACGGCCTGGTCATGCTCCTGCCGCACGGCTACGAAGGGGCCGGGCCCGAGCACAGCAACGCGTACGTGGAACGCTTCCTCAGCCTGTGCGCCGAGGAAAACATGCAGGTGGCCATGCCCAGCCTGCCGAGCACGTACTTCCACCTGCTGCGTCGCCAGCAGCTGCGCAAGTTCCGCAAGCCGCTGATCATCTTTACGCCGAAGAACCTGCTGCGCCGGCCCGACGCCGCCAGCACGATCGAGGAACTGACCGACGGGCAGTTGCGCCTGGTGATCGACGACGCGCACGTCAAAGACCCGAACAAGGTCAAGCGCCTGCTGCTGTGCGCCGGCAAGGTCTACCACACGCTGAACAAGGCCCGCCTGGAAAACAAGGTCGAAGACGTGGCCATCATCCGTTTGGAGCAGTTCTACCCGCTGCCCAAAACCGAACTGGTGGCGACCTTAAACAAATACACCCGCGTAAGCGAGGTGAGTTGGGTTCAGGAAGAGCCGCAGAACCGCGGCGCGTGGGGCTTCATCCAGCCGCACCTGCGGGCGATGCTGCCCGACGTCCTGGTCAGCTTCCACGGCCGCGAAGCCGCCGCCAGCCCGGCGACCGGCTCAGCCGCCATGCACGAGGCCGAGGAACGCGAACTGATCGGCAGCGCCTTGGAACTGCCGCCGAAGGCAGCCGCGGTGGCGGTGCCGCCGGCGAAGTCGAAGGTGGGGGCGAGCGGGGCGGATTAGGACGGCGTTCTACTGTGCGGTACAACTGGGTGTTATCCTGCGCAGTGGAATGCCAGTTATTCGGCACCGGGGAGCCCGTTGGCCCACGAAGACCTCAACCAGCTGATGAACGAGCTTCTCCCGTTCGCGAAGCAGATGCTCGCCGAAAACGGCGAGTTCATCCCGTTCGGTGGATACGTTGACGTCAATGGAAGGATCACGCATGTCGGCGGCCGGACCGGCGAAGAGCAACCGCCGTCGCAAGAGGTGATTGACGTGATCAACGCCGGGATGCGGGAGCGTGCGGAGCGTCGCGAGATTCGTGCATCCGGGCTCTGCGCCGACGTCTTGGCAATCCCTCCTGGCGAGACGCAGAAGCGGGACGCAGTTTCGGTCCGGTTAGAGCACACGAACGGCGAGTCGGTGGTGGTGTTCGTGCCGTACCTCAGGTGCCCCGACCGCGGCGAGTACGAGTATGGTAAGTTGTTCGCGGCACGGGGACCTCACGATGTCTTCCGGGCACCCGGCGGTGCCGAATAACTAAGTCTTGTAGAGTGGGGTTCATCCCCACCATTCGTCTGTCGCTGCCCGCGGTGGGGATGAACGCCACCCTACCGGCTGCCGCCGAAGACGGCCGCCGTCGCCGTGCCAGCGGCAAAGTCGAAGGTAGGGGCGAGCGGGGCCAGTTAAAACTACGCTCTATTGCGCAGAATTGCAGCCTTGTAGGACCGTTGCTCCGATCAATAAAATGATCCACGGTGCTGTCCCTACGCTACTGCCATTGCCCGTCCGGCGTGCGGCAGAAGCGAAGGAACGAGCCGATCCAGCCTTGTAGGGTCCGCATTGCGGACCATTACTTTGGTCGATGAAGCGGTCCGCGGTGCGGACTACGACTGCTCCGGCGGCCCGTAGCGGACACTGAATGGAGATGCTCAATGCGATCGGGTGCGTTCAATTTTGCGTGCGCCGGCTTGGTAATGGTCGCGTCCTTCGCGGGCGCACAACAATTGCCGGCTTCGCCGGGGCCCGAGTTGTCGGTCACCGCACTTGCCGAACAGATGCAAACCGGGCCGGCCTTGGATTGGGACCATCAGGCATTCCAGACCTTAATCGACGCCTCTTCGACGATGCCAACGGCAGACGAACGACGACTGACGCTCCTGGCCCTCGCAGGTCGCTATGCCAACGCGAACGGTTTATCGAGCCAAGCGAAGGCTAATGCCGACTTCCGACGCGATTCCTTTCGCTTGACACACGCTTGGCGGATTTTGCAGTCGCTGCGGGTCATCCGCGACGGCGCGGCTGTGGAAGCGCTTATACCGATCCTCGGTACTCCGTCGACCGTCCACGACCATGCCGACGGTACAAAGACGTGGCAGTGGTATTACAACTCGCCCATGCACGTGAACCCGGTACTGAAGTTGAAGGTCAAGGAAAACGTGGTGGTCGGGTGCAAGATCGACAGAGGGTAACGGACCGTGCCGCCCTGCCCAAACTTGGCAGTGCTTCACGTGTTCGGCGTCGGCGTGACGAAATAGCCTTGTAGGGTCCGCATCGGGGACCGTTGCTCCGATTAATGGAATGGTCCGCAGTGCGGACCCTACAACACTTTCCCCTAACGTAAGACCCGAAACCGCCTCGCGTCAATAAAAACGTTGCCGCGTAATGAATTGCGGCTAAATTGGATAGGGCCGACCCCAGCCGCCAGCCCCGGCGGCTTTCCGGGTCTTTTGGCCAGATAATGGTAGTTATGCCGCAGACGAGGCAGTCCCGTGGTTGATCACTGCTTCGATGACCGCACCTTTCACCCGCTCGAATGGCTCAACGGTTGGCGAGTTGCCGCGTTGCTGTTCTCTGCCGGCGGGATTTTCTTGTCCGCTGTCTGCCTGTTGTTGATGTTGCATCCGGTTTTGGCTGCTATCTTTGGTCCAGGTTACTTCATTACGGCAGGCTATATTTGGAGGGGTTTTGGCAATCCGAGCAGATTGTGGTCGCGTCGCATCTGGTTCGCGTCGATGCTCGTGCAGGGACTTTGGCTCACACTGTTGACCGTCAATCTGATTTGGTCGTTCCCTGGTGCTGAAGAATTTCAAAAGCTCACGCCCGGTCTGGCTTGGTGGTTCGCAACGACGCTCGTCTCGGCATTAGGCGTCGTCTTCGACGGTGGCGAACCGACTGCGGCATGACCAGCCGCTGCCTTGGACCGGCCCCGGCGTCAGCGTTGTGCAGGCCAGAAGGTCCACCGGCCGGCCCCGGCCACTGAACGGATTTGCGTTATCCGGCATGAAAGACCTCGTAGTATTTAGCTGCTGTGACGCGACGACGTCGTTGGAGCAGCTTCACGCGCGGCGACGTTGGGCGACACGAATCGTTATCACCTGGCTCGCAAGTGGCGTCGTGTTGGCGGAAGGAATGGTTTCGCTGCTTGCATTCGGACCTTCAGACGGTGGCATGGTTGAAGTAATTACCGCCGCCACGGTGACGCTGCTTTTGGCGATCCCGGCGATTGTCTTACTCCGTCCAATTGGCGAATACGAGCGTGAATTGCAGCAACGATGTGCGTTGGAGCCGGGTTATGTTCCTTTTGAAGATCGCTTGCCGCGGTACGTGCTGAGAATGATTGCATGGTTTGCCGCAGCGATCGCCGTGGCGAAATACATTGCGTAGGCGGATCGGCGATGACGGATAACCACCCGGTGCAGTGGACCGGCCCTGGCGTCGGGGTCGGTCAGGCCAGAGCGTCCACCGGCCGGCCCCGGCCACTGAACGGTTTTGCGTTATCCCTCTTTGGCTGCTGCATGGACAAAGGCCGCAAACGCATCCTCAAGCGACGCTGGGAAACGGAGCAGCAGGCGAAGGCGAAGCCGATCGAGCTGCCCTTGCCATCAACTCATCTTTGGGAATTGCTCGATCATCTTGAGGTCATCGTTCCAGAGCATGGCTGTAATCATACGCAACGATTCGCCGAGTCTTGGCTAGGGGCGGAAGGACATGAAGTTGTATCAGTTGTCGGGTGGTTCAAGTTGCGCAGGATGCGGTGCGATTGCGAGATCGTCTTAAACATCGAGCCTTACCTCCGACAGGCGGAAGGCGAGGGATAACCACCCGCTGCAGTGGACCGGCCCCGGCGTCGGGGTCGCTTCGGCGATGCGGCCAGTTCTGTCCCCAGGCCGGCCCCGGCTACTGAACGGTTTTGCGTTATGTGCCTATGAAGCGTCGTGTGGCATTCTGGATCGCCGTCTCGATGCTCGTCGCAAGCGGCGTCTGCTCAGGATCGTCGACACTTGCTTACTATATCGCTGACTGGAATGGCACTTGGGCTTCGTATAACGGACAAACGCCGACGCCGTTTTTGCTGCTTCTCCACGCTTACAGTGGCTATGCCAACGCCGTTTTTCACCCATCGTCATTGATCGCTCTTGCGGTTTATCTTGTGTTCGTTGAGCGTGAGCGTCGTCTTCCCCGAGGACGGGGTTTTGAGCTAGAGCCGACACCGACGCGGGACGGCACATAACCACCCGCTGCAGTGGACCGGCCCCGGCGTCGGGGCCACGCAGGCCAGTACGTGTTCCCGGCCGGCCCCGGCCACTGAACGGATTTGCGTTAGCTGCCATGGGTGACCAACAGTGGCGAGACAACCTCTTGGCGTACCTGGCGGTCGTCGCTGATCCGCAGCGTCAACTTGCTTGGGAGCGAGAAGAGCGTGTTGCCCATGTGCCTTGGGAACTGGTTGAGGAGTGGTTCGATCTGTATCACCTGAGCATCGAGTTGTTCCGCAGCCAATTTACGCCCGAAGAGCTGATTGACTTGAGCAAGTTCGACGCGGAGCTGCGAAGTGCGTTGCCGCTGCCGGACGAGTCGGTGGCCACTATGCTTCAGTCGCCGGCTTGGCAGCGCGTCGTGCTGGCAGCTAACCACCCGCTGCAGTGGACCGGCCCCGGCGTCGGGGTCGCTCCGGCCATGCGGCCATCATGTCCACCGGCCGGCCCCGACCACTGAACGGCGTTGCGTTATGCCGCACGACGAACCAACTCTCGATTACGAAGCGGTTGGGCCGGAACGCCGCCGCTCAGTCCGTCGTGTGCTATTCGTGTGGCTGGCGCTCATTCTAGCACTTGCGGTGTTCGGATTCATTTTGGCGTTCCCAATGGGTTGGTGGGCGCATTACACTCTGTGACACGCGGCCGCAGCGGTCCAGTTGTGCGGCATAACCACCCGCTGGCCACTTACATCGACGTTTTTGCGAGCATGTAGATAGCGCTCGCAATCGTCAAGCCTGGCCCGGCGAATGTAAAATACTCATTACGATTCTTGTACCGCTCAAAGCGTTGTGGATCGTCGGCGATGACTTTCGATATAGGTCGGAAGGCGAGCCAACTCAGATACAGCCCGATCAGCAAAAACGGGATTCCGTCGCGAACTGTTGCATGCGTGAACGACACGAGAACCTTTCCCTTGGGCGGATAACCTAAATCCGTTCAGTGGCCGGGGCCGGCCGGGAGACATTCTGGCCTGAGCGGCCCCGACGCCGGGGCCGGTCCACTGCAGCGGGTGGTTATCCCAGGAGCCGGCCGCCTAGTTGCCGGCCGGCGCGACGGCACTTGGCTGAGTCGCTGGCCGCTTTCTATCGCTCCAGTTGCCTACGGGAATGATCACGACTTCGGCGGTTGTGAAAGTAAAATGCAGCTTACGCCCTTCCGCAGGAAGCAGGACATTTTTCACTTCAAGTATTCGGATTGCCTCCTCGATTTCCGGACCATTCGCTAATCTGCCGTCGATCGTCACCGCCCGCTTCTTTGTTTCCCGATCTTTGTCGGCCTGTTTTCGCGCGACGACTTGTTTGTGGGTCAGCGGTGTGCCGGGAAGCATGATCCACACGTCTCCACTTATTTTCCCATCTTCGAGAACACCCTTCCACTCCATCAGCGAAATCTCGTCATCACGCGAGCGGCTTCTGCAAGACACTCGGAAAGATCGGCCTACTCCCCCTGATGACGACCAAAGGTCGATCTGCGCGAGTTCGAAGGGGCCGGGGATGCACCCTGCACCAGTGAAGCGATCCTGCCAGAGACCGCCCGTCATGCCAACTTGGTTCGAAAGCGGTACGGCACCAAAGCTTTCTCCCTCCTTGTCGGGAGTCAGCGTCAACCGAAACTCAACAAGCAATTGGGGTTCATCCCGTTGGGCCCACTGCGCGGAGGTTCCATTACCGCCAAGCATCGCAATCGCGATCAAGAGGTACATAAACCGGCGTTCCTGGCATGGTCGCCCTGCGAAAGCTTTCTCATCGCGCATAGGCTCACCCTGCGGGGATAACGCAAAACCGTTCAGTGGCCGGGCCGGCCGAACAACGCTCTGGCCTGCACGACCCTGACGCCGGGGCCGGTCCACTGCAGCGGGTGGTTATGCGGCAGCGGGCGGGGTTGTATCCGAGGGCACTTCACCTTCGCTCACCAAGTCTATCAACGCCGAATACTCATCCTCGGCCAGCCACATGACTGCGTCTTGGCGGCATTCAAACCAGTGCAGCTTACCGTCGCAGTCGTGGACACTGAAACGACCACCTAGATGAGCGAGCAACCGTGCCCACAAAAGGCGTTCGGGTAGGGCAGACCAGTCGAGCCACCATTCGGTCGGACTGTCGGGTTCACTCTGCCGCATAACGCAAATCCGTTCAGTGGCCAGGGCCTGCCAGTGGACCCTCTAACCTGAGTAACTCCGACGCCGGGGCCGGTCCACTGCAGCGGGTGGTTATGCCGCCGTACTTTCAGGGCCAACGGAGCTGGTTCAAGGCCCAGAAGCTGCCATACAACGCACTGGTGCCACAGCAGCAGAAAACGGCGAAGCACAACCAAACTGCCGGCGGCTTGCCGGACAAGGCAAAGCATACCGTACCGAGCAGTACGAAGGGAATGCTGATAAGGGTGAACGCGGCTACCACGACCCCGAACAGCGAAACCTGACGGACAGCCGGTACGGCAAAGATCATGAACCAGAGAATCAACGTAATGCCGCACGGAACGCAGAAGAAGCGGAGCTCTTCCGAGCGAACACGTCGGACGTTCGGCGGCTTGACCGCTGGATAGTCAAGCATCGTCGGATCAGGCGGCATAACGCAAATCCGTTCAGTGGCCGGGGCCGGCCGGGGGACCTTCTGGCCTGAGCGGCCCCGACGCCGGGGCCGGTCCACTGCAGCGGGTGGTTATCCCGCGCGCGATTCACCGAGCCAGGATCGCATTCTGTCACGGAGTAACAGCACTAGCACAGCCCAACCGACAGCGAGAACCGTTGCGAGAAGGTACGACACGAAGTGCCCAATAACGAGACCAATCAAAAGAATGCCGCCAAAAAGCGTTGCAAGAAACAACAGGCTGGCTGCGGCCTCGCCGAACATCAGGAATGGGATCGCGACAATGATTTTGATCAATCGCCTCATGGGTCGAGCGGGATAACGCAACACCGTTCAGTGGCCGGGGCCGGCCAGTAGACCCTCTGGCCTGAGCGGCATGACGCCGGGGCCGGTCCACTGCAGCGGCTGGTTATGCGACACTGCCGCGACGCTCCGATCTTTCCGGCGGCGAACCACCTAAGTCAAGCTTGAGCACGCAACCGACTCCAAAGATGAGAACCCCACATATGGCAAGGGTAAGGCTGTGCCAGCAAGCGGCCCAGACAAGGAGCACGATCCCGTCGACAATGAACAGCAGTTTCAGCATCGGTTCCCGTGTCGCATAACGCAAATCCGTTCAGTGGCCGGGACCGGCCGGTGGACGCTCTGGCCTGAGCGGCCCCGACGCCGGGGCCGGTCCACTGCAGCGGGTGGTTATGCCGCAACCAGAGCCGGGTAAATCTGAGAAACGAAGTCTGCGAGAACACCTTTGAACAAATTCGGACGGCCAAGCAATTCCACACCCAGGCGGTCTTTGATCTTCATGGTAATGTCGATAGGACCAATGCCGTCCTGATCCAAGAACAACAACGAGTTCGGATCGTTCGGCAAGAAAAAATGATTCGGCAGCACGAAGCAAAGCGCAATCAATCGGCAAACGACTTCCGCCCTCTCGCTCGACAAATCGATAGCATCCCACGCTTCTGATGGGAAGTGCGAACGCGACGCGAGTTGTCTTCGAACATCGATTCGTGCTAACTGCACGCGATCACAGTACAGCATGCCCGAGACGAACCAGCCAGCGACTGGAAGAAACATCCAACGGCGTTCCCACGCACTCGGACGCAGCAAGGCGGCGTCGGCAAGGTGGAGGGGTGAAAACGCATCGTGCGGCATAACGCAACACCGTTCAGTGGCCGGGGCTGGCCGGTGGACCTTCTGGCCTGAATAACCCCGACGCCGGGGCCGGTCCACTGCAGCGGGTGGTTATACGCCGCCTTTGCGCTGCTCGATTACTTTGATCACGCGATCGAGCTTCGCTTCAAGAGCGGCTGTCTGCTCCCGACTCTGCCTGGTGATAATCTTGCTCTGCCAGCGAACAATTAGCCACACAAAAACGAATAACACCGCCCACGGCAGGAGGGGCATGATGATCAGTGCCCAGAGCGGCGTGGATGGTTCTGCTTGGGCGAGGAACATAGGCGTATAACTACCATTATCTGGCCAAAAGACCCGGATAGCCGCCGGGGCTGGCGGCTGGGGTTGGCCCTATCCAATTTTGCCGCAATACATTACGTGGCAAAGGTTTTTCTTGACGCGAAGCAGTTTTGGGTCTTACGTTAGGGGAAAGGATGGTGCGGCTCGCGCCGGCGACCGTCGACTGCTATACCGCCTGGATCGGCTCGTTCCTCCGCTTCTGCCGCACGCCGGACGGGCAATGCCAGTAGCGTAGGGACAGCACCGTGGATCATTTTATTGATCGGAGCAACGGTCCTACAAGGCTGCAATTCTGCGCAGTAGAGCGTGGTTTTGACCGGCCCCGCTCGCCCCTACCTTCGACTTTGCCGCTGGCACGGCGACGGCGGCCGTCTTCGGCGGCAGTCGGTAGGGTGGCGTTCATCCCCACTGCGGGCAGCGACAGACGAATGGTGGGCATGAAGAACCTTGCGCGCCTTGCTTCTTTATCAATTGCGCTAACCACCGCGCTGTTCCATACTTGCGTTGTCACTCCAGCCGGCGCGACGTGCGCCAGAACGGGACGCAAGTATGGAACAGGCACAGTGGCTACTTCTCGTCGATGTCATTCGTCGCGTCTGCCGGTCCTTCGGGCCCGCGTCGCGGTGTAAATACTCCGACGCATTGATCCTGCGGTTCTACTACTGGGCCGTCAAGCACGACCGCCCGATGACCCGGGCGCTCGACCCGCTGCACACGAACCGACTCTTTCGCCCCGGGGCCGGCCGAGCGTCTCGCAACTGAACCGACGCATCGCCTCCGCCCGCTTCACGCTGATCAACGACCGCGTGAAGCGGCGGCACCTGGCCCGCACCGACGCGCGGGCCACGATCCGTCTCGACGGGAAGGCCTTGGTCGTCAGCCCGGTGAGTCAGGACAAGGACGCCCGGGTCGGCCACGTCCCCGGCGGCATGGGCCGCGGCTACAAACCCCACGCCGCCGTAGCCGGGGACGGAAAAGTCGCTGATTTTGCACTGCTCCCGCTGAACCGGCACGAGATGCCCGTCGCCCGTGAACTAATCGGCATCGGCCACCTGCTGCGGCCCGGCACGCTCGTCTTCGCCGACGGCAATTACGACGCCCACCGCCTGCACAAAGGCGTCGACGCCCGCGGCGGATGGCTGGTCTGTCGGCCGCGTCGGGGAGGAGCCCGACGCCGCGTAGGCGGCGGCCACCCGGTGACGCGCAGGCAGATGGGCCCGGCCCGCCGCCGGCTGATCGACCTGTGGGATCAGCACCCCGAAGCGATGGAAAAGGTCTACCGCCGGAGGGACCAAATCGAACGCGTGTTCGGGAACCTGACTCGCATCCCCGGCCTGCTCGGCCCGCTCCCCGCCTTTGTCCCAGGCCTGGTCCGGGTCCGGGTCCGCCGATGGGTGACCGCCAAAATCAATCTCTACCATGCCCGAATCGACGTCATAAAAGTCGCGAGGATGGGTTAATCATGCGCAAGGTTCTCAATGCCCACCCTACAGGCGTCACGCGCTCGGCGTCGGCGTCACGAAGTACCCCGCCCGCAACTGCTTCAAACACCCGGCCATCGCCCCGTGCAACGCGGGCGGCAGCGTGTCGGCGTCGGCGAGGCAGCCGTCGAGCAAATTGTTGATCCGCTCCACGGTGCAGTTCACTGCGGGGGTTTCCAGCAGGCGGCGACGCACGCTTTCGGCCAGGCCGAGCGAGCGGCCGTTGCTGGCGACGATGCGGGAGAGGTCGGTGTCGAACGCCTCGCGCTCGGTGCCGGCGAGGAACTCGCGGGCCTTCAGCAGCGTGAACGTGTGCTTGCCTTCGACGAGGTCGGACCCTTCCGTCACCGGGCGGACCAAGTCGAGCAAGTCGTTCTGCATCTGGTACGCCTGCCCGAGCGACAGGGCGTAGCGGCTGATGACCGCGTGCGTTTCGGGTGGCAGGCCGGCGAGGATGGCGGCCGACAGCATCGGGCCCTCGAACGTGTAGGCGGCGGTCTTCCAGTGGTACTCGCGCAGCAGCGTGGCCTCGTCGCGGCGCTCCAGGGGCGCGTGGCTTTGCATCACGTCAACGGCCTGGCCGAGGCCGGTCGTGGTGGCGACGCGGGCGAACAGGCGGTGCATGTCGCGGTAGACCGTGGCCGGCACGTCCAGGTCGCTTAGCAGACGATTGGCCCAGGCGTAAAACAAATCGCCGGCGACGATGCCGAGATTGCAGCCGAAGCGCGGGGAATCGCTATCGAGGCTTTGCAGTTGGCGGTGCAGCGACGGCTGGTCGCGGCGTTGGTCGGAGCCGTCGATGATGTCGTCATGGACGAGCAGAAAGGCGTGAAACAGTTCCCAGGCGGCCGCGACGTCCAAGACGGCGTCCGGCGCGGGGGCATCCGGCGCGGTGGCGTGGGCGTGGGTCCAGAGGACCAGTTGCGGCCGAATGCGTTTGCCGCCTAGGCGGACGTAGGTCACGAGCCGTTCGCAGAGCAGGGGTGAATCGATGTCCGCGACGCAGGTCCGGCAAATGGCCGTCAGGTGGCTTTCGAAACGGCGGAGTTGGTCGTCGGGCAGAAGTTTCATGCAATGGGCGGTCTGGCAACGGATTGTTCCCGGCACGCGTGTCGAAAGCAATCGGCAATCCCCAACACGGCCGCCCGAGCCATCGGTCGGATTTTCAGCGGTTTACAGGAACTTCGGCCTGGTGACGTTTTCAAGATTGCTGAAATCACCCCGCCGACTGTAACCGCTTCAGCAGGATGGCCCTCGATACGGGCCGTCAGACGTCAGGCGGCCGGGCACAATCACGCAGGCACATCAAACGTTCGCGTTCGACCGGCTGTAGGGCAGACTGAGGGATTAGCTTCGGAACGTGTTGCCGATCATGCTGATGGCCAGCACGACCATCGACCCGATGAACGCCAGCACCGACAGAATGGTGGCCAAATCGACGTAGTTCGTCGACACGTCTGTCAGCGCGTTGGCCCCGGTCAGGAATGACATCAGCAGCAAGACCACGCACAAAACGCTCAGGCGGTTCAGCCGGACTGATGAGGTCGTGCGGGGTCGCGGTGAGGCGTCAGGCTTCGTGTCCACGGAGTGCGTATTCATGGAAAGGTTGGACCAAAAGGGCCAGTGGCGACCTCATGCCTTAGTTACACCGGCCCGCTCCGCGGTCGCGGCCATGTCGATGTGATTATCATCGGCCGAGTCCGCTGAATGAATAGCTAAACGGGTATGAAAGAAACTTTATCTGACGTCGCTAAGCCGTCGCGACCTTGGCGGGCGTCGCACTCAGCAGCGGCAGGCGGACTGTAAAGCAGGCGCCGTGGCCGGGACGGTTGGAAGCGGAAATCGAGCCGCCGTGCAGGTTTACGACGGTCAGGGCGATCGCCAGACCCAGCCCGGCACCGCGGCGGACGCGGGTCTGGCTGGTCTGGAAGTAGCGGTCAAAGATTTGCGGCAAAATGTCAGCGGGGATGCCGGGGCCGGCGTCTTCGACGTTCAATTCCGCCAAGCCGTCGTGCGTCTGCAGGGTGATGCGGATCTCACTTTTCTGCGGCGAAAAGCGGATGGCATTGCGGATCAGGTTGCTGATCATCGCCTCCAGCAGGTCCGGGTCGCAACGGATCAGCAGCGACTCACCCGCCCCTTCCGGCTGCACCAGATTCAGGCGTACCTTGTGGTCGGTGGCCAGCGTAGACAGGTGGCGGATGGCGGCGATGGTGATTTCGGTCATGTCCATCGTGCGGAACCGATGGGCGACACGGGCCTCGCTATTACGCGTTAGCAGCAGCAACGCTTCGGTCAGTCGGCCGAGGCGACGCATTTCGTCGTTGGTGCTGCGCACGAAGTCCATCAACTCTTCGCGCTCGGGATCGCCGAGCATCAGCGCCTGCGCCTCGGCCTGCACGGTGGCGACGGGCGTCTTGAGTTCGTGCGACGCGTCGTGGATGAACCGTTCCTGCGTCTCGAAACCGGCCTTCAGGCGGTCCAGCATCGCGTTCAGGTGGACGGCCAGTTCGCTGATCTCGTCGGTGTCGCGCGTTTCGATCCGCCGGGACAGTTCGTCGGGCCCGAGGGTCTGCACCTGCGCCTTGATCGCGTCAATGCGTCGGGCCATCGCGCCCGTGACAAGCCAAGCGGCCCCCGCCGCCGCAATCACGCCGCCGAAGTTCCCGCCGAGGAACAGCCAGCGCAGGGCGTTGACCGAGTCATTGATCAGCCGCGGGTCGGTGGCAATAACCGCGAGGTATTCCTGCTTCTGCGCGTTCGTCAGCCGCAGCCGCAGCCCGCGCAGTTCGGCCGGGCCGTTTTTGAGAAATGTGCCTGGGGTGACTTCCCGTTCGCGGATCACGCCGTCGGCCGACACGTCCGAGAACGGCTTGGCCAGCTTGATGCGCCCGGTGCCCAGGTTCTCCGACGCGGCGACCGGCTCGCTTTGGGCGTTGTAAACCTGGACGTAAAAGTCGCGGAAGTAGATCTGGTGCGACAGGTCGTCGACGGCCTTGCGCAGGTTGGAGTCATTCAGTTCCGGCAGCTTCGCGAGCGAATCGGTCAGGATGTCGGCCCGTAGCCGCAATTCACGGTCGAAAACATTGCGGATCTGTTGCTCGCGCAGCATCAGACCGACGAAGCTCACGGCCACGCTGATGGCCGCGAACAGGGCCACGAAGGCGATGATGAGGCGAAACCGAAAGGATCGAAGCATTCCCGACCTCTGGACCCGGGCCAAGCCGGGCCTGCATCTTTAGTCGTCCTCTAGGCCTTCGTCGTCATTGTTCGAACCCTGCGGCGGCGTGCTGCTGAACATGTAGCCCACGCCGGTGATCGTGTGGATCAGCGCCTTGTCGAACGGCCGGTCGATCTTCTTACGCAACGCCGCAATGTGAACATCGATGACGTTGCTGAACGGGTCGAAGTTCATGTCCCACACGTTCTGCCCCAGCACCGCACGGCTCAGCACGCGGTCGGGGTTACGCATCAGGTATTCCAGCAGCACGAACTGCTTGTTCGTCATCTCAATGAACTTCGTCGCCCGCGTCACGCGGCGACGCGGCATGTCAATTTCGATGTCCGCATAACGCAGCAGGGCCGAATCCAAATCGGTCACGCGGCGCGTCAGGGCCCGCAGGCGGGCGACGAGTTCTTCGAAATCGAACGGCTTGCCGAGGTAGTCGTCCGCGCCGGCGTCCAGGCCGGCGATTTTGTCCTTCGTGCCCGACAGCGCGGTGAGCATCAGGATCGGCGTGCGCACCTCGCGGCGGCGCAGGTTGCGGCACAGGTCGATCCCGTCGTGGTCCTGCAGCATCACGTCCAGCACCAGCGCGTCGTATTCCCCGGTGGCGGCCTGCTCTTCGCCCTCTCGACCGCTGATACACATGTCACAGACGTGCCCGGCAGCGCTCAGACCCTTCTGGATGGCGCTGGCCATGCGGGGATTGTCTTCGATGACGAGAATCTTCATACCTTCTCCTGTTCCTTCGTCGGTGGGCGAATGCCGCCATCACGGAATGTCGTCATTTCCCCGCCTGATGCTACGGCGCGTGACATGAAATCTTCTTTACACCGCCGACGCGCGACAGGCGTCGGCCTCTTTCGCCCGTGTATTACCGGACCGGAGCGATCTGATGGCTTATCCGCCCGTTGTCACAACCCTTAGCGGGTTTGTAGCGTAGAATAGGTGTTGTCCCCGTTGAAATCTGTTGACAGGGGCCGGCGAGATTTTTACGGTTCAAGAACCGCCCGAGTATGACGCAGCAACCGACGCCCTCCAACTTCGACACGCCCGCCACCGCGGTCGCGGCGAACATCGACACCGAAGTCGGCCGCCTTGTGCTCGACAGCGGGTTGGCGACCCGGGCGGAACTGGAGTTCTGTCGCGAACACCAAAAACAGGCCAGCGACCCCAACCAGCGGTCGCTCGCCGACCTGCTCGTCGATCACGGCTTCGTCACCGCCAACCAAGTCAAACGCGTCCGCCGGCAGATGGAAGAGCGGCGCACCAGCCAGATTCCTGGCTATACCCTGCTCGGCCGCCTCGGCAAAGGGGCGATGGCCACCGTATACAAGGCCCGGCAGATTTCGCTGCAGCGCGACGTGGCCATCAAGGTGCTGCCGAAAAAGAGCAGCGAATCGGCCGAGTTCGTCGAACGCTTCTACAAAGAAGGCCGCGCCGCCGCCCGGCTGAGCCATAACAACATCGTCCAGGCCATCGACGTCGGCAGCACGCCGGACAACTTCCATTACTTCGTGATGGAGTACATCGAAGGCCGCACGCTCTACGACGTCATGCAGCCGCCGCCCGTCGGGGAAGGCCGCAATTTCACGGAGGCCGAAGCCCTTGATATCGGAATCCAGATGGCCGACGCGCTCGGCCACGCCCATCAAAAGGGCCTGATCCACCGCGACGTCAAGCCGAAGAACATCATCCTGACCAGCCACAACGTCGCCAAGCTCACCGACCTCGGCTTGGCACGCGAGGCCGACGACAAGCAGGCCGCCGAGAGCGAAGCCGGCAAGGCCTACGGCACGCCCTACTACATCAGCCCCGAGCAAATTCGCGGCGATCTCGACATCGACGCCCGTGCCGACATTTATTCGCTCGGCGCCACGCTCTATCACATGGTCGTCGGCCGCGCCCCGTTCGACGGCGACTCGCCCTCGGCCGTGATGCACAAGCATTTGCGCGAGCCGCTCGTCCCGCCCGATCACATCAACACCGACCTCAGCGGCGGCTTCAGCGAAATCATCGAAGTCTGCATGGCTAAAAACCGCGACGAGCGGTACCAGAACACGGCCGACCTGTTGGAAGATCTGCTGCTCGTCAAAGGCGGCCAAGCCCCGAAGCACGCCCGCCGGCAAGTGGACCTCGACGCCGTCGCCACCCTGCAGGAACACGGCCAGACGCTCGACCTCGACGCGCCCATGCTGTCGATCTGGAACAACACCACGGTCGTCACCATCGCCGTCGTGGCTGGCATTTCGGTCTTCATCAACGTCGTCGCGATCGCGTTGTTCCTCGCCTCACAGAAGTGAGTCGGCCGTCGGCCCCGCGATGACGAACCGGTGGGCGAAATGCCGGTAGACCCGCGCTTCGCTCAGCCCCGCCGCCTGCCGCAGGGCGTCGGCCTCTTTCATCGTAAACGCCTGCTTTACGCTCACGCGCGCGTCGTGACGGAGCATCGGCTTGGACAGCAGCGTCATCAGCCAGATCCACCGGTACGCCCGCCGGTGGCGCAGTAGGTCCGCAGCGATCAGGCCGTGGGACGCGACGCGGCTCATCTCGCGCAACACACCCGCGGCCATCGCGTCGGGCAGGTGGTGCAGGAACATCGACGTCATCACCACGTCGAACGCCCCGTCCGCGAATGGCAGCGCCAACGCGTCACCGCGTACGAGGGGCACCGCTGGCCCGGCGTAATCGGCGGCATACGCGAGCGTGGCGGCGTGCAGATCCAGACCGACAACGCTGACCCGTCGGCCCCGCCGCTTCGCCCACCGCCGCACGGCCACCGGCACGTCCGCCGACCCGGTCGCCACGTCCAGCACGCGCAGCGGCCGGCCTTCGGGAAGGTCGCGGGTCAGGCGGTCGAGGTGTCGGACCGTATTGCGCGTGTAGCCGAGCGCACGGTTGATCCGCCGGATGAATCTCAAGGCCTGCCCGAGTGTCGCAGGATCGACGGCCGGCTCGTCCATCTGCTCGGCAACGGCGAGCCGTCGCGGGGCGAGCCATGGGTCCTCTTTCATGCCGTGGATGATAGCGAGGCGAAGCCTGCCACGGTGCTCTGACGCCAACCTTGGCACTTGGTGGATCAGGAGAGGAGGGGAACATTGGGAGTGTGCGCAGCAGACAGGCCCGCTGAAGCGGGGCCTGCCGTAAACTGGCGAAACAGTTCGCGGGATGCGCTTATTGTCGGGGGCGGCGCGTGCCGGGCGTGCCCGTCGTGCCGGTGCCGTTGATGTCGGGGGTGGTCACGCGCAACCGGTCGATCTCGAGCGTCTTGGCCCGATTGTACGTCCCCTGCACGAGCGCCTCGCCGGGCTTAATGGCGGCCTGGCCGGTTTGGCTCATGGCCTTCTGCACCGCGCCGTACGTCGTCGCCAGCTGTTCGGCCTGCTGCATCACCTTTTTGATCGCGCCCTGGTCGGCCTGCTGCACGCCGCGGCGATGCTGGCTGACGGTGACGCGCCCGGTGGCGGCGTCCTGAGTCCGCAGTTCGACCATCTCGTCCGCCCGTGCCAGAATCTCCGCCAGTTGCTCGTCGGCGGCGGTCGACCATTTCGTCACACTGTCGATGAAGTTCTGCGCCAACTCCGTTTCCAGCGCGTCCGTTTTAGCGACCGACTGGTTCACCACACGGTCGAGCGGGCGCGACTGTGCGATGTTCTTGGCTAATTCGACCAGCGGCTTGGATTCGGTCGCGACCTTCACTTGCTTCACCCGCTGGGTCAGATCGACGTGGTTGGCGTTGAGCATCGCGGCCAACGCTTCGGGGCGCTTGGCCGGGTCGCGGATATCGAACGCCTGCGGCGGCCCCTGGCGGGCGGGCGTTTTGTACCCCTTGGCGTCGCTCCTTTTGGCCAATTCCGCCATCGCGAGGGCATAATCGGCCTTTTCGGGCGGGGCCGTTTTTTCCTCGGCCGCATTGGCGAAAGACTGGGACGCGGGGACGAACTGATTGCTCTGCAATTGGGCTTCGCCCTTCATCATCCACAATTCCGTCCGGTCGTACGCCGCGGTGGCCGGGCCCTTCACCGGCAACACGCGGCTGACGGCTCCGAGCAAGGCGGGCCAGTCTTTTTTCGCCTGCAGCGATTGCAGCTCGTCCATAGTGGGCAACGGGTCGGCCGCGTGCGTCGGGAGCGTCAAAAGGAGCGTCAACGCCACGGCAGTGCGAATCGGGTGGAACTGCATAAGGCCCTCGTTGTGTGTTACCAAAACTTTCCGCTGGCCGGCAATTGTAACGCCAGCGGTCCGTCCTTTCGTTCTGACACGGGCCCGATCGTTTCGTTAGCAGGACGCTTTTGGTGTAGCCGCCGCGTCGGACTATTGATCTGGATTAACGCTGCTTGTTCTCAGGAACACCGATGTAACCCTGAGCGCGGTAATAGATCATCTCGATCCGCTTCTCCGATCCGCGCACTTTTTCCTGTCCCACTTCAGATAGGCCGGAATGCAGTGTCGTATACGACTTGGCCAGGACTTGGGCTTCTTTGACGTAACGTCGCATTTCGTCGTCCTCCTGCGGCGAACGGCCTTTGATCCCAACGCCGTCCTTGTGTTTGACGCGGTCGGCGTCGTAGCCACCCTTGGTAACGAACCGCTGGCCGGCTTCGATTGCGGCCAACCGCTGGTCCGCGGCGCGGGCCCACTCATCCACTTCATCGGAAAAACGTTCGCCCAGTGTTTTCTCCAGGACGTCCGTTTGTTCCGTCGAATCGTGGATCACACGGTCGAGCGGCCGCAGTTCGATCAGCTGTTTGGCCGCGTCGGCCATGGCCTTGGCGTCAGTGATGACATTGAACTTCCCGATGCGCCGCTTGAGGTCGCCGATCTCGCCGTCCAACATCGCCGTAAGGGCCTTCGGCCGGATGGCGGTGTCCAGAATATCGAAGCGCTGAGGGAGGCCGTCAGTGGTCGGCGGTTCGTAACCTTTGGGCGTACTTTTTCGGAGAAGCCGGGCTGTAGCGACCGCCGTATCTCGCTGCTTTTCCGTAATTTTTGTCTCTTTCGCAGCACTCGCCAGACTCTGCGACGCCGGACCGAACTGACTGAGCTGCAGGTGGGCTTCTGCCTTTTTCGTCCAAAGGTCGTAGCGATCGTAAGCGGCGGCCGGTGTGCGAAGGGCCAGTGCGCGTGACGTGCCGGCGAGCAGGCCCGGCCAGTCTTTGCTGTCGGCCATCGCCTGCAACGCCGCGGCCGATGGCAACGTATCCGCGCCGGCGGCGGCCACCGTCAGTAGTGCGATCACGGCCGCGCCGCGGGGTAGGCAAATCATAGGACCTCACTCATTCCGGCCGAAAGATCAGACATGTGCCGCCAACAGGACGTCGCGGCCCGCCTGATTCTAACTCACTTGCCGAATTTTTCTTTCCACTGCCGCAGCAGGTCGAATGCCGCCATCGGTGTCAGGCCGTCGACGTTCAGGTCTTTGAGGGCGTTCAGCAACTCGCTGCTGCCGCCGTCGAACAGGTACATCTGCCACGGGTCGCGGCTTTTGACGGCCTTAGCGGCTTTGGTCTGCTCGACGTGATGCACGGCGAGTTGCCCGAGCAGTTCTTTCGCCCGGTCGAGCACGGCCTGCGGCACGCCGGCCAGGCGGGCGACGTGAATGCCGTAGCTGCGGTCGGTGCCGCCTTCGACGATGCGGTGCAGGAAGACGACCTGGTCGTCCCACTCACGCACGCTGACGTTCAGGTTCCGCACGCCGGCGTACCGCTCGGCCAGGTCCGTCAGTTCGTGATAGTGGGTGGCAAACAGCGTGCGGCTTTTGATGCTCGCGGCGATGTGTTCGCTGATCGCCCAGGCGAGGCTCAGCCCGTCGAGCGTGCTGGTGCCGCGGCCGATCTCGTCGAGGATGACCAGGCTGCGGTCGGTGGCGTTGTTCAGCAGGTTCGCCGTCTCGGTCATTTCCACCATGAACGTGCTTTGGCCCGAATGCAGTTCGTCGCTGGCGCCGATGCGGGCGAACAAACGGTCGGCGATGCCGATGGTGGCGCTTTTCGCCGGGACGTAGCTGCCGATCTGCGCCAGCAGCGTCAGCAGTGCGGCCTGGCGGATGTACGTGCTTTTGCCCGCCATGTTCGGGCCGGTGATCAGCAGCAGGCTGTCGCTGGCGTCGATCGTCAGGTCATTGCTGACGAACTGACTGCCGAGTTGTTGTTCCAGCACCGGGTGGCGGCCGTCGATAATCTGCAGGACGCGGTCTTCAGTGACGATCGGGCGGCAGTATTTTCGGTCGATGGCGAGCGTGGCGAGGGCGCACAGCGTGTCGAGCCGCGCGAGCGAGGCCGCTAGCTCCTGAAACTGCTCGGTCCACGGCAGCAGCGTTAAACGGATCTGCTCGAACAGCTTCTGCTCCAGCGCGATCGCGCGGTCGCGTGCGCCGAGGGCTTCGTTCTCGAACGATTTCAGTTCCGGCGTGATGTACCGTTCCGAGCCCTTGAGCGTCTGCTTGCGCGTCCACTCCGCCGGGGCCTTGTCGCGCTGCGATTCAGTGAGTTCGATGAAGTAGCCGAACACGCGGTTGTAGCCGACTTTGACGTTCGGGATGCCGCTGCTGGCGGCGAGTTGGGCTTGGAACGCTGCCAGCCATTGCTGGCCGCCTTCGCCGAGGGTGCGCAGACGGTCGAGTTCGGCGTCGAAGCCGTGGGCAATCGCGCCGCCTTCGCGCAAGTGCGGGGCCGGTTCGGGCAGGATCGCGCTTTTGAGGAACGCCGACTGCTCGGCCACGAAGCCGCGGGCGGCCGACAGTTCCGGGGCGACGGCCGTCGGGTCGGGCAATTTTTCGAGCTTGTCGATGAGCCTCGGCAGACTTTCCAGGCACCGGCCGAGACCGCACACGTCGCGCGGGCTGGCGCGGCCGACGCTGACGCGGGCGACGATGCGCTCGATGTCGCAGATGCCCTCGAGGTCGGCGACGATCGCCTTCAAATCTGTTGGCGCGGCCAGCAGCGCCGCGATCGCGCTTTGCCGGGCGTTGATGTGTTCGAGGTCGCACAGCGGGAAGCGGACCCACTGCCGCAGCAGGCGCGCGCCCATGCCGGTGCGGGTGCGGTCGATGGCCGAGAGCAGCGAGCCGTCGGTGCCGCCGCTGCGGACGGTGCGGTCGATTTCGAGCGCGCGGTACGTGGCCGGGTCGATCGCCAGGTGGTCGTCGGCGATATGCTTTCGCGGCGGGCGCAGGTGTTGGACAAGGGCCTTCTGCGTTTCCTGGACGTAGGACAGCACCGCGCCGATCGCCATGGCGGCCGG